>NZ_JARJLT010000248.1 GCF_029335315.1 Pseudomonas citronellolis
GCCGACTACACAGAACTGCAGCGCGGCTCGGTGGACTGCGTGCTGATTTCACTGCCGCAATGGCGGGAGGACTCGCTGGAAACCCTGGCGGTGCTGCACCGGGTGACCCGCGACACCGTGATCCTGTTCAGCGGGTTCGACACCCAGGGCGCTGCGGCCGCCGAGACGAAGCCGTGCAACGCGCTGCGCCAGGCGCTGGACGCGATCGGCTTCACCAGTATCGGCCACCACCGGCTCACCCCCGTGGCCGGCTCGCCTTGTGTGCATATCCTGCGCAAGCAAGGCCCGGAAGCGCAGCGCCTGAACCACTAGCGGGCGGATTCCGGAGCGCCAGGCAATCGGGTCCAAAGCACCTCGAGATTGGCGCAAACACCCGAGACAGACACCTCGCGACCCGATAGGCTGTGACCGCCATTGCTTGTCGAGGTCGTCGCGCCATGAAGTTCCTGATCGGTTGCCTGCTCCTGCCTTGCGCCCTCGTCGCCAGCGCAGCCGACCTGAGGATGCTCGCCGACGTCCACCCGCCGTTGCAGTTCGTCGACCACCAGCAGCTCGCCGGCTATGGCGTTGAGGTGGTGGAGGAACTGGCCCGGCGCGCCGGCGACACCCCGCATGTGGAGCAGGTGCCGCTGCTGCGCGCCCTGCGCGAGGCCGCCGCGCAGGCCGACACCGCGGCCTTCACGGTGCTCCGCACGGAAGAGCGCGAGGCGCGCTACCAGTGGGTCGGCCCCCTGCTGGACGCGGAAGTCGCGCTCTACTCCATGGGCCCCCGGCCGGCGCCATTGCAGAACCTGGCCCAGGCCCCCGGTGCCGGGCGCATCGTCCTGCCGCGCAAGTGGGTGCCCTACGCCTACCTGCGCCAGCGCGGCCTGGACAACGTCTACGGCGTGGAAAGCCCGGAACAGATGATGCAGCTGCTGCGCGTGGGCCGCGCCGACTTCGTGGTGGCCGACACCCTGACCATCGCCACCCTCGCCCGCGAGGCCGGCATCGATCCGGCGCAGCTGCATTACCAGTTGCCGGTGATGCACCAGGGCGCCTACATCGCCTTCTCCCCCGCCACCGACCCGCAACGGGTCGCGCGCTGGCAGGCGGCGCTGGAGAGCATGCGCGGCGACGACAGCCTGCGCGCCCTGAAAACCCGCTGGCAGCTGACCCGGGAAACCCGCTGAGGGCTGCGCTGCGCCCGGCGATTAAGGAATTCCTAAGCTTTTCCGCGTACTTAGTCGCCTGCGCAACGGCCCACCCGCGCGTCATGGCGACGTCGCAACGCTGGGCCATACTCGTTGTGCACGGACCGCCACCCGCCCCCTGACGCGAGAGACCCACCATGGCCCTCCAGTTCACCCCGTCGCCAGGTCTGCGGGACGCCGCGCCGAATCGCTGGGACTGGTACCTGCTGCCGCTGGTGCTGGCCCTGCTGGTGCTCGCCGCCTACGGCGCCATGCAGATGAGCCGGCCGTTCGTGGTCGGCCAGGCGCTGCCGATCTCCCTCGACCCGCTGTACCTGCCCTACTACCTGCTGCGCACCATCCTGCGGATGTTCACCGCGCTGGGCTTCTCGCTGCTCTTCGCCTTCCTCTTCGCCGCCATCGCGGCCAAGTACCGCGCCGCCGAGAAGGCCATGATCCCGCTGCTGGACGTGCTCCAGTCGGTGCCCATCCTGGGCTTCCAGGCCATCGCCATCGCGCCCTTCATCGCGCTGTTCCCGGGCAACCTGCTGGGCGTGGAATGCGCGGCGATCTTCGCCATCTTCACCTCCCAGGCCTGGAACATGGCGCTGAGCCTGTACCAGTCGTTCCGCAGCGTGCCGGCCGAGCTCAACGAGGCCGCGCGGATCTTCCGCCTCTCCGCCTGGCAGCGCTTCTGGCGCCTGGAGCTGCCCTTCGCCATGCCCGGGCTGCTGTGGAACATGATGATGTCGATGTCCGGCGGCTGGTTCTTCCTGGTCGCCGCCGAGGCCATCTCGGTGGCCGGGCAGGACATCAAGCTGCCGGGGATCGGCTCCTACATCGCGGTGGCCATCGACCAGCGCGACCTGGGCGCCATCGCCTGGGCCATCGGCGCCATGCTCGCCGGCATCCTGCTCTACGACCAGCTGTTCTTCCGCCCGCTGCTGGCCTGGGCCGACCGTTTCCGCTTCGAAGAGTCCCAGGGCGACACCGCGCAGCGCTCCTGGCTGCTCGACTGGGGCCGCCGCAGCCGCTGGCTGAGCGCGTTCAGCCGGCGCCTGGCGGACGCCTTCCAGGCCGCCATGGGCTGGTTCCCGCAGCGCCACGACGGCCGCGTCGCGCGGCGCCCCTGGCTGCGCCTGCCGGGCTGGTGGCCGCGCGCCTGGGACGCCCTGCTGGTGCTGGCCTGCGCCCTGGCGTTCGTGCGCCTGGGGCTGTTCGTGCACCAGGACGTCGGCTGGGGCGAGACCCTGCACGTGCTCGGCCTGGGGCTGATCACTCTGTGCCGGGTGATGCTGCTGATCGGCCTGGCCTCGCTGGTCTGGGTGCCGCTGTCGATCTGGATCGGCCTGCGCCCGCGCTGGTCGCAGAAGGTCCAGGCGCTGGCGCAGTTCCTCGCCGCCTTCCCGGTCAACCTGCTGTTCCCGCTGGTGGTCCTGCTGCTGGTGCACTTCCAGCTCAACCCGAACATCTGGCTGAGCCCGCTGATGGTCTTCGGCACCCAGTGGTACATCCTCTTCAACGTGGTCGCCGGGGCCTCCAGCATTCCCTACGAGCTGCGCCTGGCCGCCGACAACCTGGGCCTGCACGGCTGGCTGAAGTGGAAACGGGTGTACCTGCCGGCGGTGTTCCCCAGCTTCGTCACCGGCGCCATCACCGCCAGCGGCGGCTCGTGGAACGCCAGCATCGTCGCCGAGTACGTCAGCTGGGGCGACACCAGCCTGACCGCCACCGGCCTGGGCAGCTACATCAAGCAGATGACCGACACCGGCGACTTCCACCGCATCGCCCTGGGCATCGGGGTGATGTGCATCTACGTGATGCTGCTCAACCGCTTCTTCTGGCGGCGCCTGTACCTGCGCGCCGAAAACCGTCGCTGAGGATTGTCGATGAACGCCCAACCCCTGATCGAACTCAAGGCCGTCGGCAAGGCTTTCCAGGCGTCCGACGGCACGCCGCGCACGGTGCTCGAACACGTCGACCTGCGCCTGCACGAGCGCGAGATAGTCGCGCTGCTCGGCCGTTCCGGCTCGGGCAAGTCGACCCTGCTGCGGATCATCGCCGGGCTGGTCGGCGCCGACCACGGCGAGGTGAACTACCGCGGCCGGCCGATCCACGGGCCGGTGGATGGCGTAGCCATGGTCTTCCAATCCTTCGCGCTGTTCCCCTGGCTGACCGTGCAGCAGAACGTCGAGCTGGGCCTGGAAGCCCAGGGCGTGGGCCCGGCCGAGCGCGCGCGGCTGGCCGACGCCGCGCTGGAGCTGATCGGCCTGGCCGGCTTCGGCGGCGCCCTGCCCCGCGAGCTGTCCGGCGGCATGCGCCAGCGCGTGGGCATCGCCCGGGCGCTGGTGATGAACCCCGAGGTGCTGCTGATGGACGAGGCCTTCTCGGCCCTCGACGTGCTCACCGGCGAGACCCTGCGCGACGACATGCTGGAGCTGTGGGAGGAACACCGCATCACCACCCGCAGCATCCTGGTGGTGTCGCACAACATCGAGGAGACGGTGATGATGGCCGACCGCATCCTCATCCTCGCCAGCGATCCGGGGCGGGTGCGCTCGGAGCTGCGCATCGACCTGCCGCGCCCGCGCAACGCCGACTCGGCGGAAGTCCGCGCGCTGGTCGACGAGGTCTACGCGCTGATGACCCAGCGCCCCGAAGCCGTCGCCGCGGCCGGCGCGCCGCCGGCGGTGGAACTCGGCTACCACCTGCCCGACGCCGACGTGGCGCGCCTGGAAAGCGTGCTGGAGCTGCTCGCCGGCGAACCCTTCAACGGCCACGCCGACCTGCCGCACCTGGCCGAGGAAACCGAACTGCCCGACGACGTGCTGTTCCCGCTGTGCGAGGCCCTCGGCCTGCTCGGCCTGGCCCAGCTGGTGGCCGGCGACCTGAGCCTGACCCGCCAGGGCCGCAACTACGTCACCGCCCGCCAGGCGCGGCGCCAGGACCTGTTCGCGCGGCAGTGCCGGGGCCGCGTGGCGCTGGTCGGCTTCATCCTCGAGAGCCTGCGCGCCGACCCCGCCGGCAGCATCGCCGAGAAAGTCGTGCTGGACCGCCTGGAGGAGTCCATGGACACCGAGGAGGCCGAGCGCGTGTTCAAGGTGGCCATCGAATGGGGCCGCTACGCCGAGCTGTACGAGTACGACTTCCACACCCGCCGCCTGAGCCTGGCCCAGGAACAGGCCCCGGCGCCGCACGCGCCCTAGGCGGGCGCCGGCTCAGGGGCCGTCGGCGACGCTGATGCTGCCGCCGCGCACCTGTTCGGCGATGGCGATCAGCCGCTCGGCGTCACGCTGGAGAAAGGCGGCCATGCGCACCAGGTGCTCGGCCTGGGACGCCGGCAACTGCCCGGCGCTGCGACTCAGGTCGGTGGCCAGGCCCTCGTGGCGGAAGGCCATGTTCAGCAATTCGCGGCGCAGCCGCTGGCCCGCATCGTTCAACCCCATGGCGAAAGCTCCCAGGCGGTGGAGCCTTCAGCATAGCCGGCGGGCGCCGGTCGGGCTCAGCCCTTGGCGGCGCTGACCCCTTCGAGGGTGGCGAAGGAAGTGTCCTTGGCGGTGAGCAGGAAGTCGCGCATGAAGGGCGCATCGAGCATGTCCGCGCGGATCGCGGCGAACAGCGTGCAGTACAGGCCCTTCTCGCCGAGGCGCTTGGCGGTCACGTAGCCGCGCGAGCTGTACTCGTGCAGCGCCCAGTTCGGCAGGCTGCAGACGCCGCGGCCGGACGCCACCAGCTGCATCATCATCACCGTCAGTTCCGAGGTGCGCACCTGCGCCGGTTCGATGTCGGCCGGCTCCAGGAAGCGGGTGAAGATGTCCAGGCGGTCGCGGTCGATGGGATAGGTGATCAGCGTCAGGCTGGCCAGGTCCTCGGGCACCACGTAGGGCCGGCTGGCCAGGGCGTGGTGGTTGTCCACCGCCAGCAGCGCCTCGTAGGTGAACAGCGGCACGTAGGTGATGCCGGCGATCTCCACCGGGTCGGAGGTCACCACCAGGTCGAGGTCGCCCCGCGCCAGCGCCGGCAGCGGCGCGAAGGAGAAGCCCGAGGCCAGGTCCAGCTCCACTTCCGGCCAGGCGTCGCGGAACTGGTCGATGGTCGGCATCAGCCACTGGAAGCAGCTGTGGCACTCGATGGCCATGTGCAGGCGCCCGGCGGTGCCGCCGGCCAGGCGCGCCAGGTCGCGCTCGGCGGCGCGCAGCTGCGGCAGCATGCTGTCGGCCAGCTGCAGCAGGCGCAGCCCGGCGCTGGTGAAGCGCACCGGCTTGGTCTTGCGAATGAACAGCGGCAGGCCGAGGCGGTCCTCCAGTTCCTTGAACTGGTGCGACAGCGCGGACTGGGTCAGGTGCAGGCGTTCGGCGGCTTCCACCAGGCTGTCGGCTTCACGCAGGGCGTGGAGGGTTTTCAGATGACGAAGTTCGAGCATGGCGCCGCTTCCAACATGAGTAAAACTTGATTTCAATGCGAATGGATTGAGTTTGTCTCATGAAGCGCTGGCTGTCGACAATGTGCGCCATCAAATCCCGCATTGGAGACTTCCGCCATGGCACTGGCTCATTCCCTCGGCTTCCCCCGCATCGGTCGCGACCGCGAACTGAAGAAGGCGCTCGAAGCGCATTGGCGCGGCGAGCTCGACGAAGCCGGCCTGCGCGCCGTCGGCCGTGGCCTGCGCGCGGCGCACTGGCAGGTGCAGAAAGCCGCCGGCATCGAACTGCTGCCGGTGGGCGACTTCGCCTGGTACGACCAGGTGCTGACCCACTCGCTGACCTTCGGCGTGATCCCCGCGCGCTTCCGTCCGACCGACGGCAAGCCGACCCTGCGCACCCTGTTCGGCATGGCCCGTGGCGCCGCTGGCGACAGCTGCTGCGGCGGTGCCCATGCACAAGAGATGACCAAGTGGTTCGACACCAACTACCACTACCTGGTCCCCGAGTTCAGCGCCGACCAGCAGTTCGCGCTGAGCTGGGAACAGCTGTTCGAGGAAGTCGACGAGGCACATGTCCTCGGCCACAAGGTGAAACCCGTGCTGATCGGCCCGCTGACCTACCTGTGGTTGGGCAAGACCAAAGGTAGCGACTTCGACAAGCTCGACCTGCTGGAACGCCTGCTGCCGCTCTACGGCCAGATATTCCGGCGCCTCGCCGCGCAAGGCGTGGAGTGGGTGCAGATCGACGAACCGATCCTCGCCCTCGACCTGCCGCAGGACTGGAAGAACGCCTATGAGCGCGCCTACAACCTGCTGCAGAGCGAGCCGCTGAAGAAGCTGGTCGCCACCTACTTCGGCGGCCTGGAGGACAACCTCGGCCTGGCCGCGAACCTGCCGGTGGACGGCCTGCACATCGACCTGGTGCGCGCCCCGGAGCAGTACCCGACCATCCTCGACCGCCTGCCAAACTACAAGGTGCTGTCCCTGGGCCTGGTCAACGGCCGCAACATCTGGCGCTGCGACCTGGAAAAAGCCCTGGAGGTCGTGCGCCACGCCCACGACCGTCTCGGCGAGCGCCTGTGGCTGGCGCCCTCCTGCTCGCTGCTGCACTGCCCGGTGGACCTGGAACGCGAAGACCAGCTGGACGCCGAACTCAAGGGCTGGCTGGCCTTCGCCGTGCAGAAGTGCAAGGAGGTCGCGCTGCTGGCGCGCGCCGCCACGGAACCGCAGGCCACCGAGGTCGTCGCCGCTATTGAGCACAGCCGCGCCGCGCAGGCCAGCCACGCCGCCTCGCCGCGCATCCACAAGCCGGCCGTGCAGGCGCGCCTGGCCGCCATCGAGGCCGGCGACGCGCAACGCCAGTCGCCGTTCGCCGAGCGCATCGGCAAGCAGCGCGCCGGCCTCGACCTGCCGGCGTTCCCCACCACCACCATCGGCTCCTTCCCGCAGACCGCCGCCATCCGCCTGGCGCGCCAGTCGTTCAAGCAGGGCAAGCTGAGCCAGGCCGAGTACACCGAGGCCATGCACAGCGAGATTCGCCACGCCGTGCAGATCCAGGAACACCTGGGGCTGGACGTGCTGGTGCACGGCGAGGCCGAGCGCAACGACATGGTCGAATACTTCGCCGAACAGCTCGACGGCTACCTCTTCACCCGCTTCGGCTGGGTGCAGAGCTACGGTTCGCGCTGCGTGAAGCCGGCGGTGATCTTCGGCGACCTGAGCCGCCCGAAGGCCATGACCGTGGAATGGATCAAGTACGCCCAGAGCCTCACCGACAAGGTGATGAAAGGCATGCTGACCGGCCCGGTGACCATGCTGATGTGGTCCTTCCCGCGCGAGGACGTGTCCCGCGAAACCCAGGCGCGCCAGCTCGCCCTGGCCATCCGTGACGAAGTGGTCGACCTGGAAGCCGCCGGCATCCGCATCGTGCAGATCGACGAAGCCGCCTTCCGTGAAGGCCTGCCGCTGCGTAGGAGCGCCTGGGGGCACTACCTGGACTGGGCCACCGAAGCCTTCCGCCTGTGCGCCTCGGGGGTGCGCGACGAAACCCAGATCCACACCCACATGTGCTACAGCGAGTTCAACGACGTGATCGAGTCGATCGCCGCGATGGACGCCGACGTCATCACCATCGAGACCTCGCGCTCGGACATGGAGCTGCTGGAGGCCTTCGAGAAGTTCGACTACCCGAACGAGATCGGCCCGGGCGTCTACGACATCCACTCGCCGCGCGTGCCGAGCAAGGAAGACATGCTCGCGCTGCTGCGCAAGGCGGCCCGGCGCATCCCCGCCGAGCGCCTGTGGGTTAACCCCGACTGCGGCCTGAAGACCCGCGCCTGGCCGGAGACCGAAGCGGCGCTGGTGAACATGGTCGCCGCCGCCCGCGAGCTGCGCGGCGACCTCGCCAGCCTGGCCTGACACGCCAGCGGCGGGCCTTCGCGCCCGCCGCCGGGCGACGCCCGCGACCGTTCGGCAGCTTTCATCAAAGTGTCACCGTTACGTGGCAGAGCGACGCACGGAAATTCATCAGAATCGCCTTTCACTGGGGTTCTGCATTCCGGATTTTCTCATGCGTGCTTTTCTGCTGGCGCTGGCGCTCACGTGCCTGGCGCCCCTCATCAGTGTTGCCGGCGAACGCTGCGATCCACGGGTAGCCACCGAGACCGTGGACCTGGGCGACGTGCGCCTGGCCTACCAGAGCATCGGCTCGCCGAAGGACCCCACCCTGCTGCTGATCATGGGCCTGGGCGGGCAGCTCATCCACTGGCCCGACGAAGTGGTGCAAGCCCTCTGCCAGCAGGGTTTCCGGGTGATCCGCTACGACAACCGCGACGTCGGCCTGAGCGCCTGGCGGGTGCCGACGCCCAGCGCCAACCTCACCTATGAAGTGCTCCGCTACCGCCTCGACCTGCCGGTGAACGCGCCCTACAGCCTCACCGACATGGCCTGGGACGCCCTGCGCCTGCTCGACGCGCTGCACGTCGAGCGTGCCCACGTGCTCGGCGCCAGCATGGGCGGGATGATCGCCCAGCACGTCGCCGACCTGGCCCCGCAACGGGTCATCAGCCTGACCCTGGTGATGACCAGCTCCGGCGCCCAGGGCCTGCCGGCGCCCAGCGACAGCCTGCTGAAACTGCTGGCGCGGCGCGAGGCCGACAGCCGCGAACAGGCCATCGAACAGCAGGCCGACCTGCTCGCCGCGCTCGGCAGCCCGGAGGTGAAGGACGACCGCCAGCAACTGCAGCACCAGGCGGCGCAATCCTACGACCGCGCCTTCAACCCCGAGGGCGTGCAACGGCAGATCCTGGCGATCCTCGCCGAGCCCAGCCGCGTCGACCTGCTCAACCGCCTGGACGTGCCGACCCTGGTCATCCACGGCACCGCCGACCCGCTGCTGCCGGTGATGCACGGCGTGCACGTGGCGGCGCACATCCGCGGCGCCGAGCTGAAGCTGATCCCCGGCATGGCCCACCGCTTCCAGGAAGCCTTCAAGGCGCCGCTGCTGGCGGCGGTGCTGCCCTACCTGCGGGCGCACCAGGCGGCGGGACATGTAGCACAGCTGTGAGGCTCGCGCATGGCGCGCTCCTACGACGAGACACGGCACCAAAGTCACTGGGTCCCCGCGTTCGCGGGGATGACGGGTCAGGTACC
>NZ_JARJLT010000249.1 GCF_029335315.1 Pseudomonas citronellolis
GCCGAGCAAGGCCGCCCCGGTGAAAAAACCGCGCTGAAACCCGGCCCGCGCCGGGTCTTCCGACAAACGCGAGCTGAAACGATTCACCTTCAGCCCGATCCGCGCTAGAACATTCCTGTCGGCCGCCCTCTCCGGGCGCCCGTTCCTGAGGGAGGAACCATGAGCCACAACCTCGATACCCTGTTCCCCACGCTCACCGACATCCCCGAGGCCTGGCGCCCGGACGCGCCGGTCGAACAACGCGAATACCTGGTCGGCGGTGAACTGCGCCGCTGGAACGGCCCGCTGGCGCCGGTGCGCAGCCCGATCTTCGTGAAGGGCGCCGCCAGCGAAGAACAGGTCATCCTCGGCAGCACCCCGCTGCTCGACGCCGAGGCCGCGCTGGCCGCCCTCGACGCCGCGGTGGCCGCCTACGACAGCGGCCAGGGCCTGTGGCCGAACCTGCGCGTGGCCGAGCGCATCCAGCACGTGGAAAGCTTCCTGGCGCGCATGCGCGAGCAGCGCGCGGCGGTGGTCAAGCTGCTGATGTGGGAGATCGGCAAGAACCTCAAGGACTCGGAGAAGGAGTTCGACCGCACCTGCGACTACATCGTCGACACCATCCAGGCGCTGAAGGAGCTCGACCGCCGCTCCAGCCGCTTCGAGCTGGAACAGGGCACCCTCGGCCAGATCCGCCGCGTGCCGCTGGGCGTGGCGCTGTGCATGGGCCCGTACAACTACCCGCTGAACGAGACCTTCACCACGCTGATCCCGGCGCTGATCATGGGCAACACCGTGGTGTTCAAGCCGGCCAAGTTCGGCGTTCTGCTGATGCGCCCGCTGCTGGAGGCGTTCCGCAGCAGCTTCCCGCCAGGGGTCATCAACATCATCTACGGGCGCGGCCGCGAGACGGTCTCGGCGCTGATGGCCAGCGGCAAGGTCGACGTGTTCGCCTTCATCGGTACGCACAAGGGCGCCGCCGACCTCAAGCGCCTGCACCCGCGCCCGCACCGCCTGCGCGCGGCGCTGGGCCTGGACGCGAAGAACCCCGGCATCGTCCTGCCGCAGGTGGACCTGGACAACGCCGTCGAGGAAGCCATCACCGGCGCGCTGTCGTTCAACGGCCAGCGCTGCACGGCGCTGAAGATCCTGTTCGTCCACGACAGCGTGCTGCAGCCGTTCCTCGACAAGTTCAGCGCGCGCCTGGCCCAGCTCAAGCCGGGCATGCCCTGGGAGCCGGGGGTAGCGCTGACGCCACTGCCCGAACCAGGCAAGGTGGATTACCTCAAGGGGCTGCTGGACGACGCCCTGGAGAAAGGCGCCAGGGTCATCAACGCCGGCGGCGGCGAGGCGCGGCAGAGCTTCTTCTACCCGGCGCTGCTCAGCCCGGTGACGGCGCAGATGCGCCTGTACCACGAGGAGCAGTTCGGCCCGCTGGTGCCGGTGGTGCCCTATCGCGAGCTGGAGGAAGTCATCGACTATGTGCTGCAGTCCGACTACGGCCAGCAGCTCAGCCTGTTCGGCAGCGATCCCGAGGAAGTCGGCCGGCTGGTCGACGCCTTCGCCAACCAGGTCGGCCGCATCAACCTCAACGCCCAGTGCCAGCGCGGCCCGGACAGCTACCCGTTCAACGGCCGCAAGAACTCCGCCGAGGGCACCCTCTCGGTGCACGACGCACTGCGCACCTTCTCCATCCGCACCCTGGTGGCCACCCGCTTCAACGCCGCCAACAAGGCGCTGATCAGCGAGATCATCCAGGGCCGCGAGTCGAACTTCCTGACCACCGACTACCTCTTCTGATGGCCAGGCGCCGGCCCGCGCTCCGCCGGAGCGCGGGCTCAGGTGCTCAGCAGGCCCGGCAGCGGCGTCTGCTCGTGCAGCTCCTGCACCTGGCAGGCGTAGGGGCGACGCAGACGCAGGCGCTCGGCGTCGCACAGCAGCGGGCCGTGCTCATCCTCGTTGCCGAACGGATCGTCGCGCAACACCCCGGTGATCCGCCCCTGGCGGAACAGCTCGCGAATGGCCAGCAGGTTGTTCTCGCGCCGCCCACTCAGTTCGGCGAGCGAACGCGGCTGGCTTTCGGACAATTGGCACAGCACTGAAACCAGCAGCGCCGGCGATGGTCCAGGACTCATGGTGGCTCCCCTGTACGGCCATGGAGACGACCCCGGAACTATGCGGGCGAATTCTTAACGAATTCTTACGCGGGCCGGGTCCATGGCCGCTAGCGTTTCAATCCAGGCCGCTGTCGCGGTCCGCCTCCAGGCGCGCCAGGCGCTCCTCGAGTGCGGCCACGCGGGCCTCCAGTTCAATGATCCGCGCCTCGTCCTGGACGCTGTGCTCGGCGCGCGGCGCGGAGGCCTGGCGGCCGCTGGCGGCGATCGCCGCCTCGCGCTCGGCCTCGCTACCCAGCAGGTGCATGTAGCGGTCCTCGCGCTGGCCGGGCTGGCGCTCCAGCTGCACGGCGAATCCCCGCACGGCCAGGCGTTCCAACTGGTGGCGGAGTTCTTCGGTGTCATCGAAATCGTGCATGCGCATGCTGCGCGTGAGCAGCTCGTTGAGCGTCTGCGGGCCACGCAGGAACAGCAGGCCGAGCAGCACCCATTGCGGCTTGACCAGCTCCAGGGCCTTGTCCAGGCGCTGCTCCCAGCGGTCGGCGCGGCTGCCCATGACCAGGCGCACCATATCCAGCCCTTCCAGGCGGCGCAGGGCCTGGCCGACCTGGCCGGGGTTGAGGTCCATCACCGGCTCGCGGCTGGTCTTCTGGTTGCAGGCGGTGACCAGCGCGTTGAGCGTCAGCGGATAGGTTTCCGGGGTGGTCAGCTGCTTCTCGATCAGGCTGCCGAGGACGCGGAGTTCCACCGCGCTCAGGGGTTCGCGCTCGGGCAGGCTTGCGGATTCGTCGTTCATGCTCGTTCCAGGAGTCTCTTCGAGGGCTCTAGCCTAGCCGCCCGCGCCGGCTTTGGCACTCTCGGCGAGGTCACTGGGGCGCATGCAGCCGGCTCACCGGGCGCTCCACCACCGACCACAGCGAAGAGGACTCCAGCAGCGCGCGTACCCGTGGCTGGCCTTCGCCGGCGCCCAGCGCCTGGCGCGCCATGTCGCCGGCGAACCAGTTGGCGGTGTTGGCCGCCACCACCCGACCCTCGGCGTTCACCACCAGCGCTTCATTGCCCAGGCGCAGGAGGCTGCGCAGCAGCACCGGCTCGAAGGCCTGCAGGGCGATATCGGCGGCGGCCACGCCGATGAAGCGGCCCGCCACCCGGATCGGGATGGAGAACGCGAGGATGTACAGGTCGGTGCCGTAGAGGTCGACGAAGGGCCCCTCCACCGAGGGCAGGCCACTGCTGCGCGGCCGCGAGTACCAGGGCATGTTCGGGTAGTCGTAGAAGTGTTCCTTGCGCAGGTCGAAGCTCAGCGACAGCGGCACGGCGCGGCCACGGGGGCCCTGGTGCCACCATTCGAGGAACATGTCGCGATCGGCCAGCACGCCGGGCTCGAGCACCACGCCGGTGCCATGCATGCGGCATTGCTCGCTGGCCAGGTTGCGCTGGATGCGCGGGCGCAGGGCGGCGAGATCGCTCGCTCCGGGCGTGCGCCCGGACGCCGCGCACGCTTCCCAGATCGCCACCACCTCGGCGGCCATGTCGTCGAGCCGCTGGAAAACGTTACGGATGGAAGCGTCTATAGTCTTCGCGCACTGCTGGAGTTCGTCCGCTGCAATCTCGGGAAACATGACCGGGGCCTCGGGTAGTCGGGGTTTCGCCACGAGCCACGGGGCTCGCTTCCTTGCCCCGGCACGCCAGTTCGCTCGGAGCGCAAAGCTTACAGCAAGCCATGTGCCATTCGGCACCGGCGGCACGGCGCTTGGCATTCGCAAAACCATAAGATATGGTCTCAGATGTATTATCCGGATTCGCCCCTTGGGGCATTACAACGACAACCAGCAGGAGCAAGCGAACCATGACCCAAGCGACCCGAGCCGACTGGGAAGCCCGTGCCAGCCAACTGAAGATCGAGGGCCGCGCCTTCATCGACGGGCAGTACCTGGACGCCGCCGACGGCGCCACCTTCGACTGCCTGAGCCCAGTGGACGGGCGCCTGCTGGCCAAAGTCGCCAGCTGCGACGCCGCCGACGCCGAACGGGCCGTGCAGAACGCCCGCGCCACCTTCGAGTCGGGTGTGTGGTCGCGCCAGGCCCCGGCCGCGCGCAAGGCCGTGCTGATCCGCTTCTCCGAGCTGCTCGACACCCACGCCGAAGAGCTGGCGCTGCTGGAGACCCTGGACATGGGCAAGCCGATCGGCGATTCGCTGAACGTCGACCTGCCCGGTGCGGTGGACAGCATCCGCTGGAGCGGCGAGGCGATCGACAAGGTCTATGACGAAGTCGCCGCCACCCCGCACGACCAGCTCGGCCTGGTCACTCGCGAGGCGGTGGGCGTGGTCGCCGCCATCGTGCCATGGAACTTCCCGCTGATGATGGCCAGCTGGAAACTCGGCCCGGCCCTGGCCACCGGCAACTCGGTGATCCTCAAGCCGTCGGAGCGCTCGCCGCTGACCGCCATCCGCATCGCCCAGCTGGCCATCGAAGCGGGCCTGCCCAAGGGCGTGCTGAACATCCTGCCGGGCTATGGCCACACCGTGGGCAAGGCCCTGGCGCTGCACATGGATGTGGACACCGTAGTGTTCACCGGCTCGACCAAGATCGCCAAGCAACTGATGGTCTACGCCGGCGAATCGAACATGAAGCGCGTGTGGCTGGAAGCCGGCGGCAAGAGCCCGAACATCGTCTTCGCCGACGCTCCGGACCTGCAGGCCGCCGCCGAATCCGCGGCCGCCGCCATCGCCTTCAACCAGGGCGAAGTGTGCACCGCTGGCTCGCGCCTGCTGGTGGAGAAGTCCATCAAGGCGCAGTTCGTGCCGATGGTGGTCGAGGCCCTGAAAGGCTGGAAAGCCGGCCACCCGCTGGACCCGGAAACCAACGTCGGCGCCCTGGTGGACGGTCGTCAGCTGGAGCAGGTGCTGGGCTACATCGAAGCGGGCAAGGCCGAGGGCGCGGAACTGCTTACCGGCGGCCAGCGCGTGCTGGAGGAAACCGGTGGCACCTACGTCGAGCCGACCCTGTTCGATGGTGTGAGCAACGCCATGCGCATCGCCCGCGAGGAAATCTTCGGGCCGGTGCTGTCGGTGATCGAGTTCGAGAACGCCGAAGAAGCCATCCGCATCGCCAACGATACGCCGTATGGCCTGGGCGCCGCGGTCTGGACCCGCGACATCTCCAAGGCCCACCAGACCGCCCGCGCCCTGCGCGCCGGCAGCGTGTGGGTGAACCAGTACGACGGCGGCGACATGACCGCGCCCTTCGGCGGCTTCAAGCAGTCCGGCAACGGCCGCGACAAGTCGCTGCACGCCTTCGACAAGTACACCGAACTGAAGGCCACCTGGATCAAGCTCTGATCCACCCGATCCCCCACTCGCTTGCGGGTGGGGGATCACTCCCTCCCTGGAATTCCCCCTCCAACGCCCACACTCGGTCACGGATAGCGCTTGCGCTAGCCGATGCCGTGGCATTTCCGATGGAAGTCCGAGAGTCGCTGGGTCCCCGCGTTCGCGGGGATGACGCCGGGGGCGCCTACGTTTGATCCGTCGTTCCCGCGAACGCGGGAATCCAGCGCCTTTCAACGCACGGACGCTACGTCCTACCGCCGTAGGAGCGGGCCACGCCCGCGATGCGTTCCGCAGCGGGCGGCAATCGCAGGCATGACGGACGCCGAGGACAACCCAGGCTTTTCCGCGCACAAAAGCAAAACCCCCGACCAGCTAGGCTGATCAGGGGCTTTGGGATAGGTGCTTGACGATGACCTACTCTCACATGGAGAAACTCCACACTACCATCGGCGATGCATCGTTTCACTACTGAGTTCGGGATGGGATCAGGTGGTTCCAACGCTCTATGGTCGTCAAGCAATTCTTTCGGACGCTCGTGGCTTGCGCACACG
>NZ_JARJLT010000024.1 GCF_029335315.1 Pseudomonas citronellolis
ACCAACTGGCTGACTGTGCGCCCGAACCTGCAATACGTGAAGCATCCCGGCGGGGTCTACGAGGTGGACAACGCCCTGGTCGCCGGCCTGAAGATCCAGTCCAGCTTCTGATCCGCTCCACCCCTCGCTCCTGAGGTGTTGCTGTACTTGGCCCGCCCGCGCTCATCGGGGCGGGCCTTTTGTTGGATGGTGGTGAAACGTCGGTGCCGAACCACGGCGGATAACGCTTGGGGCGTTATGCGCCCTACGTGGACGACGTCGCATCACCCGTCATTCCCGCGCACGCGGGAACCCAGTGGCTCTCGGTTCTGCCTAGGGCCATGGCCGAAAAAATCCATTCTGGACGCTGGGGTTCTATGCTTTTCAAGGTAGAATCTGCGCTTTTTTCGCCGACGTGTAGTAAAACTACATAGACGTCACGCCCCGGGAGAGTCCGGGAAAGGGATTGAGTCAGGACCTCCGGACAATGCTCGAGCATCCGCTGCAGCGCTTCTTCCATTCCATGCGCGCCAAGCGCCCCTTCGACTGGGTGCGTTTCCAGCGCCGCGACCTGCTGCTGATCGATCACCCGCTGTGCCAGGCGGTGTTCAGCAGGCAGGGCGCGCAGCTGCTGCATTTCCGTCCCCAGGGCGAGCGCTCCATGCTCTGGTGCGCCAGCGAATGGCCGGCGCTGAGCACCGCGCCCATCCGCGGCGGCATCCCGGTGTGCTGGCCGTGGTTCGGCAGCCATCCCAGCGAGCCCGACTGGCCGCCCCACGGCTGGGCCCGCCAGCGCGAATGGCGGCTGCTCGATGCCCACGCCGACGAAAGCCTGGTGCAGGTCAGCTGGCAGCTGGATATCGAGGACTGGCACGTGCGCCTCGACGCGCGACTCGGCCGCGAGCTGGAGATGGAGCTGTCCAGCTATCACGAGGACGACAGCGACTGCCTGTTCAGCTTCGCGCTGCAACCCTACTGGCGCCTGGGCTCGCTGCGCCGCACCGTGGTCCATGGCATGGAACTGGAAGGCGCGCAGCGCCCGGCCTCGCCGCTGCCCAACACCTGGACGCCGCGTGGCGCCGTCAAGCAGGTGCTGTACAACACCGGTTCGCTGGTGATCGAGGACGCCGGCTGGCAGCGCCGCCTGCGCATCGACAAGAACGCCAGCGCCGGCAGCGTCATCTGGCACCCCGGCAGTCGCGCGGTGGAGCAGGTGGCGCCGGGCGATGCGGACCGTTTCCTCTGCGTCGGCGCCGCCGGCTACCGCCCGGGCGGGCTGATCCTGGCCCAGGGCGAACGCATGCGCCTGCGCCTGAAGGCCGGGTTGGTCTAAACCGCGGAC
>NZ_JARJLT010000250.1 GCF_029335315.1 Pseudomonas citronellolis
GCCGCAGCGGCACCCATTCCGAAGCCGGCGACGACCATGGCAATCACTCCGAAGCGGGCGATGACCACGGCAACCACGCCGAGGCCGGTGACGACCATGGCAACCACGCCGAGGCCGGTGACGACCATGGCAATCACGCCGAGCCCGGCGACGACCACGGCCAGCACGCCGAGGCCGGTGACGATCACGGCAACCATGCCGAACCGGGTGACGATCGCGGCGGCGCCTGATCCCCCGGCGAACGCGACGGCTGGCGCCGGACAACCCGCCCACGCCGAACGGCCCCCTCTCCCGCTTGCGGGAGAGGGTTGGGGAGAGGGGCTCTGACAGGCAAGGATTAACGGGTCAGTCGGCGGATAAAGCGTTCCGCTTCATTCGCCCGGCAGAAGCGGCGTCAATGCTTCCCACAATGCCTCGACGCTGTCGAAGCGCCGATCCACTTCCGGCAGCGCCGGCCGCGCCAGGATCAGCACCGGCAGGCCCAGCTCGCGCGCCACCTGCAGCTTCGGCTCGGTGGCCTGGCTGCCGCTGTTCTTGCTCACCAGCACGTCGCTGCGCAGGCGCTCGAACAATTCGCGCTCGCCGTCCAGGCTGAACGGCCCGCGCGCGCCCAGCACCTCGGCGCGCGCGGTGCCCGGCAGGCTTTGCAGGCAGCGCACGGTCCAGAACTGGCTGGGCGGAATCTCGTCGAGGTGCTCCAGCGGCTCGCGACCGAGGGTGAACAGCGGCCGCCGGAACGGCGCCAGCGCGGCGATCAGCGCCGGCCAGTCGGCCACTTCGCGCCAGTCGTCGTCCGGCCCAGCCGTCCAGCCGGGGCGGCGCAATGCCCAGCAGGGCACGCCGGCCAGCTGCGCGGCGCGGGCGGCGTTGCGGCTGATCTGCGCGGCGTAGGGATGGGTGGCGTCGAGCAACAGGTCGTAACCCTGCTCGGCGATGAAGGCCGCCAGGCCCTCGGCGCCGCCGTAGCCGCCGACGCGCACCTGGCAGGCCAGGTCGTCCGGCACCTTGCCCAGCCCGGCGAGGCTGTACAGGTGCTCCGGGCCCAGGTGACGGGCGAGGTTCAGCGCCTCGCCGATGCCGCCGAGCAGCAGCACACGCTTGCCGCTCATGGCTTGCGCAGCGCCAGCAAAGTGATCGGCAGCGCCGCGCGCCAGGTGTCGAAGCTGCCCAGCGCCTGGGCCTGGGACACCTGCAGGCGGATCAGCTCGCCGCCGTGGCGCTCGCGCCAGTCCACCAGGGCGGCTTCGCTCTGCAGGGTCACGGCGTTGGCCAGCAGGCGGCCACCGGGCTTGAGGGCGGCCCAGCAGTGTTCCAGGACACCGGGCACGGTGACGCCGCCACCGATGAAGATCGCGTCCGGCGCCTCCAGGCCCTCTAACGCTTCCGGCGCGCGGCCGGCCACCAGTTGCAGGCCGGGCACGCCGAGGGCGTCACGGTTGTGCGCGATGTGGCCCTGGCGGCCTGCGTCGGCCTCGATGGCGAGGGCTCGGCAGCTGGGGTGCGCGCGCATCCACTCGATGCCGATGGAGCCGCAGCCGGCGCCGACGTCCCAGAGCAGCTCGCCGGGCTCCGGCGCCAGCCGTGCGAGGGTCACCGCGCGAACGTCGCGCTTGGTCAGTTGGCCGTCGTGGCGGTAGGCGTCGTCGGCCAGCCCCGGGGTCAGCGCCAGGCGCCGGGCGTCGGCGCCGGCCTGGCAGTCGATCGCCAGCACATTGAGCGCGGCGGCCTCGGCCAGCGACCAGTCGGCGGCCAGGCCGTCGATGCGCCGCTCGCGCTCGCCGCCCAGGTACTCCAGCACGCTCAGCCGGCTCGACGCGAAACCACGTTCGCGCAGCAACGCGGCGATCGCCGCCGGGCTGCCGCCGTCGTTGCTCAGCACCAGCAGGCGCCGGCCATGGTGCAGACGGGCGTTCAGCGTGGCGAGAGGACGCCCGACCAGCGACACCAGCTCGACGTCCTGCAACGGCCAGCCCAGGCGCGCGGCGGCCAGGCTCACCGAGGACGGCGCCGGCAGCACGCGCATTTCCTCCACCGGCAATTGCCGCGCCAGGCTCGCGCCGACGCCGAAGAACATCGGGTCGCCGCTGGCCAGCACACAGGTCGGCTCGCCGCGCCGGGCCAGCAGCGGGGCCAGGTCGAAGGGGCTGGGCCAGGCGCTGCGGCGCGCCGTCAGGCAATGCGGCAGCAGCTCCAGCTGGCGCTGCCCACCGAACACCTCGGTGGCCCCCAGCAGCGCGCGCCGCGCGCTCCTGCCGAGGCCGGCGTAACCGTCCTCGCCGATGCCTACGATGGTCAGCCAGCAGCTCATGGGGATTCCTCGCGGGTTGCGACAGCGTGCCGCCGGGCGTTCCGACGGGCAGGGTTTTCAAGGGGTCGGGCAAAGCGGGCATAATACAGCCTTCGTCGGTGCCCATCAGGGCCGAAGAGGGAACGCGCGGGAGTGATCCAAGCGCGGCTGCCCCCGCAACTGTAAGCAGCGAGTCCACGCGTCATTGGCCACTGGGAAACCGGGAAGGCCGCGTCGGACCATGACCTGCCAGCCAGGAGACCTGCCGACGAAACCAGTCGCGAGTGCAAACATCGAGCGGGGTGTATCGATGTTGTGAGGCTGCCCGGTGGGCGCCCGCAAGGTCACCGCGACCCAGCCATGGTGACCCTGTGCCGAGCCAGCCGCCCGTCGTCCCCCCTGTCGAAATCCGTCCCTCGGCCTGTCCGGGGCTGTTGCGCATCGTCGCCTCGGCCGACGGAGGCATCTGCCGCATCAAGCTGCCCGGCGGCCGCCTGCAAGCCGAGGGCGCGCGCGCCATCGCCGAGGCCGCCGAGCGCTACGCCGACGGCGTGCTGGAGGCGACCAACCGCGCCAACCTGCAGATTCGCGGCGTCCACGCCGGCGCCGAAACGGCGCTGCCCGCCGTGCTGCTGGCCGCCGGCCTGGGCCCGCGCGTGGCCGCCGCCGACGATGTGCGCAACCTGCTGCTCAGCCCGCTCGCCGGCCTCGACCCGGCCCAGGCCCGGGACATCTCGCCACTGGCCACGCAACTGCTCGACCTGCTGCAGGACACCCCGCGCTTCCACGCCCTGTCGCCCAAGTTCGCCGTGCAGCTTGACGGCGGCGAAAGCCTGGCGATGCTCGAACACCCCCATGACATCTGGCTGTCGGCCATGGACGCCGGGCGCTTCGCCTTCGGCCTGGCCGGCTGCCCGCCGCTGCGCGCCGGCGACCGCCCGGCCCTCGCCGCCGTCGCCGGCGAGCAGGTGCCGGCCCTGGTGGAAGCCCTGCTCAACCGGTTTCTCGACCTCGCCGGCGAAGGCATCTCGCGCATGCGCCAGCTGCTGGCGAAAACCTCCGCCGACGAACTCCTGGCGCGCCTCGACCTGCCCCTGCAACGCGGCGCGGCTGTGGACAACTGGCTCCGCGCCGCCGTCGAGCCCTTCGCCCAGCTCGGCGTTCGCCCACAGCGCCAGCCCGGCCTGTGCAGCGTCGGCGCCGGCTTCGCCCTCGGCCGTCTCGACAGCCGTCGCCTGCAAGCCCTCGCCGACCTGGCGGAACAGCGCGGTGACGGCAGCCTGCGCCTGACGCCCTGGCAGGGCGTGCTGCTGCCCAATGTCCCGGCCGAATACGCCGCGTCGACCCTCGCCGCGCTCGCCGGCCTGGGCCTGCTCACCGCCGCCGAACAACCCCTGGCGCGGCTGATCGCCTGCAGCGGCTCGAGCGGCTGCGCGCGCGGCCTGGCCGACACCAAGGGCGACGCCCTGCGCCTCGCCGAGCGCCTGCGCGCGCCGCTGCCGCCGGGCGTACACCTGTGTGGCTGCCCGCGCTCCTGCGCCGCCGCCCACGTCGCCCCGCTGACCCTGCTGGCCGTCGCCGACGGCCGCTACGACCTCTACCGCCGCGCCACCGGCCACGCCGGCTTCGGCCAGCCGCTGGCGCGCCACCTGACCCTCGACGACGCCGCCCACCGGCTGCGCGATCCCGGAGTGTTTCCCGATGCTTGACTACATCCGTGACGGCCAGGCGATCTACCGCCAGTCCTTCGCCACCATCCGCGCCGAATCCGACCTCTCGGCGATCCCCGCCGACCTGGAGAAACTCGCCGTGCGGGTGATCCACGCCTGCGGCATGGTCGACGTGGTCCAGGACCTGCGCTTCTCCCCCGGCGCCGGAACGGCCGGCCGCGAGGCCCTGGCCAAGGGCGCGCCGATCCTCTGCGACGCGCGCATGGTCGCCGAAGGCATCACTCGCGCGCGCCTGCCGGCGGACAACCGGGTGATCTGCACGCTCAACGATCCGGACGTACCGGCGTTGGCCCGCGAGCTGGGCAACACCCGCTCGGCGGTGGCCCTGGAGCACTGGCGCGAACACCTGGAGGGCAGCGTGGTGGTGATCGGCAACGCGCCCACCGCGCTCTTCTACCTGCTGGAAATGCTCGATGCAGGCGCACCGAAACCGGCGCTGATCCTCGGCTTCCCGGTGGGCTTCGTCGGCGCCGCCGAGTCCAAGGACCTGCTCGCCGCCGACAGCCGTGGCGTGCCCTACGTGATCGTCCGCGGCCGTCGCGGTGGCAGCGCCATGGCCGCCGCCGCGGTGAACGCCCTGGCCACGGAGGTGGAATGATGACTGGCCGCCTCCTCGGTCTCGGCGTCGGCCCCGGCGACCCCGAGCTGATCACCCTCAAGGCCCTGCGCCTGCTGCAAGCCGCGCCCGTGGTCGCCTACTTCGTGGCCAAGGCCAAGCACCACGCCGGCCACGGCGGCAACGCCTTCGGCATCATCGAGCAGCACCTGGGCGAGAACCAGGCGCGGCTGCCGCTGGTGTACCCGGTGACCACCGAGAAACTGGAGCCGCCGCTGACCTACGAAAGCGTCATCAGCGACTTCTACGACACCGCCGCCGAGCAGGTGGCCGCCCACCTGGACGCCGGTCGCGACGTCGCGGTGATCTGCGAGGGCGACCCGTTCTTCTACGGCTCCTACATGTACCTGCACGACCGCCTGGCCGAGCGCTACCCGGCCGAAGTGGTGCCCGGCGTCTGCTCCATGCTGGGCAGCGCGGCGGTGCTCGGCGTGCCGCTGGTGTACCGCAACCAGAGCCTCTCGGTGCTTTCCGGGGTGCTGCCGGAAGAGGAGCTGAAGCAGCGCCTGGCCAGCGCCGACGCGGCGGTGGTGATGAAGCTCGGGCGCAACTTCGACAAGGTCCGCCGCGTGCTCCGCGAACTGGGTCGCGACGACGGCGCGCACTATGTCGAGCGCGCGACCATGCGCGAGCAACGCATCGTGGCGCTGGACGAGGTGGACCCGATGGCTTCGCCCTACTTCTCCATGGTGGTGATCCCCGGTGAGAGGTGGCGCGGCTGATGAACGCCTCTCCCGCCATCGTCATCCTCGGCGCCAGCGCCCTGGCCACCGCCCGCCGCGTGCAGGCGCTTTATCCACAGGCGCGCATCCACGGCCTGCAAGGCCGCGTCGAGGGCGTCGACGAGTCCTATCAGGAGTTCGGCGACAACCTGCGCGCGCTGTACCGCAGCAACACCCCGATCATCGCCCTGTGCGCCGCCGGCATCGTCATCCGCAGCCTGGCGCCGGCGCTGCAGGAAAAGGGCGCCGAGCCGCCGGTGCTGGCCCTGGCCGAAGACGGCAGCGCCGTGGTGCCGCTGCTCGGCGGCCTGGCCGGGGTCAACCGCCTGGCCCGCGAGATCGCCGCCGCGCTGGAAGTGGCGCCGGCCATCACCACCAGCGGCGAGCTGCGCTTCGGCACCTGCCTGCTGGAGCCGCCGGAAGGCTACGTGCTGGCCGACATCGAGCAGGGCAAGCGCTTCGTCGCCGACCTGCTCGGCGGCGAGAGCCTGCGCATCGACGGCGAAGCGCCCTGGCTGGCCAGCGCAAGCCTGCCGCTGGCCGAAGACGCCCGGCGCAGCGTGCGGGTGACCTGCGCGGCGCGCCCGGCGCAGCGCGATGAACTGCTGATCCACCCGCGCCAGCTGCTGGCCGAAGTGGCCGAGCCGGTGGACAACCTCGTCGCCCTGGTCCGCCAGGCGCTGCACCAGGCCGGGCTGGCCGAAGCCGCCCTCGCCGCCCTGCTCGCCCCGCGCCGCCATATGGCCGATACGCGCCTGGCCGAAGCCGCCCAGGCGCTCGGCGTGGCGCTGCGCTTCATCGATTCGGAAGCATTGCCGGACGTGCTGGCGACGGATGAAGGCATCCGGCTGCGCCTCGCCGCGTCGCCCGAACAGGCCGCCGCCATAGGCCGAGCGCGTGGTCGCCTGAGCGTGATCGGCCTCGGCCCCGGCGCCGCCGCACACATGACCCCGGCGGTGCGCCGCGCCCTGGACGAAGCCCAGGACCTGCTCGGCTACGAAACCTACGTGAAGATGGCCGAGCCGCTGCGCGCCGACCAGGTGCGCCACTGCAGCGACAACCGCGAAGAGATGCAGCGCGCCCGCCATGCCTTCGAACTGGCCGCCAGCGGACGCCGGGTGGTGGTGGTGTCGTCCGGCGACCCCGGCGTCTTCGCCATGGCCGCGGCCGTGGTCGAGGCCCTGCACGAGAGCGCCGACGCGGACTGGCACAACGTCGAGCTGGAAGTGCTGCCCGGCGTCTCCGCCGCCCTGGCCGCCGCAGCCAAGGCCGGCGCGCCGCTGGGCCACGATTTCTGCCTGATCTCGCTGTCCGACAACCTCAAGCCCTGGGAGGTCATCGAGAAACGCCTCGACCACGCCGGCGCCGCCGACCTGGCGATGGCCTTCTACAACCCGATCTCCAAAGCCCGCCCCTGGCAGCTCGGCCGCGCCCTGGAGATCGTCCGCCGGCACCGCGCGGCGGAAACCCTGGTGGTGCTCGGCCGCGACATCGGCCGCCCGGCCGAGGCGCTGCGCAGCCTGACCCTCGGCGAGCTGCAACCGGAAATGGTCGACATGCGCACCCTGGTCATCATCGGCTCGTCGCTGACCCGCCGCTTCCCCCGCGCCGGCGGCGGCGACTGGGTCTACACCCCGCGCTGGTATCGCTGAGGCAGGCCACGCGGCGGATAACCGCGAACGGTCATGCGCCCTACATCAGGGGAGGACCTGGCGTAGGGCGCATAACGCCTACGGCGTTATCCGCCGTTTGGCCCTGGTCCCCGGCGGTTCCAGTGTTGACCGGGCGTTGGCTACGTCCCTGGAAGTTCGGCGCCCGCTTGCAAAAGGCCAGTGCCTTGATGAAAATGCGACAAATTATCATTTACCTCATCTGCGGCGCCCATGGCCTCCTCCACTCTCGACCTCGACCGGCTGTACAGTGACCACCACGGCTGGCTGCGTGGCTGGCTGCGCAGCCGCCTGGGTAACGCCGCGGATGCCGCCGACCTCGCCCAGGACACCTTCCTGCGCGTGCTGCTCAAGCAGGAGTTGCTGGAACTGCGCACCCCGCGCGCCTTCCTGCGCACCATCGCCCGCGGCCTGGTGATCGACCACTGGCGTCGCGAGGAACTGCAGCGCGCCTACCTGGAAACCCTGGCCCTGCTGCCGGAAGCCGAGGTGCCGTCGGTGGAAACCCGCGAGTTGCTCCTTGAGCTGCTGGAGAACATCGCCCGCCTGCTCGACGGCCTCAAGCCCAAGGTCCGCAGCGCCTTCCTGCTGGCCCAGTGCGAGGGTCTGCCGCATGCGCAGATCGCCACGCAGCTCGGCGTCTCGGTACGCTCGGTGGAGCGCTACGTGGCCGAGGCGCTGTACCACTGCTACCAGGCGCGCTACGCCGAATGAACGCCAGCGTCGAAATGCAGCCCGAGGCGCGGGTGGTCAAGCAGGCCATCCAGTGGATGCTGCGCCTGGCCGGCAACCCCGACCCTTCATTGCAGGAAGCCTGCGCCCACTGGCGCGCCCAGCGTGCCGAGCACGAGCTCGCCTGGCAACGCGTGCAGTCGCTGAACGATGAGCTGCGCGGTGGCTACCAGAGCGTGCCGGGCAGCCGCGTGGCCCTGGAAACCCTGGAGAAAGGCAACCAGCGCCTGCAACGACGCCAGGCCCTGAAACTGCTCTCGCTGATGGCCGTGGGCGGCTCCGCGCTCTGGCTGGGCCGCGACCTCGGCCCCTGGCAACGCTGGAGCGCCGACTACGCCAGCGGCGTCGGCGAGCGCAAGCGCTTCACCCTCGCCGACGGCAGCGAACTGCAACTGAACACCGACAGCGCCGTCGACGTCTTCTTCGCCCCGCGCCAGCGCCTGCTGGTGCTGCAGCGCGGGGAAATCCTCGTCAACGCCGCCAGCGACCCGAGCCGGCCACTGCGCGTGCGCACCCGCGACGCCCTGTTCGAAGCCCTGGGCGCGCGCTTCGTGCTGCGCCAGGGTGAAGCCGACAGCCTGCTCGGCGTGCAGCGCGGCGCGGTGGCCATCGCCCCGCGCCGCCTCGGCAGCGCCAGCCGGGTGGCCGAAGCCGGCCAGAGCTTTCGCGTCAGCCCCGACGGCGCCAGCCCGCAGGCCACCACGCCGATGGACAACGGCGCCTGGGCCGAAGGCCTGATCGTCACCCGCGACATGCGCCTGGCCGACTTCCTCGGCGAAATCGCGCGCTACCGCCACGGCCACCTCGGCTGCGACCCGGCGATCGCCGACCTGCGCCTGTCCGGGGTATTCCGCCTGGACGACACCGACAAGCTCCTCGACCTGCTGCCGCGCACCCTGCCGGTGCGCGTGCAGCGTCGCAGCGGCTGGTGGATCACCGTCGAAGCCCGCACCTGACGCCAACGTTCCCTGTAGGAGCGAGCCGCATGGGCACCATCGGAAACATTTTTCGCGGATGAGAATTATTTTTGTCGGGTTTCCCACACTGCCCCGGCATGGAGATAAACCCTCTCATTTCCCGCCCTGACGGATACCCCTCCATGCGTGCAGCCCAGGCTCGATCGTCCGCCCCGAACTCCCCCGCCAGCCGCCTCTCCACAGCCGTGCGCGGCGCCCTGCTGTGCGCCGCCCTGGGCAGCGCCATGCCGGTCGCGGCCTGGGCCGCCGACGCCGCCAGCGTCACCCGCAGCCGCGCCTACGCGATTCCCGCCGGGCCGCTGGGCGAGGTGCTCAACCACTTCGCCCGCGAAGCCGCGATCACCCTCTCGGCCACCCCGCAACAGACCGCCGGCCTGCAGTCGCCGGGGCTCAACGGCACCTACTCGGTGGACCAGGGCCTGGCGCGCCTGCTCGCCGACACGCCGCTGGAAGCCGAGGACCAGGGCGACGGCAGCTACGTGCTGCGCGCGGCCGCGCCGAAGGACGCCCTGGCGCTGCCATCGAGCAACGTGTTCGCCCTGGGCAACGCGCTGGGCAGCGAGGACGGCTACCTGGCCACCCACAGCCAGATCGCCACCAAGACCTCCAAGGCCCTGCTGGAGACCAGCCAGAGCGTTTCGGTGGTGACCCGCGAGCAGATCCAGGACCAGGCCTCGAAGACCGTGCAGCAGGCGATCCGCTACACGCCGGGGATCTTCACCGGCCAGGTCGGCGCCTCCAACCGCTACGACTACATCGTCATGCGCGGCTTCGCCGACAACAGCGTGGACAACGTCTACCTCGACGGCCTCAAGGCCATGGGCGACAGCGGCACCTTCAGCTCGATGCAGGTCGACCCGTACTTCCTCGAACGCATCGACGTGCTCAAGGGCCCGTCCTCGGTGCTCTACGGCCGCAGCCTGCCCGGCGGCCTGGTGGCGCTGACCAGCAAGAAGCCGCTGTACGAGGACTACCACCAGATCACCGGCAGCGTCGGCAACATGGGCCAGAAGGAGCTGGGCTTCGACTTCAGCGGCCCGCTGGACGAGGAAAAGCGCGTCGCCTACCGCGTGGTCGGCCTGGGCAAGGGTTCGGACACCCAGTTCGACCACGTCAAGGAAGAGCGCTACGCCATCGCCCCGAGCCTGGCCATCGACTTCAACGACGACACCAGCCTGACCCTCCAGGGCTACCTGCAGCACGACCCCAACGGCGGCTACCACAGCGGCGTGCCGGCCGACGGCGCGCTGTACCACCACAACGGCCGCAAGATCGACCGCGAGTTCTTCGACGGCGAACCGAGCCTGGACGACTTCGACCGTACCCAGCGCATGTTCGGCTACCAGCTGGAACACCGCATCGACGATGTCTGGTCGGCGCGGCAGAACTTCCGCTACCTGCAGTCCGACGTGAGCCTCTCGCAGGTCTACGGCTACGGCTGGACCTCGCCCTCCAGCAACGAGCTGACCCGCTACTTCTCCGGCGCCCGCGAGCGCCTGGAGGCCTACATCATCGACAACATGGCCCAGGCCGAATTCGCCACCGGCGCCGCCCGCCACACCCTGCTGATGGGCCTGGACTACCAGCGCCGGCACACCTCGGTGGACTGGTCGTCGGGTTCGGTCGCGCCGCTCGACGCCTTCGACCCGGTGTACGGCAACGACGCCATCAGCTACTACCCGGACGACAACCACACGCGTCGCCTGGAGCAGACCGGCCTCTACGCCCAGGACCTGATCGACCTCGACAACTGGCGCTTCTCCCTGGGCATGCGCCAGGACTGGGTCAGCGTCGAGGACAAGAACCGCAGCAGCGGCAGCAAGGCCGACGACGACTGGAAGAAATTCACCGGCCGCGTCGGCGCGCTCTACCTGTTCGACAACGGCGTCGCGCCCTATGTGAGCTACTCCGAGTCGTTCAACCCCAACGCCTACTCCGACCAGAACGGCACCCCGCTCGCGCCCACCGAGGGCAAGCAGTGGGAGCTGGGCCTGAAGTACCAGCCGCCGGGCGGCGACAGCCTGTACACCGCCTCGCTGTTCCACATCACCCAGGAAAACGTGGCGACCAAGGAGCCGCAGGACAACTTCTACACCTCGGTCGGCGAAATCCGTTCCCAGGGCCTGGAGCTGGAAGCGCACATCCAGGCGACCAGGAACCTGAAGCTGCTCGGCAGCTACACCTACACCGACATCACCTACACCAAGGCGCTGGACGGCAACCAGGGCCACACCCCGAACCAGGCGCCCAAGCACATGGCCTCGGTGTGGGCCGACTACGCCTTCGACGCCGGCCCGCTGGACGGCTTCAGCCTCGGCGGCGGCGCGCGCTACGTCGGCGAAACCTGGGCCGACAAGGAAAACACCCTGCGCGTGCCGGACTACACCCTGGTCGACGCGCGCATCGGCTACGACCTCGGCAAGCTGGGCATGAAGGGCCTGGACGTCAGCCTCAACGCCAACAACCTGCTGGACAAGGACTACGTGGCCTCCTGCTACAACCTCGACTACTGCTACTTCGGCGAGAAGCGCAACGTCACCGCCACGGTGAACTACGCGTTCTGATCCGCAGCCGAAGCCATCGCGCTCCCGTAGGAGCGAGCTTGCTCGCGAACCCGCTTCCCGTTCGCGAGCAAGCCCTCCAGGATGGCTTCAGTAACGCTCCGGGTGCAGCTGAACCTCCTCGCGCTCCAGGCTCTCGCGGTAGGCGTGGGCCTCCTGCTCGCTGTGGAACACGCCAACCAGCAGGCCCTGCTGGTGCACGTCCCAGCAGCGTCGGCCGAGGGCGCGGAATTCGCGGGATTTGTGGTCTTCGTCGCGCTCAGTGACAACTACGCTCATCGGTTTTTCTCCGTTGTTTGACTTGCATCAAGGCGGAGCCAGATTCACTTAATTAGCCAGCTAACGAAACACCCGCTTCGGCAAAGGATTTTTGCGAAAACCGTGAGGAACCCTGGCACGGAATTGGCGCGGATCACCGCTCCCCGCCCCCGTAGGAGCGCGCCATGCGCGCGATTCGCGGGCATCGCCCGCAGGAATGAAAAAGGCCCGGCATCCCCTGGTGGGAATGCCGGGCCTTTTCGGACCGGTCCGACGATTAGAACGGAATGTCGTCGTCGAAGCTGTCGTAGTCGGCGGCCGGTTGCGGGGCCGGAGCCTGCTGTTGCTGCGGCGCCGGACGCGGGGCCTGCTGCGGACGCTGTTGCGGCTCGCGCGGCGCGCGCGGGGCGTCGTCGCCACCGGCGCCCGGACGGCCACCGAGCAGCTGCATGTTGCCGTTGATGTCCACCACGATCTCGGTGGTGTACTTGTCGCTACCGTCCTGGCCCTGCCACTTGCGGGTACGCAGGCTGCCTTCGACGTAGATCTGCGAACCCTTGCGCACGTACTCGGCGACGATTTCCGCCAGGCGACCGAAGAACACCACGCGGTGCCATTCGGTACGTTCCTGCTGCTGGCCGGTCTGCTTGTCCTTCCAGCTCTCGCTGGTGGCCAGGGTGACGTTGGTCACCGCGTTGCCGTTGGGCAGGTAGCGGGTTTCCGGATCGCCACCGACGTTACCCACCAGAATGACTTTGTTAACCCCACGGGCCATGACGCTCTCCTAAAGGCTTCAGCACGTCGCCGTCTCGGCGCCTGCCAGGCGCTCGAGGGACGTGCGATCAACTTGTTGGGAATCTACTTTGACATAAGCGGCGGCCTCTTCGGCGACCACCATCACATCGCTCACACCGGGCAATGCCTTGAAACGCTCGGCCAACGCGGCATCGCGCAGGGCCTCGTCGGACAGAGGCAGGCGAATGCTCGTTACATACGGCGGTTCACGCATGGTAACAGCAATCGCGAGCCATATGGCAGCCAACACCGCGCAGCCGATGAACACCCCGTCGAGCCCGCCGTGCTGGAACATCCAGCCGCCGAGAATGCCGCCCACGGCGGCGCCGAGGAACTGGCTGGTGGAGTACACGCCCATCGCCGTGCCCTTGCCGCCGGCCGGCGACACCTTGCTCACCAGCGACGGCAGCGAGGCCTCCAGCAGGTTGAACGCGGTGAAGTAGACGATGATGCCGAACACCAGTTCCTTGAGGCTGTTGCCGAATTCCCAGAAGAACAGCTCGCACAGCAACAGGGTGGCCACGGCGCCGGCCAGCACGCGTTTCATCTGGCGCTTCTTCTCGGCGTAGATGATGAACGGAACCATGCCGAAGAAGCCCACCAGCAGCGCGGTCAGGTACACCCACCAGTGTTCTTCCTTGGGCAGCCCGGCGCGCTCGACCAGCGCCAGCGGCAGGGCCACGAAGCTGGCCATGAGGATTGCGTGCAGGACCAGGATGCCGGCATCCAGGCGCAGCAGGTCGGGGTTCTTCAGGGTCGGCAGCAGCGCCTGGCCGGCCACGCTGGACTCGCGGTGCTGCAGGCGGTGGTCCGGGGTCGGCACGAAGAACAGGATCATCAGCAGGCCGACCAGGGCCATGCCGGCGGTGAACCAGAACAGCCCGTGCAGGCCGAACAGGTGGGTCAGCACCGGGCCGGCGACCATGGCCACGGCGAAGGACACGCCGATGCTCATGCCGATGGTGGCCATCGCCTTGGTGCGATGCTGCTCGCGGGTCAGGTCCGAGAGCATCGCCATCACCGCCGCGGAGATCGCCCCGGCGCCCTGGATCACCCGCCCGGCGATCACGCCCCAGATGCTGTCGGCGTTGGCCGCCACGGCCGCGCCGAGGGCGAACACCAGCAGCCCGATGACGATGATCGGCCGCCGGCCGATGCGGTCGGACAGCGTGCCCAGGGGGATCTGCAGGACGGCCTGGGTCAGGCCGTAGGCGCCGATGGCCAGGCCGATCAGTGCCGGGGTCGCGCCGGCCAGATCCTGGCCGTAGGTGGCCAGCACCGGCAGGACCATGAACATGCCGAGCATGCGGAACGCGAAGACCAGGGAGAGGCCGACGGCGGCGCGGGTTTCGGTGCCACTCATGCGCTCAGTGTGGGTATCGTGCATAAGTCCCTCAGGGGAATGACTGGAGCGGGCGTGCTTCGTGCTCCCGCAATGGCGTGCCCATCCGTTCCCGGATGGCCGGCTGCCGCCGACGCCGAAAAATAGCCGGGCATTCTAGCAGCCCTGCCGCCCAGCGGCACAGTCGCGCCACTTTGCCGCGTACTGCCGGGGAAACGTATACTCAACGGTTTTCGCCCGCCATGCGAGGCCGCTGTGGACAAGATCCTCATCCGTGGGGCACGTACCCACAACCTGAAGAACATCGACCTGACCCTGCCGCGCGACAAGCTGATCGTGATCACCGGCCTGTCCGGCTCCGGCAAGTCTTCCCTGGCCTTCGACACCCTCTACGCCGAAGGCCAGCGGCGCTACGTGGAATCCCTGTCGGCGTACGCCCGGCAGTTCCTCTCGATGATGGAAAAACCCGACGTCGACACCATCGAAGGCCTGTCGCCGGCGATCTCCATCGAGCAGAAATCCACCTCGCACAACCCGCGCTCCACCGTCGGCACCATCACCGAGATCTACGACTACCTGCGCCTGCTCTATGCCCGCGTCGGCATCCCGCGCTGCCCGGACCACGACATCCCGCTGGAGGCGCAGACCGTCAGCCAGATGGTCGACCAGGTGCTCGCGCTGCCCGAAGGCCGCCGGCTGATGCTGCTGGCCCCGGTGATCCGCGAGCGCAAGGGCGAACACCTGGCGGTGTTCGAGGAAATGCGCGCCCAGGGCTTCGTCCGCGCGCGGGTCGACGGCAAGCTCTACGAGCTCGACGAACTGCCCAAGCTGGACAAGAAGCAGAAGCACTCCATCGACGTGGTGGTGGACCGCTTCAAGGTCCGTGGCGACCTGCAGCAGCGCCTGGCGGAGTCCTTCGAGACGGCGATCAACCTCGCCGACGGCATCGCCCTGGTGGCACCGATGGACGGGGAAGAAGGCGAGGAGATGATCTTCTCCGCGCGCTTCGCCTGCCCGATCTGCGGCCACTCCATCAGCGAGCTGGAGCCCAAGCTGTTCTCCTTCAACAACCCGGCAGGCGCCTGCCCGACCTGCGACGGCCTGGGCGTGAAGCAGTTCTTCGACGCGCGCCGGGTGGTCAACGGCGAGCTGACCCTGGCCGAAGGCGCCATCCGCGGCTGGGACAGGCGCAACGTCTACTACTTCCAGATGCTCGGCTCGCTGGCCGCGCACTTCGGCTTCAGCCTGGAGGAGCCGTTCCAGGACCTCCCCGCCGAGCACCAGAAGTTCATCCTCAACGGCTCCGGCCGCGAGAACGTCGACTTCCGCTACCTCAACGACCGCGGCGACATCGTCAAGCGCGCGCACCCCTTCGAAGGCATCCTGCCGAACCTCGAGCGACGCTACCGCGAGACCGAGTCGGCCACCGTGCGCGAGGAGCTGGCCAAGTTCCTGAGCACCCAGCCCTGCCCGGACTGCCATGGCACCCGCCTGCGCCGTGAAGCGCGCCACGTCTGGGTGGGCGACCGGACCCTGCCGGCGATCACCGCGATGCCGGTGGGCGAAGCCAGCGAATACGCCGCCAGCCTGACCCTGACCGGCCGTCGCGGCGAGATCGCCGCGAAGATCCTCAAGGAAATCCGCGAGCGTCTGCAGTTCCTGGTCAACGTCGGCCTCGACTACCTGACCCTCGACCGCAGCGCCGACACCCTGTCCGGCGGCGAGGCCCAGCGCATCCGCCTGGCCAGCCAGATCGGCGCCGGCCTGGTGGGCGTGATGTACATCCTCGACGAACCCTCCATCGGCCTGCACCAGCGCGACAACGAGCGCCTGCTGGGCACCCTCACCCACCTGCGCAACCTGGGCAACACGGTAATCGTGGTGGAGCACGACGAGGACGCCATCCGCCTCGCCGACTACGTGGTCGACATCGGCCCCGGCGCCGGCGTGCATGGCGGCCAGATCGTCGCCGAGGGCACCCCCGACGAGGTGATGAACCACCCCGACTCGGTGACCGGCAAGTACCTCTCCGGGCGCCAGAAGATCCTCGTTCCGGCCGAACGCACGCCGCGCAACAAGAAGCAGCTGCTCAAGCTCAAGGGTGCGCGCGGCAACAACCTGCGCAACGTCAACCTTGAAATCCCGGTCGGCCTGTTCACCTGCGTCACTGGCGTGTCCGGCTCGGGCAAGTCGACGCTGATCAACAACACCCTGTTCCCGATCACCGCCACCGCCCTCAACGGCGCGACCACCCTCGAAGTCGCGCCCTACGAGAGCTTCGACGGCCTGCAGCACCTGGACAAGGTGGTCGATATCGACCAGAGCCCGATCGGCCGCACCCCGCGCTCGAACCCGGCGACCTACACCGGGCTGTTCACCCCGATCCGCGAGCTGTTCGCCGGCGTGCCGGAAGCCCGCTCGCGCGGCTACGGCCCGGGGCGCTTCTCGTTCAACGTCAAGGGCGGCCGCTGCGAGGCCTGCCAGGGCGACGGCGTGATCAAGGTGGAGATGCACTTCCTGCCGGACATCTACGTCCCCTGCGACGTCTGCAAGGGCAAGCGCTACAACCGCGAGACCCTGGAGATCCGCTACAAGGGCAAGAGCATCACCGAGGTGCTGGACATGACCATCGAGGACGCCCGCGCGTTCTTCGACGCCGTGCCGGCCATCGCCCGCAAGCTGCAGACACTGATGGACGTGGGGCTGTCGTACATCAAGCTGGGGCAGAGCGCGACCACCCTATCCGGCGGCGAGGCACAACGGGTCAAACTGTCCCGCGAGCTGTCCAAGCGCGACACCGGCAAGACCCTGTACATCCTCGACGAGCCGACCACCGGCCTGCACTTCGCGGATATCCAGCAACTGCTCGATGTGCTGCACCGCCTGCGCGACCACGGCAACACCGTGGTGGTGATCGAGCACAACCTCGACGTGATCAAGACCGCCGACTGGCTGGTCGACCTCGGCCCCGAGGGCGGCTCCAAAGGTGGCCAGATCATCGCCACCGGCACCCCGGAGCAGGTGGCGGAGAACGTCGCCTCGCACACCGGGCACTTCCTCAAGCCGCTGCTCGAACGCGACCGCGCCTGACAAGAAAAAGCCCCGCCGAAGCGGGGCTTTCTCTTTCTAGCGCAGGAGCATCAGGCCAGGTCGAAGCGGTCCAGGTTCATCACCTTGGTCCAGGCGGCGACGAAGTCCTTGGCGAACTTCTCCTTGGCGTCGCTGCTGGCGTAGACCTCGGCCAGCGCGCGGAGCACCGAGTGCGAACCGAAGATCAGGTCGGCGCGGGTGGCGCTCCATTTCGCCGCGCCAGACTTGCGATCCTTGCCCTCGAAGACTTCCGCCGTGCCGTCCACCGGCGCCCAGACGGTGCCCATGTCCAGCAGGTTGACGAAGAAGTCGTTGCTCAGCGCGCCAGGACGGCTGGTCAGAACGCCATGGGCGCTACCGTCGTAGTTCGCACCCAGCACCCGCAGGCCGCCCACCAGGACGGTCATCTCGGGCGCCGTCAGCGTCAGCAGCTGGGCCTTGTCGACCAGCAATGCCTCGGTGGTGGCGCCAGGGTTCGCGCTCTTGTAGTTGCGGAAGCCGTCGGCGACGGGCTCCAGCGCCTCGAAGGAGTGCACGTCGGTCTGGTCTTCACGGGCGTCCACACGGCCCGCCGCGAAGGGCACGTCGACGTGTACACCGGCCGCCTTCGCGGCCTGCTCCACACCCACGTTGCCGGCCAGCACGATCACGTCGGCCAGCGAGGCCTTGCCGGATTCCCTCTGGATTTCCTCGAGCTTGCCAAGCACCTTGGCCAGCTGCGCGGGGTTGTTGGCGTCCCAATCCTTCTGCGGCGCCAGGCGAATGCGCGCGCCGTTGGCACCGCCGCGCTTGTCGCCGCCACGGAAGGTGGAGGCGGAAGCCCAGGCGGTGGACACCAGCTCGGCGACGGACAGCCCGGAGTCGGCGATCTTCGCCTTCAGGTCGGCGATGTCGGCAACGCTCGGCTTGTGCGTGGCGGCCGGCAGCGGGTCCTGCCAGATCAGGTCTTCCTTCGGCACTTCCGGGCCCAGGTAACGCGCTTTCGGCCCCATGTCGCGGTGGGTCAGCTTGAACCAGGCGCGGGCGAAGGCATCGGCGAAGGCCTGCGGATCGTTGAGGAAGCGCCGCGAGATCTTCTCGAAGGCCGGGTCGAAGCGCAGCGTCAGGTCAGTGGTGAGCATCGTCGGCTTGCGTTTCTTCGACGGATCGAAGGGATCGGGAATGCTCTCCGGCGCGTCCTTGGCGACCCACTGGATGGCGCCGGCGGGCGAGCGGGTCTGCTCCCATTCGAACTTGAACAGGTTCTCGAAGAAGTGGTTGCTCCACTGGGTCGGCGTCTGCGTCCACACCACCTCGATACCGGAGGTGATCGCATCGGCGCCGCTACCGGAACCGTAGCTGCTGGTCCAGCCCAGGCCTTGCGCCTCGATGGCGCCGCCTTCGGGGGCAATCCCGACATGGTCGGCCGAGCCGGCCCCGTGGGTCTTGCCGAGGGTGTGGCCGCCGGCGATCAGCGCGACGATTTCTTCGTCGTCCATCGCCATGTTGCCGAAGGTGGCGCGGATCGGCGCCGCCGCGGACAGCGGGTCGCCGCTGGCGTTGGGGCCTTCCGGGTTCACGTAGATCAGGCCCATCTCGGTCGCGGCCAACGGGTTCTTGGCCAGGGCCTCGGGGTCGCGGTGAACCAGCCAGGCTTTCTCGTCACCCCAGTTGACGTCGGTGTCCGGCTCCCAGACATCGTCGCGACCGGCGGCGAAGCCGAAGGTACGGAAGCCCATGGTCTCCAGGGCGACGTTGCCGGCGAGGACGATCAGGTCGGCCCAGGAAATCTTCTGGCCGTACTTCTGCTTGACCGGCCACAGCAGGCGGCGGGCCTTGTCCAGGCTGACGTTGTCCGGCCAGGAATTCAGCGGGGCGAAGCGCTGTTGGCCGCGACCGGCGCCGCCACGGCCGTCACCGATGCGGTAGGTCCCGGCGGCGTGCCAGGCCATGCGGATCATCAGGCCACCGTAGTGCCCCCAGTCGGCTGGCCACCACTCCTGGGAATCGGTCATCAGATGCTTGAGGTCGGCCTTGAGGGCCGAGTAGTCGAGTTTCTTGAACTCGTCGCGATAGTTGAACTTCTCGCCCAACGGGTTGGATCTTTCCGAGTGCTGGTTCAGCACATCCAGCTTCAGTTGATTCGGCCACCAGTCCTGGTTGGTGGTGCCGCCACCTGCGACATAATGGAACGGGCATTTAGCTTCATTCGACATTGCTTTCTCCTTTTGTCCTCATCGGGTCGGTCTGATCGACTGCTGCCGACGGTGGGTTAAGACTAGACCCGCTCCTCCGGGCGGACCAATTTATGAAAAGCAACAGTTCGATAGTTTTTATCTCTTGAAATCAGGAAAACCGATAAGTGCTCGGAGGCACCCGCGGATGCCACGCACGGGCCCTGCGCGGCGAGTTCCAGCACAATAAAAAACCCCTGTTACCTCACGGCGACAGGGGTTCATTCATCGACAGTGCAGCGGTCAGATCTGCGACTGCAGGTAGTTCTCCAGGCCGATCTTCTTGATCAGGCCCAACTGCTGCTCCAGCCAATAGGCGTGGTCTTCCTCGGTATCGGCGAGCTGCGCACGGAGCATGTCGCGGCTGACGAAGTCCTTGTGCTGCTCGCACAGGGCGATGCCCTTGGCCAACGCAGCGCGCACCTGGCGCTCCAGCTTGAGGTCGGCTTCCAGGGCTTCCGGTACGGTACGCCCGGGGTGGATATCGTCAGGACGCATGCGCGGAGTGCCTTCCAGCAGCAGGATGCGGCGGATCAGCGCGTCGGCGTGCTGGGTTTCCTCTTCCATCTCATGGTTGAGGCGCTCGTAGAGCTTGCTGAAGCCCCAGTCCTCGTACATCCGCGAGTGGATGAAGTACTGGTCGCGGGCGGCCAGCTCGCCGGTCAGCAGGGTGTTGAGGTAGTCGATTACTTCAGCGTGGCCTTGCATCAGTCAGCTCCATGAATCCGATGGGCAATTGAAGGAAAAACCGGCCCCAGGCGGCAATGACCCGAATCAACTACAGGATAGTCCCGGGCCGCCGGAAACACCCTCCCGATACGACGCGGTGCGCGCCAGCAGGGGAACGAGACACATTTCCAGGGACAATAAAAAACCGGGCCGAGGCCCGGTTTTTCATGAGAGGCGTGAGCCTTACTCAGCAGCGTCTACAGCTTCGCCGCCTACAGCACGATCAACCAGCTCGACGTACGCCATGGGGGCGTTGTCGCCAGCGCGGAAACCGCACTTGAGGATGCGCAGGTAGCCGCCCGGACGGTTGGCGTAGCGCTTGCCCAGCTCGTTGAACAGCTTGCCTACGGCAGCTTTCGAACGGGTACGGTCGAAAGCCAGACGACGGTTGGCAACGCTGTCTTCCTTGGCCAGGGTGATCAGCGGCTCGGCAACGCGGCGCAGTTCCTTGGCTTTCGGCAGGGTGGTTTTGATCAGTTCGTGTTCGAACAGCGACACAGCCATGTTCTGGAACATAGCCTTGCGGTGCGCGCTGGTACGGCTCAGGTGACGACCACTTTTACGATGGCGCATGGTTCAATTCCTTTCCAAACTTTACGTTCGGTAGCTACGACGATCAGGCAGTAGCCTTGTCGTCTTTCTTAAGACTTGCCGGCGGCCAGTTGTCGAGGCGCATACCGAGGGACAGACCGCGAGAGGCCAGAACGTCCTTGATTTCGGTCAGGGACTTCTTGCCCAGGTTCGGAGTTTTCAACAGCTCTACTTCGGTGCGCTGAATCAGGTCGCCGATGTAGTAGATGTTCTCCGCCTTCAGGCAGTTGGCCGAACGAACGGTCAGCTCCAGGTCATCGACCGGACGCAGCAGGATCGGATCGATCTCGTCTTCCTGCTCTTCAACGACAGGCTCGCTGTCACCCTTGAGGTCCACGAACGCTGCCAGCTGCTGTTGCAGGATGGTAGCGGCGCGGCGGATAGCCTCTTCGGGGTCCAGGGTGCCGTTGGTTTCCAGATCAAGGACCAGCTTGTCCAGGTTGGTACGCTGTTCGACACGGGCGTTCTCGACCACGTAGGCAACACGACGTACGGGGCTGAACGAGGCGTCGAGTTGCAGACGGCCGATGCTACGGCTTTCGTCTTCATCGCTCGAGCGGGCATCAGCCGGCTCGTAGCCACGGCCACGAGCGACTTTCAGCTTCATGTTCAGCGCACCGTTATCGGCCAGGTGGGCGATAACATGGTCACCGTTGACGATCTCGACATCATGATCCAGCTGAATATCGGCAGCGGTCACCACACCCGAGCCCTTTTTCGCCAGGGTCAGCGTCACTTCGTCACGGCCGTGCAGCTTGATGGCCAGACCTTTCAGGTTGAGCAGGATCTCGATGACGTCTTCCTGCACACCTTCGATCGCGGAGTACTCATGGAGTACGCCGTCGATCTCGGCCTCGACCACTGCGCAGCCAGGCATGGAGGACAACAGGATGCGACGCAGCGCGTTGCCCAGGGTATGGCCGAAACCACGCTCGAGGGGCTCGAGCGTGATCTTGGCGCGGGTTTGGCTGACCACCTGCACATCGATGTGGCGGGGGGTCAGGAACTCATTTACCGAACTCTGCATGGATGCACCTATTTTCTAGCCCTTACTTGGAGTAGAGCTCGACAATCAGGTTTTCGTTGATGTCGGCGGACAGGTCGGCGCGAGCCGGAACACTCTTGAAGGTACCGGCTTTCTTGTCGGTGTCGACATCAACCCACTCGACGCGGCCACGTTGGGCGCACAGTTCGAGGGCTTGAGCGATACGCAGCTGGTTCTTCGACTTCTCGCGAATAGCAACGACGTCGCCGGCCTTAACCTGATAGGACGGGATGTTGACGGTCTGACCGTTCACGCTGATGGTCTTGTGGGACACCAGCTGACGGGATTCGGAACGAGTGGAACCGAAGCCCATGCGGTATACGACGTTGTCCAGGCGGCATTCCAGCAGTTGCAGCAGGTTCTCACCAGTGGAGCCCTTGCGGCGGGAAGCCTCTTGGTAGTAACCGCGGAACTGACGCTCCAGAACGCCGTAGATGCGGCGGACTTTCTGCTTCTCACGCAGCTGCAGACCGTAGTCGGACAGGCGGCCACGGCGAGCGCCGTGCTGACCCGGGACTTGTTCGGCCTTGCACTTGGAGTCGAGGGCGCGAGCGCCGCTCTTCAGGAACAGGTCGGTGCCTTCACGGCGAGACAGTTTGCATTTGGGACCAATGTAACGAGCCATTTCTCACTGTCTCCTATTACACGCGACGCTTTTTCGGCGGGCGGCAGCCGTTGTGCGGGATCGGGGTTACGTCGGTGATGCTGGCGATCTTGTAACCGCAAGCATTCAGAGCGCGAACAGCCGACTCGCGGCCCGGGCCCGGGCCCTTGACGTTGACGTCGAGGTTCTTCAGACCGTATTCCAGAGCAGCCTGGCCGGCACGCTCGGCCGCTACCTGGGCAGCGAACGGGGTGCTCTTACGCGAGCCACGGAAGCCCGAACCACCGGAGGTAGCCCAGGACAGAGCGTTGCCCTGACGGTCGGTGATGGTAACGATGGTGTTGTTGAAGGACGCGTGGATATGCGCGATCCCGTCGACCACCGTCTTTTTGACTTTCTTACGAGGACGAGCAGCAGGTTTTGCCATGACTATATTCCTAAGCGATTACTTGCGGATCGGCTTACGCGGGCCCTTACGGGTGCGCGCGTTGGTCTTGGTACGCTGACCGCGAACCGGCAGACCGCGACGATGACGCAGACCACGGTAGCAACCGAGGTCCATCAGACGCTTGATGTTCATGTTGATTTCACGGCGCAGGTCACCTTCGGTGGTCAGCTTGGCCACCTCGTTGCGCAGCGAATCGATCTGCTCTTCGCTCAGTTCCTTGATCTTCGCTACCGGGCTGATGCCGGTGGCAGCGCAGATGCTCTGTGCAGTAGTGCGACCAACACCATAGATGTAGGTCAGCGAGATAACAGTGTGCTTGTTATCCGGAATGTTTACGCCTGCAATACGGGCCATTCAGAAAAACTCCAATTGACAGCTACCCGGCGCCCAGGGAGCCAAGAAAGGGCGCGGATATTAGCGCTGTAATAACAAATAATCAACCCGGCAGCGCACTAGCTGCCGGGCTATATCGCGTGGATCACACTCAGCCTTGGCGCTGCTTGTGACGCGGCTCCGAGCTGCAGATCACGCGAACAACACCTTCGCGACGGATGATCTTGCAGTTACGGCACAGCTTCTTAACCGATGCACGAACTTTCATCAGTGACTCCTACTAACCTTACGGGCCGGTCAGCGCAGCATGCTGCTGCCGCCATAACCCTTCAGGTTGGCTTTCTTCATGAGGGACTCGTACTGGTGCGAAACGAGGTGCGATTGTACTTGGGCCATAAAGTCCATCACAACCACCACAACGATCAACAACGAGGTCCCGCCGAGGTAGAACGGAACGTGGGCAGCTACGACCAGGAACTGGGGCAGCAGGCACACAGCCGTCATGTACAGGGCACCGAACATGGTCAAACGGGTCAGCACGCCATCGATGTAGCGAGCGGACTGTTCGCCCGGACGAATACCCGGAATAAATGCACCGGACTTCTTGAGGTTTTCCGCCACGTCCTTGGGGTTGAACATCAGCGCTGTGTAGAAGAAGCAGAAGAAAACGATCCCTGCACTAAACAGCAGAATGTTCAGCGGCTGTCCCGGAGCGATCGCTTGCGCGACGTCCTGCAGCCAACCCAGGCCCTCCGACTGACCGAACCAGGCGCCCAGGGACGCCGGGAACAGCAGGATGCTGCTGGCGAAAATGGCCGGGATTACGCCCGCCATGTTCACTTTCAGCGGCAGATGGCTGGTCTGCGCGGCAAACACCTTGCGACCTTGTTGGCGCTTGGCGTAATGCACGGCAATGCGGCGCTGGCCGCGCTCGATGAACACCACGAACGCGATGATCGCCACGGCCAGCAGGCCGACGGAGATCAGGGCGAAGATGTTGATGTCACCTTGACGGGCGGACTCGAAAGACTGCCCGATGGCGCGCGGCAGGCCGGCGACGATCCCCGAGAAGATCAGCATGGAAATACCATTGCCGACGCCTCGTTCGGTGATCTGCTCACCCAGCCACATCATGAACAGCGCACCCGCCACGAAGGTGGTGACTGCCACGAAGTAGAAGCCGAAGTCATTGGAGAAGGCCACGCCCTGGCTGCCCAGACCAACGGCCATGCCGATGGCCTGGACGAGTGCCAGGACGAGCGTTGCGTAGCGGGTGTACTGGCTGATCTTGCGACGCCCAGACTCACCCTCTTTCTTCAACTGCTCCAGCTGCGGGCTGATAGCGGTCATGAGCTGCATGATGATCGACGCCGAGATGTACGGCATGATCCCCAGTGCAAAAATGCTCATGCGCTCCAGCGCGCCGCCGGAAAACATGTTGAAGAGGCTAAGAATGGTCCCCTCGTTCTGCCGGAACAGTGCCGCCAAGCGATCGGGGTTGATGCCCGGAACCGGGATGTGCGCACCTATTCGGTAGACGATGATCGCCAGGAACAGGAAACGCAGACGTGCCCAGAGCTCGGACAGACCACCACCGTTGCTCAGCGCAGAGAGAGCACCTTGCTTAGCCATTTAGTCCTCGAATTTGCCGCCAGCTGCTTCGATAGCCGCACGAGCGCCTTTGGTGGCGCCGATGCCTTTCAGGGTGACCGCGCGGGCAACTTCACCGGACAGCACGACTTTGACGCGCTGTACGTTGCGGTTGATCACGTTGGCATCCTTCAGGGATTGCACGGTGACGACGTCGCCTTCGACCTTGGCCAGCTCGGAGGTACGAACCTCAGCGCGATCCAGGGCTTTCAGGGACTTGAAGCCGAATTTCGGCAGACGACGGTGCAGCGGCTGCTGGCCACCCTCGAAGCCCGGAGCGATGGTGCCGCCGGAGCGGGAAGTCTGGCCTTTGTGACCACGACCACCGGTCTTGCCCAGACCGCTACCAATACCACGACCCGGACGGTGCTTCTCGCGACGGGCACCCGGCGCGGAACGCAGATCGTTCAGTTGCATGATTAACCCTCAACCTTCAGCAGGTAGTAAGCCTTGTTGATCATGCCGCGGTTCTCAGGAGTGTCCTGGACCTCTACGGTGTGACCGATGCGACGCAGGCCGAGGCCTTTGACGCAGGCTTTGTGATTGGCCAGACGGCCATTCACGCTCTTGATCAGAGTGACTTTTACGGTTGCCATGGTTAGAGAATCTCCTCGACGCTCTTGCCACGCTTGGCCGCTACTGCCTCAGGGGACTGCATGTTCTTCAGACCCTTGAAGGTGGCGTAAACCACGTTCACCGGGTTGGTCGAACCGTAGCACTTGGCCAGAACGTTCTCTACACCAGCCACTTCCAGAACGGCACGCATGGCGCCGCCGGCGATGATACCGGTACCTTCGGAAGCCGGCTGCATGTACACCTTGGAGGCGCCGTGGGCGGCCTTGGTCGGGTACTGCAGGGTGGTGCCGTTCAGATCAACCTGGATCATGTTGCGGCGAGCAGCTTCCATGGCCTTCTGGATGGCGGCCGGCACTTCACGCGCCTTGCCACGACCGAAGCCAACACGGCCCTTGCCATCGCCAACCACGGTCAGCGCGGTGAAGGCGAAGATACGGCCACCTTTTACGGTTTTGGCGACGCGGTTAACTTGAACCAGCTTCTCGATGTAGCCTTCGTCGCGCTTTTGATCGTTGTTTGCCATAACTTAGAACTCCAGACCGCCTTCGCGAGCGGCATCAGCCAGGGCCTTGATACGGCCGTGGTACTTGAAGCCAGAACGGTCGAACGCCACCTGAGTGACGCCGGCAGCCTTGGCGCGTTCGGCGACCAGTTGACCAACTTTCTTGGCTGCGTCGACGTTGCCGGTGGCACCTTCGCGCAGTTCCTTGTCCAGGGTCGAGGCGCTGGCCAGGACCTTGCCGCCGTCGGCCGCAATGACCTGGGCGTAAATGTGCTGGGAGGAGCGGTACACGCAAAGGCGTACGGCTTCCAGCTCGCGCATCTTCAGGCGTGCCTTGCGAGCGCGACGCAGACGGGTTTCTTTCTTGACGCTCATTTGCTATGCCCTACTTCTTCTTGGCTTCTTTACGAAGTACGACTTCGTCGGAGTACCGCACGCCCTTGCCTTTGTACGGCTCTGGCGGACGGAAGTCGCGAATCTCGGCGGCAACCTGACCGACCAGCTGCTTGTCGATGCCCTTGATCAGGATATCGGTCTGGCTGGGGGTTTCAGCGGTAATGCCGGCGGGCAGTTCGTAATCAACCGGGTGGGAGAAGCCGAGGGCCAGGGACAGCACTTGGCCTTTGGCCTGCGCCTTGTAACCAACGCCTACCAGCTGGAGCTTGCGCTCGAAGCCCTGGCTGACGCCGATCACCATGTTGTTGACCAGAGCACGGGTGGTACCGGCCATGGCACGGGTCTGCTGGTCGCCGTTACGGGCGGCGAAACGCAGCTCACCGTTGTCCTGGATGACTTCTACGGACGGGTGTACTTTCAGCTCCAGGGAACCTTTGGTGCCCTTGATCGAAAGTTCCTGACCTGCCAGCTTGATTTCAACGCCGGCGGGCAGTTTGACGGGGTTCTTAGCAACGCGAGACATGCTGATTCCCCTTAGAACACAGTGCAGAGCACTTCGCCACCGACGCCAGCGGCACGGGCAGCGCGGTCGGTCATCACACCTTTGTTGGTGGAGACGATCGACACACCCAGACCGCCGCGAACTTTCGGCAGCTGATCTACGGACTTGTACTGGCGGAGGCCAGGACGGCTAATGCGCTTCACTTCCTCGATGACAGGCTTGCCTTCGAAGTACTTCAGCTCGATGGACAGCTGAGGCTTGGCCTCACCGCTGACCTGATAGTCCGCAATGTAACCTTCGTCCTTGAGGACTTTGGCTACTGCCGCTTTCAGCTTGGAAGACGGCATGCTCACGACGGTCTTCTCAGCCATCTGGGCATTACGGATGCGAGTTAGCATGTCTGCTAACGGGTCCTGCATACTCATGGGCTTAATGCTCCTGATACAAAAGATAAGCCTTTAACGAAACTCACCCGCAAAAGACCAGGCGAGACAAACCCCTGGCTCGGGGGAGCCGGGTATTCTAGAGATCGCTCAAAAACGAATCAAGCCCCACGAGGGGGCTTGATTCGTTAAGCGATCAACGGAGCCGTTGCCAGCTCCGTTTGTCGACTTACCAGCTGGCTTTCACCAGGCCCGGTACGTCACCGCGCATGGCGGCTTCACGCAGCTTGTTACGGCTCAGGCCGAACTTGCGGTAGAAGCCGTGCGGACGACCGGTCAGACGGCAACGGTTACGCAGGCGGCTGGCGCTCGCGTCACGCGGTTGCTTCTGCAGGGCGACCTGCGCAGCCCAACGGTCTTCCGCGGAGGTAGCCGGATTCGCGATGGTAGCTTTCAGCTCGGCACGCTTTTTGGCGTACTTGGCAACCGTTTGCTGACGCTTCAGCTCACGGTTCTTCATGCTCTCTTTAGCCATGGTCCTACTCCAATCAGTTGCGGAACGGGAATTTGAAAGCACGCAGCAGGGCGCGACCTTCATCATCCGAACGAGCAGTGGTGGTCAGGGTGATATCCATACCGCGGAGAGCGTCGATCTTGTCGTAATCGATTTCCGGGAAGATGATCTGCTCTTTAACGCCCATGCTGTAGTTGCCACGACCGTCGAAGGACTTGGCATTCAGGCCGCGGAAGTCACGCACGCGCGGCAGGGAGATGGAGAGCAGGCGGTCCAGGAACTCGTACATGCGGTCGCCACGCAGGGTGACCTTCACGCCGATCGGCCAGCCTTCACGGATCTTGAAGCCAGCGATGGACTTACGAGCGTAAGTCACGACCGGCTTCTGGCCAGCGATCTTTTCCAGATCAGCTACAGCGCTTTCGATGACTTTCTTGTCACCGACCGCTTCGCCAAGACCCATATTCAGGGTGATTTTGGTGACGCGCGGAACTTCCATCACGTTCGCCAGCTGAAGCTCTTGCTTCAGCTTGGGCGCGATTTCCTTCCGATAAATTTCTTTCAATCGTGCCATGGTATCTACCTACTCCCTCAAGCCTGAACCGGTTTTTGGGTCGACTTGAAGACACGAACCTTCTTACCGTCTTCTACCTTGAAGCCAACGCGGTCAGCCTTGTTGGTTTCCGGGTTGAAGATGGCGACGTTGGAGACGTGCAGAGGCGCCTCCTTCTCGACGATCCCGCCTTGCTGGTTGAGCATCGGGTTGGGCTTGGTGTGGCGCTTGACCAGGTTCACACCGCCAACGACCAGACGGTCGTCAGCGAGAACTTTCAGCACCTTGCCACGCTTGCCCTTGTCCTTGCCGGCAATGACGATGATTTCGTCGTCACGACGAATTTTTTGCATGACGGCTACTCCTTACAGCACTTCAGGGGCGAGCGAGACGATCTTCATGAACTTCTCGGTACGAAGTTCACGAGTCACGGGCCCGAAGATACGGGTGCCGATCGGCTCCTGCTTGTTGTTCAGCAGGACGGCGGCGTTACCGTCGAAGCGAATGATGGAGCCGTCGGTGCGGCGAACACCGTGCTTGGTACGAACGACCACGGCAGTCATCACCTGGCCTTTCTTCACCTTGCCACGCGGAATCGCTTCCTTGACGGTGACCTTGATGATGTCGCCAATGCCGGCGTAACGGCGGTGGGAACCGCCGAGCACCTTGATGCACATTACGCGACGCGCGCCGCTGTTGTCAGCGACATCGAGCATGGATTGAGTCTGAATCATCTTCTATCTCCGACCCTTAGACTTCCACCGCGCGCTCGACGATATCAACCAGAGTCCAGGCCTTGGTTTTGGCCAGCGGACGGGTCTCGCGAATGGTGACCAGGTCACCGATGCGGCACTGATTGGTTTCGTCGTGGGCGTGCAGTTTGGTCGAACGCTTCACGTATTTGCCGTAGATCGGGTGCTTGACGCGACGCTCGATCAGAACGGTGACGGTCTTGTCCATCTTGTCGCTGACGACGCGGCCGGTCAGCGTACGGACGGTTTTCTGAGCTTCAGCCATGATCACTTACCTGCTTGCTGATTGAGCACAGTTTTGACGCGAGCGATGTCGCGCTTCACCTGCGAGAGCAGGTGGGACTGCCCCAACTGACCAGTTGCTTTCTGCATGCGCAGATTGAACTGATCGCGCAGCAGGCCGAGCAGTTGCTCGTTCAGCTGCTCCACGGATTTTTCACGAAGTTCATTCGCTTTCATCACATCACCGTCCGCTTAACAAAGGAGGTGGCGAGCGGCAGCTTTGCAGCAGCCAGGGCGAATGCCTCACGCGCCAGCTCTTCGGATACACCCTCGATCTCGTACAGGACCTTGCCCGGTTGAATCTGGGCTACCCAGTACTCGACGCCGCCCTTCCCTTTACCCATACGAACTTCGAGGGGCTTCTTGGTGACAGGCTTGTCGGGGAATACGCGGATCCAGATCTTGCCGCCACGTTTTACGTGACGGGTCAGCGCACGACGTGCGGACTCGATCTGACGCGCGGTGAGACGGCCGCGGCTGGTTGCCTTGAGGGCGAACTCGCCGAAGCTGACTTTGGAACCGCGATGAGCCAGGCCACGGTTGTGACCGGTCATTTGCTTGCGGAACTTCGTACGCTTAGGTTGCAGCATTTGCGTACTCCTTACTTAGCAGCTTTTTTACGAGGAGCGGGCGCTTGCGGCTTGAGCTCTTCCTGGCGGCCACCAATGACCTCGCCTTTGAAGATCCAAACCTTCACACCGATCACACCGTAGGTGGTGTGCGCTTCGTAGGTGGCATAGTCGATATCGGCGCGCAGGGTGTGCAGGGGCACACGACCTTCGCGATACCATTCGGTACGAGCAATTTCAGCGCCGCCCAAACGACCGCTCACCTGGATCTTGATGCCCTTGGCACCAATACGCATGGCGTTCTGTACAGCGCGCTTCATGGCGCGACGGAACATAACGCGACGCTCCAGCTGCTGAGCTACGCTCTGCGCAACCAGCATACCGTCGAGTTCCGGCTTGCGGATCTCTTCGATGTTGATGTGCACGGGCACACCCATTTGCTTGGTCAGGTCCTGACGCAGCTTCTCAACATCTTCACCTTTCTTGCCGATCACGATACCGGGACGGGCGGTGTGGATGGTGATGCGTGCGGTTTGAGCCGGACGATGGATATCGATACGGCTTACGGACGCGCTTTTTAGTTTGTCTTGGAGGTATTCACGAACCTTCAGGTCGGCGAACAGATAATCAGCGTAAGTGCGCTTATCTGCGTACCAAACGGAGGTGTGCTCCTTGACGATACCCAGGCGGATGCCATTGGGATGTACTTTCTGACCCATCTGATCGACTCCGTTACTTGTCCGCAACCTTGACAGTGATATGGCAAGACCGCTTGACGATGCGATCAGCACGGCCTTTGGCGCGCGGCATGATGCGCTTGAGCGAACGACCTTCGTTGACGAAGACGGTGGAGACCTTGAGGTCATCCACATCGGCGCCTTCGTTGTGCTCAGCGTTGGCCACGGCCGACTCCAGCACTTTCTTCATGATCTCGGCGGCTTTCTTACTGCTGAAAGCCAGGAGGTTGAGCGCTTCGCCCACCTTCTTCCCGCGGATCTGGTCGGCGACCAAGCGGGCTTTCTGGGCGGAGATACGAGCGCCCGACAGCTTAGCGGCTACTTCCATCTTCCTTACCCCTTAACGCTTGGCTTTCTTGTCCGCAGCGTGCCCACGATAAGTGCGGGTAGCAGCGAACTCGCCGAGTTTGTGACCAACCATGTCTTCGTTCACGAGGACCGGCACGTGTTGACGGCCGTTGTGAACAGCAATGGTCAGACCAACCATATGCGGCAGAATCATCGAACGGCGCGACCAGGTCTTGATCGGTTTGCGATCGTTCTTTTCCACCGCCACTTCGATCTTCTTCAACAGGTGAAGATCGATAAACGGACCTTTTTTCAGAGAACGCGGCACTGTCGTATCCCTCTATTTACTTGCGGCGACGGACGATCATGTTATCGGTACGCTTGTTCGCGCGAGTCTTCTTACCCTTGGTCTGAAGACCCCACGGCGATACCGGATGACGACCAGCAGAGGTACGACCTTCACCACCACCGTGCGGGTGGTCGACCGGGTTCATGGCAACGCCACGAACGGTCGGGCGAATGCCGCGCCAGCGTTTGGCACCAGCTTTACCCAGCGAACGCAGGCTGTGCTCGGAGTTCGAGACTTCGCCCAGGGTCGCACGGCAGTCAGCCAGGACTTTACGCATTTCACCGGAACGCAGACGCACGGTTACGTAAGCGCCTTCACGGGCTACCAGCTGGGCCGAGGCGCCAGCGGAGCGAACCAGCTGGGCGCCTTTGCCCGGCTTCAGCTCGATACCGTGGATGGTGCTACCAACCGGGATGTTGCGCAGCGGCATGTTGTTGCCGGCCTTGATCGGAGCGCCGATACCGGAGATCAGTTGATCGCCAGCCACCACGCCTTTGGGGGCGATGATGTAACGACGCTCACCGTCCGCGTACTTCAGCAGAGCGATGTGCGCAGTGCGGTTCGGGTCATATTCCACGCGCTCGACGATGGCAGGGATGCCATCCTTGTTGCGGCGGAAATCGACCAGACGGTAGTGCTGCTTGTGACCACCGCCAACGTGGCGGGTGGTGATACGACCGTTGTTGTTACGGCCGCCCGACTTGGACTTCTTCTCGACCAGGCCAGCGAACGGAGCACCTTTATGCAGGTCCTGGTTCACTACCTTGACGACAAAACGACGACCAGCGGAAGTCGGCTTGCATTTAACGATTGCCATGATGCACCCCTTTACTCAGCGCCAGCTGCGAAATCGAGATCTTGGCCCGGCTGAAGGGAGATGTACGCCTTCTTCCAGTCGTTACGCTTGCCCAGGCCGCGAACGGTACGCTTGGTCTTGCCCTGAACGTTCAGGGTGGTGACGCGACGTACTTTCACGCCGAACAGGCTTTCGACGGCCTTCTTGATTTCCAGCTTGGTTGCATCAGTGGCAACCTTGAAAACGAATTGGCTGTTGCCGTCCGCCAGGCCAGTGGCCTTCTCGGAGATATGCGGGCCCAGCAGCACTTTGAATACGCGTTCCTGGTTCATGCCAGCAGCTCCTCGAACTTCTTCACGGCGGACACGGTGACGAGCACCTTGTCGTAGGCGATCAGGCTGACCGGGTCGGAACCCTGGACGTCGCGTACGTCGACGTGCGCGAGGTTGCGCGCAGCCAGGTACAGGTTTTCATCGACGCCATCGGTAACGATCAGCACGTCTTTCAGGCCCAGGCCGTCCAGCTTGCTGACCAGACCTTTGGTTTTCGGCGCGTCGACAGCGAAGTCGGCGACGATGACCAGGCGCTCCAGACGAACCAGCTCGGAGAGGATGGAGCGCATGGCAGCGCGGTACATCTTCTTGTTGAGCTTCTGGGAATGATCCTGCGGTTTGGCGGCGAAAGTGGTGCCGCCCCCACGCCAGATGGGGCTACGGATGGTGCCAGCGCGAGCACGACCGGTGCCCTTCTGACGCCACGGCTTCTTGCCACCACCGGAGACTTCGGAACGAGTCTTCTGAGCCTTGGTGCCCTGACGACCGCCAGCCATGTAGGCGACGACAGCCTGGTGAACCAGAGTCTCGTTGAATTCGCTGCCAAAGGTACGCTCGGAGACTTCGATAGCCTGAGCGCCGTTCACATTAAGTTGCATCTCAGCTTCCCCTCTTAACCGCGAGCCTTGGCGGCCGGACGCACGAGCACGTCACCGCCGGTAGCGCCAGGAACGGCACCCTTGACCAGCAGCAGATTACGCTCGGCATCGACACGCACGATCTCAAGGGATTGAACGGTTACGCGCTCAGCACCCATGTGACCGGACATTTTCTTGCCCTTGAACACTCGACCAGGAGTCTGGCACTGGCCGATCGAACCCGGGACGCGGTGGGAAACGGAGTTACCGTGGGTATTGTCTTGACCACGGAAGTTCCAGCGCTTGATGGTACCGGCGTAGCCTTTACCCTTGGATTCACCGGTAACGTCTACCAGCTGACCAGCCTGGAACAGATCGACAGAGATCGAATCGCCTGCCTTGAACTCCTCTTCGCCCAGACGGAATTCCCACACGCCGCGACCGGCGGCGACATTCGCCTTGGCAAAGTGACCGGCTTGAGCCTTGGTCACGCGAGAAGCACGACGCTCGCCAGCAGTTACCTGCACAGCGCGATAGCCATCAGTCTCTTCGTTTTTGAACTGGGTGACGCGATTCGGCTCGACCTCAATGACCGTGACCGGAATGGAGACACCATCTTCGGTGAAAATGCGGGTCATGCCGCACTTACGACCGACAACACCAATTGTCATGTTTTGAACCTCTTTAGTGTACGGGGCTTTCACCCGCTATGGCCGCCCATTTCAGAGCGTTACACGACCAATGCCGAAGGCATTAGCCGAGGCTGATCTGTACTTCGACGCCAGCAGCAAGGTCGAGCTTCATCAGCGCGTCGACGGTTTTGTCGGTCGGCTGAACGATGTCGAGAACACGCTTGTGGGTACGGATTTCGTACTGGTCACGAGCGTCCTTGTTGACGTGCGGGGAAATCAGCACGGTGTAACGTTCCTTGCGGGTCGGCAGAGGAATCGGACCACGCACCTGAGCCCCAGTACGTTTCGCGGTTTCCACGATTTCCTGGGTAGATTGGTCGATCAGGCGGTGGTCAAAAGCCTTCAACCGAATACGGATTTGTTGATTTTGCATTTGACCTCAGACTCCAAGTTGCCTTTCCCAACGGACGGACTCCGCCCGTTAAAAGGAGGCGCAATTGTACGGATGCCCTCGGGGGGTGTCAATATTTAACCAACTCAACGAAAAAGGGGCCCCGAAGGGCCCCTTTTTCTCATGCGCTAGATCAACGATTA
>NZ_JARJLT010000251.1 GCF_029335315.1 Pseudomonas citronellolis
GCCGCATGCCAGGCGGCGACCAGGCCGAGCACCGCGAAGGCGCTGGCGGCCAGGCGGCGGATCAGCACCAGCGGCAGGCGCTCGGCGGCGAAGTTGCCGGCCAGCACCACCGGCACGTTGGCCAGCAGCATGCCGATGGTGGTGCCCATGACCACCAGCCAGAAGTGCGGGTACTGCGCGGCCAGCATCACGGTGGCGACCTGGGTCTTGTCGCCCATCTCGGCGAGGAAGAAGGCGATCAGGGTGGTGAGGAACGGGCCGTACTTCTTCAGGCCGCTTTCCTCGTCGTCGTCGAGTTTGTCGGGAATCAGGGTCCAGGCGGCGACGGCCAGGAAGGACGCGGCCAGCAGCCAGCTCAGGGTGGATTCGGCGAAGAAGGTGGAAACCCATTTGCCCACGGCGCCGGCGGCGAAGTGGTTGGCCAGGGTCGCGGCGACCATGCCGCCGATGATCGGCCAGGGCTTGCGGAAGCGTGCGGCGAGGAGGAGGGCGAGCAGCTGCGTCTTGTCGCCGATTTCGGCGAGGGCGACGATCAGGATCGGGACGAACAGGGATTCCATCGGATTTCCTAAGGGGCGGGTCGACTAATCACCAATGACACGGGCCATCCGCCCACCCCGGGTCGAATCGCGCGTGTCATAGGTCTTGTCAAACCCGTGGCCCGACTGCTGCGGGCCTGGGGCCGCACGCGCCATGGTCTGCGGACCAAGTGTGTTGACGCGTGCCGGGCGAGGGCGGGAACCGCTCGCGGGAGACTACTCCCCTAGGACGGGGCGCATTCTGCCCAAGTACCGGCGCTTGGGCAAGCCCGCCGTTCAGTCGTCGCGGCCGGAGGAGACGTCCATTTCCGCGTAGGGGATGAAGCGCGTGCCGTTCTTCAGCCGGTAGCCCCACCAGATGCACAAGAACAGCGGCAGGGTCAGGTAGGTGGCGGCCAGCCCGGCCCAGTCCACGTGGTCGGCGATGAAGGCCTGGTAGTTCTGCCCGAGGGTGATGATCAGGCACAGGGTGAAGGCGAACAGCGGGCCGAAGGGGAACAGCTTGGCGCGGTAGGGCAGGCTTTCCAGGTCGCCGCCCTGCAGCACGAAGGCCTTGCGGAAGCGGTAGTGGGAGATGGCGATGCCCAGCCAGACGATGAAGCCACACATGCCCGAGGCGTTGAGCAGCCAGGTGTAGACGGTCTTGTCGCCGATGAAGCTGGTGAGGAAGCACAGCGCGCCGATCAGCGTGGTGGCGTAGAGCGCGTAGCGCGGCACGCCGCTGTCGGAGACCTGGGTGAACAGGCGCGGCGCCTTGCCCTGGGTGGCCATGGTGTAGAGCATGCGGGTGGAGGCGTACATGCCGGAGTTGCCGGCGGAGAGGATCGCCGAGAGGATCACCGCGTTCATCAGGCCGGCGGCGGCGGCCAGGCCCGCGCGCTGGAACAGCAGGGTGAAGGGCGAGGTGCTGATGTCGCTGCTGTCGGTCTTGAGCAGGTTCGGATCGGTGTAGGGGATCAGCATGCCGATGACGAAGATCGACAGGATGTAGAACATCAGGATTCGCCAGAACACCTGGCGGATGGCGACCGGGATCGACTTGCGCGGGTTTTCCGACTCGCCGGCGGCCACGCCGATCAGCTCGGTGCCCTGGAACGAGAAGCCGGCGATCATGGCCACCCCGATCATCGCCTGCAGGCCGCCGACGAAGGGCGCGTCGTCGATGGTGAAGTTGCTGAAGCCGGGGCTGTCGATGCCGTGCATGATGCCGATGATGCTGGCCAGGCCGATGCCGATGAACACCACCACCGCGACCACCTTGATCAGCGCGAACCAGAACTCGCTCTCGCCGAAGCCTTTCACCGAGAAGTAGTTGAGGCCGAACATGATGGCGAGGAAGGCGGCGCTCCAGTACATGCCCGGCACGTCGGGGAACCAGAACTTCATCACCAGCTGCGCGGCGACCAGTTCCGCGGCGATGGTCACCGCCCAGTTGTACCAGTAGTTCCAGCCCATGGCGAAGCCGAAGCCGTCGTCGATGAAGCGGCTGCCGTAGGTGCAGAAGGAGCCGGAATCGGGGATGTACGCCGCCAGCTCGCCAAGGCTGGTCATCAGGAAGAACACCATCAGGCCGATCAGCGCGTAGGCCAGCAGCGCGCCGCCGGGGCCGGCGGTGGCGATGGTGCTGCCAGAGGCGACGAACAGGCCGGTGCCGATCGAACCGCCGATGGCGATCATGTTCAGGTGACGCGGCTTGAGGGAGCGCTTCAGATGGTGCGGCTTCTCCTTCGGCCCCATGGCGAATGTCAGTTCGACGTCATCTTTGATTCTGCGATTCACGGGTGTCCTCGATAGTCAGGGCGAGCGGGGGCGCCGATCCGATGGGGCTCGGTGGAGTGTAGTGCGCGCTCGGGATCAGCGCCGCCGGGCGCTGTAGATGCGGAAGCCGTCGGCTTCGGCGAGGGTGCGGCAGGGGCCGAGGTGGTCCTCGATCAGCGGCGGATATTTCAGGAAACTGTTGGCCACCAGGCGCAGCTCGCCCCTGGCCTGCAGGTGTCGCGCGGCTTCGCGCAGCAGGTGCTCGCTGGCCTGGTAGTTGGTGTGCACGCCCTGGTGGAAGGGCGGGTTGCTGACGATGGCGTCCAGCTCGAAGGGCGCCGCGTCGATGCCGTCGCCGGCGATCACCTCGCCCTCCAGGCCGTTGGCGGCCAGGGTCAGGCGGCTGCTTTCGACGGCGAAGGCGTCGACGTCGAGCAGGCTCAGGCGGCTGGCCGGGTAGCGGCGCTTGAGTACCGCACCGAGCACCCCGGCGCCACAGCCGAAGTCCAGCAGGTGGCCGGCCGGCAGGTCGTCCAGATGCTCCAGCAGCAGGGCGCTGCCGCGGTCCAGGCGGCCATGGCTGAACACGCCGGGCAGGGTGACCACGCGCAGCGGGCCATCGGCCAGGGCCAGTTCGTAGTGCTGGGCCAGCGCGTGCAGGTCGGGGCGGGGCGGGGCGCCTGCGATGCTCGCCTGCCACAGCTGGCAGTGCCGCGCGCTGTCCAGCTTGGCGGCCTTGGCCAGGGCGCCGAGCTGCTTGGCGGCGCGCTCCACGCCGGCGCGCTTCTCGCCCACCAGGTACAGCTGGCCGCCGGGCACGCAACTGGCCAGGGCGGCCAGCAGGTAGTCGGTCAGCTCGCGGGACTTGGGCAGGAACAGCACGGCGGCGGCGAACTCGCCGTCCGGTGGCGTCACACCGAAGTGGCAGCGCCCCGGATAGCGAGTCTCCAGCTGGCGTTGCTCGCCGGCGTGCCAGCTCCAGCCGAGGGCTTCGGGTAGCTGGCCGAGCAGGCCGTCGGCGGGCAGGCCGGCCAGCAGCACGCGGCCGCCGAAGCGTTCGATCTGGCGCAGCAGCACCTCACTGGTGGGGGCGTGGGACATGCGGCCTCCTGAAAAAAGGGCGCGAGTTTAGCACTTCCCGCTTCAGTCGACCCGGCGCAGCGTGTCGCCGGCGAAGAAGGCCATGGCGTTGTCCAGCACCTGGCCGACGATGCGCTGCCGCGCCTCGCGACTGCCCCAGGCGTTGTGCGGGGTGACGATCAGCCGCGGGATGTCGCCGGCCAGCAGCGGGTTGCCATCCTTCGGCGGCTCGACGCTGAGCACGTCGGTGGCGGCGCCGCCCAGGTGGCCCCGGCGCAGGGTGTCGGCCAGGGCCTGCTCGTCGATCAGGCCGCCACGCGCCGTGTTGACGATGAAGGCGCCGGGCTTCATCAGGTCCAGCTCGCGCTGGCCGAGCATGCCACGGGTTTCGTCGGTCAACGGGCAGTGCAGGCTGATGGCGTCGACCTGCGGCAGCAGCTCGTCCAGCGCCAGCCGATCGGCGCGCGGCGGCCGGCCGGGCAACTGGCCGAGCAGCACGCGCATGCCGAAGGCCTCGGCCAGGCGACCGACCGCGCCACCCAGTTCGCCATGGCCGAGCAGGCCGAGGGTCTTGCCCTCCAGCTCGACGATGGGAAAATCCAGCAGGCAGAACTGGGTGGCCTGCTGCCAGCGCCCGGCGCGCACCGCCGCTTGGTAGTCGGGCAGGCGGGTGGCCAGGGCGAGCAGCAGCAGGATGGCGTGCTGGGCGACCGAGGCGGTGCCGTAGCCCTGGCAGTTGCACACGGCCACGCCGTGCTCGCGGGCGGCCGCCAGGTCGATGTTGTTGGTGCCGGTGGCGGTCACCAGGATCAGCTTCAGGTCCGGGCAGGCGGCCAGGGTCGCGGCGTCGATCGGCGCCTTGTTGGTGATGGCCACGCGGGCGCCGGCCAGGCGCCCGGCGATCTCGCCGGGAGCGCTGGCGGGGTGCAGGACCAGTTCGCCGAAGGCGCGGTGCAGGGGTTGCAGGTCGAGGTCGCCGAGGTCGAGGGAGGCGGTGTCGAGGAAGACGGCGCGGGAGCTGTTCATCACTGGCTGTACCTTTTGCGTGGATCAGAGCTGGCGTAAGGTTGCCAGCCTAACGGTTTTCTTCCCACCCTGCGGAGGTTGCATGTACTGGACGGAATTCCTCACCGTGGCATTGATCCACCTGCTCGCGGTGGCCAGCCCCGGGCCGGACTTCGCCGTGGTGGTGCGCGAGAGCGTGACCCACGGGCGCCGCGCCGGGACCTGGACGGCGCTGGGCGTGGGCTGCGCGATCTCGATCCACGTGACCTACTCGCTGCTGGGCATCGGCCTGATCGTTTCGCAATCGATCGTGCTGTTCAACACCCTCAAGTGGCTGGCCGCGGCCTACCTGTTCTATATCGGCATCAAGGCCCTGCGCGCCAAGCCGAGCGGCGGCGACGGCAGCGTCGAGGCCGCCCCACCCAGCGAACGCACCCCGTGCGGGGCCTTCGTCAGCGGTTTCGTCACCAATGGCCTGAACCCCAAGGCGACGCTGTTCTTCCTGTCGCTGTTCACCGTGGTCATCAACCCGCACACCCCGGTACTGGTACAGGCCGGCTATGGCGTCTACCTGGCCTGCGCCACCGCCGCCTGGTTCAGCTTCGTCGCCCTGCTGTTCAGCCAGCAACGCGTGCGCGCCGGCTTCGCCCGCCTGGGCCATTGGTTCGACCGGCTGATGGGCGTGGTGCTGGTGGGGCTGGGGATCAAGCTGGCATTCACCGAGCTGCGCTGAAGGCGGGGTGTGCACAGGCGAACTTGCTCGCGAACGGGTAGGGCTATCACGGACGGCGTGTTACGGATGGGAATGGCATCTGTCCGTGCGCTGCACAACCGCGTGAAGAGCCCTGAAACGCAAAGGGCGCGACCGAAGTCGCGCCCTTTGCGTTACCGGTAACAGCGTTACAGCAGCTCGATGGCCACCGCGGTGGCTTCGCCGCCGCCGATGCACAGCGAGGCCACGCCGCGCTTGCCGCCTTTCTTCTGCAGGGCGTTGATCAGGGTGACGATGATCCGCGAGCCGGTGGAGCCCACCGGGTGGCCCTGGGCGCAGGCGCCGCCGTAGACGTTGACCTTGGCGTGGTCCAGGCCGTGCTCGCGCATGGCCAGCATGGTGACCATGGCGAAGGCTTCGTTGATTTCGAACAGGTCGACGTCGTCCTTGTTCCAGCCGGTCTTCTTGAACAGATTGGTCATGGCGCCGATCGGGGCCAGGGTGAACTCGCTCGGGTCCTGGCTCTGGGTGGCGTGGCCGACGATCTTCGCCAGCGGCTTGAGGCCGCGGCGGGCGGCTTCTTCGGCGGTCATCAGGACCAGCGCGCTGGCGCCGTCGGAGATCGAGCTGGCGTTGGCGGCGGTGATGGTGCCGTCTTTCTTGAACGCCGGCTTCAGGCCGGGAATCTTGTCCAGGTTGGCGGTCAGCGGCTGCTCGTCATCCTTCACCACCACCTCGCCCTTGCGGGTGGTAACGGTGACCGGAACGATCTCGCTGGCCAGGGAGCCGTCCTTGATCGCGGCCTGGGCGCGCTTCAGCGACTCGATGGCGTAGGCGTCCATCTCCTCGCGGGTGACAGCGTTCTTGTCGGCGGTATCCTGGGCGAAGGAGCCCATCAGGCGGCCCGTGCGGGCGTCTTCCAGGCCGTCGAGGAACATGTGGTCCTTGATCTCGCCGTGGCCCATGCGCAGGCCGGTGCGGGCCTTCTCCAGCACGTAGGGGGCGTTGGACATGCTTTCCATGCCACCGGCGACCATCACCTGGTTGGTCCCGGCCTTGAGCAGGTCGTGGGCCAGCATCACCGCCTTCATGCCGGAGCCGCAGAGTTTGTTGATGGTGGTGCAGCCAGCGGCGGCAGGCAGGCCGGCGTTCAGTGCCGCCTGTCGGGCCGGGCCCTGTTTCAGGCCGGCGGGCAGCACGCAGCCCATGATCACTTCCTCGACATCGCTGGCCTGGATGCCGGCGCGGGCGACCGCTTCACGGATGGCGATGGCGCCCAGGTCGACGGCGGAAACGGCGGCCAGGCTGCCCTGGAAGCCGCCCATGGGAGTGCGGGCGCCGCTGACGATGACGATTTCGGACATGGCGAAACTACCTCTTGGCTTTTGTTCTTGGGGTGTTCTTGGGAACGGTCGTGAACGACCGGGCGGGGCCGATTCTAACGCGTGACCGGATCAGGCCAAAGAGTCACCTGCAAATCACTCTTTGGATGGATGAACGGTCATGAACGCACCTCTAGAGTCAGCACCATCGATTTCATAAAGGCCTGACAGGTAAGCCGAACATGCTCAAGACCCGACTCATCCCCGCTGCGAGCAACGCCTACCAGTACCCGTTGCTCATCAAGAGCTTGCTGTTGTCCGGCGCGCGTTACGAGAAGAGCCGCGAGATCGTCTATCGCGACCTGGTGCGTTACAACTACGCCACTTTCAACGAGCGCGTGGCGCGCCTGGCCAACGTGCTCAGCGAGGCTGGCGTGCAGGCCGGCGACACCGTCGCGGTGATGGACTGGGACAGCCACCGCTACCTGGAGGCGATGTTCGCCATCCCGATGATCGGCGCGGTGCTGCACACCATCAACATCCGCCTCTCGCCGGACCAGATCCTCTACACCATGAACCACGCCGAGGACCGCTTCGTGCTGGTCAACAGCGAGTTCGTGCCGCTCTACCAGGGCATCGCCGGGCAGCTGACCACGGTGCAGAAGACCCTGCTGCTGACCGACGGCGCCGACAAGAGCTGCGCGCTGCCCGACTGCGTCGGCGAGTACGAGACACTCATGGCCGCGGCCAGCCCGCGCTACGCCTTCCCCGACTTCGACGAGAACTCGGTGGCCACCACCTTCTACACCACCGGTACCACCGGTAACCCCAAGGGCGTGTATTTCACCCACCGCCAGCTGGTGCTGCATACCCTGTCCATGGCCTCGACCATCGGCAGCCTGGACAGCATCCGCCTGATGGGCACCGACGACGTCTACATGCCGATCACCCCGATGTTCCACGTGCACGCCTGGGGCGTGCCCTACGTGGCGACCATGCTCGGGGTGAAGCAGGTGTACCCCGGCCGCTACGAGCCGGACCTGCTGTGCAAGCTGATCCGCGAGGAGAAGGTGACCTTCTCCCACTGCGTGCCAACCATCCTGCAGATGATGCTCAACGCCCCCAGCGCCAAGGGCCACGACTTCGCCGGGCTGAAGGTCATCATCGGCGGCAGCGCGCTGAACCGTGCGCTGTACGAGGCGGCCAGGGCTCGCGGTATCCAGCTCACCGCCGCCTACGGGATGTCCGAGACCTGCCCGCTGATTTCCTGCGCCTACCTCAACCAGGAGCTGCGCGACGGCAGCGAGGACGAGCGCACCACCTACCGCATCAAGGCCGGCGTGCCGGTGCCGCTGGTGGAAGCGGCGATCATGGACGAGCACGGCCAGCTGCTGCCGGCCGACGGCGAATCCCAGGGCGAGCTGGTGCTGCGCGCGCCCTGGCTGACTCAGGGCTACTTCCGCGAGCCGCAGAAGGGCGAGGAGCTGTGGGCCGGCGGCTGGATGCACACCGGTGACGTGGCGACCCTCGACGGCATGGGCTTCATCGATATCCGCGACCGTATCAAGGACGTGATCAAGACCGGCGGCGAGTGGCTGTCCTCGCTGGAGCTGGAGGACCTGATCAGCCGCCACCCGGCGGTGCGCGAAGTGGCGGTGGTCGGGGTGCCCGATCCGCAGTGGGGCGAGCGGCCGTTCGCGCTGCTGGTGCTGAGCGAGGGCGAGCGCCTGGATGCCAAGGGCTTGAAGGAGCATCTCAAGCCTTTCGTGGAGCAGGGCCACATCAACAAGTGGGCGATTCCCTCGCAGATCGCCGTTGTTACTGAAGTTCCCAAGACCAGCGTCGGCAAGCTGGACAAGAAGCGTATCCGGGTCGATATCGCTCGTTGGCAGGAGTCCGGCAGCGAATTCCTTTCCACTCTCTGACACCTTGGTGAAGGCCGCGTCCCCCCAAGCAAGCGCTTGGCACGGGGCGCGGCCTTTGTTATTCCTGGCGCCGAGGGCTCTGCAACGGGGCTCGCTGGGGCGGTGCCGCGACAAATCACACTTTCGAGGGATCAAGCCCACCGGGGGGCTGGATATAGTCGCTACCACTCATAACAAAAAACACACATGGAGTAGCGTCGATGACACAAATGAAGAAGATCTGGCGTCTGGCGCGTTTGCCGCTGGCCGTCAGCCTGGCTTCCACGCTTGCCACCCCCGCCTCGGCGGTCACCTTCAACATCGGTGAGATCGAGGGCTCCTTCGACTCCAGCCTGTCCGTCGGCGCCAGCTGGTCGACGCAGAACCCGGACAAGCAACTGATCGGGGTGAACAACGGCGGCAAGGGCCTTTCTCAGACATCCGACGACGGCCACTTGAACTACAAGGCGGGGGAAACCTTCTCGAAGATCTTCAAGGGCATCCACGACCTTGAACTGAAGTACGGCGACACCGGCGTGTTCCTGCGCGGCAAGTACTGGTACGACTTCGAGCAGAAAGACGAGAGCACCGAGTTCAAGCCGCTCAGCGACAGCGGCCGCAAGACCGCCGCCCAGGCTTCCGGCGCCGAGCTGCTCGACGCCTTCATCTACCACAAGTACGCCATCGCCGACCTGCCGGGCACCGTGCGCCTGGGCAAGCAGGTGGTGAACTGGGGCGAGAGCACCTTCATCCAGAACGGCATCAGCGCCATCAACCCGGTGGACGTCACCGCGCTGCGCCGCCCGGGCTCCGAGATCAAGGAAGCTCTGGTGCCGGTGAACATGTTCTACATGTCGCAGAACATCACCGATAACCTTTCCGCCGAAGGCTTCTACCAACTGGAGTGGGACCAGACGGTAGTCGACAACTGCGGCACCTTCTTCTCCCAGCCGGACGTGATCGCCGACGGTTGCACCCAGAACCTGGCGGTGCTGACCAACAACCCGACCTCGATCGCCGGCATCAATGCCGCCCTGGGTCGGGTCGGCCTGGGGGTCACCCCGTCGCCGTGGAACGAAGGCCTGGTGGTGCGCCGCGGCCCCGACCGCGACGCCCGCGACGGCGGCCAGTACGGCCTGTCGCTGAAGTACTTCGCCGACAGCCTGAACACCGAGTTCGGCGCCTACTACATGAACTACCACAGCCGCCTGCCGATCTTCAGCGGCCAGGGTGCCTCCGCCGCCACCATGGCGCGGATCAACGGCCTGGCGACCAGCCTGGCCACTTCCGGCAACCCGGCGCTGGCCAGCCAGGCCGCGGGGATCGCCGCCGCGGGCACCGCCGGCAACTCCAGCTACTTCGTCGAGTACCCGGAAGACATCCACCTGTACGGCCTGAGCTTCTCCACCACGCTGCCCACCGGCACCGCCTGGAGCGGCGAGCTGAGCTACCGGCCGAACGCCCCGGTACAGCTGAACACCACCGACATCCTGTACTCCGGCCTCGACCCGATCACCATCGCCGGCACCCACCCGTACGCCAACGCCTCGGTGCTCGACGGCCAGGCCGGGCAGGACCTGCACGGCTACCGCCGCAAGGAAATCACCCAGCTGCAGAACACCTTCACCCACTTCTTCGACCAGGTCATGGGCGCCGAGCGTCTGACCCTGGTGGGTGAGATCGGCTGGACCCACGTCGGTGGCCTGGAAAGCACCTCCAAGGCGCGCTACGGCCGCGACCCGGTGTTCGGTCCGGGGCCGCTGAAAGGCACCCTGGGCGGTCTGCCGACCTGCCAGGCGCTGAACGCCAGCACCCTGGGCACCCCCAACGCCAACAACGTCAGCCGCTACTGCGAGAACGATGGCTTCACCACCACCGACTCCTGGGGCTACCGCGCCCGCGCCATCTGGGACTACAACGACGTCTTCGCCGGCATCAACCTGAAGCCCAGCGTGGCCTGGTCGCATGACGTCGACGGCTACTCGCCCGGCCCCGGCGGCAACTTCGAGGAAGGCCGCAAGGCAGTCAGCCTGGGTGTCGACGCCGACTACCTGAACACTTACACCGCGAGCCTCTCCTACACCAACTACTTCGACGGCAAGTACTCCACCATGGTCGATCGCGACTTCGTCGCGCTCAGCTTCGGCATGAACTTCTAAGCGGCACCTGGCGCCCCGCCCACTGCCCGGGCGGGGCCCCGCAGAGATCGCGAGCGCGGCGGCGTGGCCGCCGCGCAAGCAGTAACGACTCATCGAGGACGACGCGATAATGAGAACAACAAAGAGATTGCTGCAAACCGGCGCGATGGCCCTGGGCCTGAGCCTGCTGGCCTCCCAGGTGATGGCCGCGGTGTCCGCCGCGGACGCCGCGAAGCTGGGCACCACCCTGACCCCGATCGGCGCGGAAAAGGCCGGCAACGCCGACGGCAGCATCCCCGCCTGGACCGGCGGCCTGCCGAAGAACGCCGGTGCCGTGGACAGCAAGGGCTTCCTCGCCGACCCCTTCGCCAGCGAGAAGCCGCTGTTCACCATCACCGCGCAGAACGCCGAGCAGTACAAGGACAAGCTGACCCCCGGCCAGCTCGCCATGTTCAAGCGCTACCCCGACACCTACAAGATGCCGGTGTACCCGTCGCACCGCACCGCCACCCTGCCTGACTCGGTGCTGGAAGCGACCAAGAAGAACGCCACCGCCACCAGCCTGGTGCAGGGCGGCAACGGCCTGCAGAACTTCCAGACCGCCAACCCGTTCCCGATCCCGCAGAACGGCCTGGAAGTCATCTGGAACCACATCACCCGCTACCGCGGCGGCCACGTGCGTCGCCTGGTGACCCAGGCCACCCCGCAGGTCAACGGCAGCTACTCGCTGGTGTACTTCCAGGACGAGTTCGTGTTCCGCACCGACCTGAAGGACTACGACGCGAGCAAGCCGAGCAACGTGCTGTTCTACTTCAAGCAGCAGGTCACCGCCCCGGCGCGCCTGGCCGGTAACGTCCTGCTGGTCCACGAGACCCTCGACCAGGTCAAGGAACCGCGCCTGGCGTGGCTCTACAACGCCGGCCAGCGCCGCGTGCGCCGCGCCCCGCAGGTGTCCTACGACGGCCCCGGCACCGCCGCCGACGGCCTGCGCACCTCGGACAACCTGGACATGTACAACGGCGCGCCGGACCGTTACGACTGGAAACTGGTGGGCAAGCAGGAGCTGTACATCCCGTACAACAACTACAAGCTCGACGATCCCAAGCTGAAGTACGCCGACATCATCAAGCCCGGCCACCTCAACCAGGACCTGACCCGCTACGAGCTGCACCGTGTCTGGCACGTGGTCGCGACCCTGAAGGCCGGCGAGCGCCACATCTACGCCAAGCGTGACTTCTACATCGACGAGGACACCTGGCAGGCCGCCGAGATCGACCATTACGACGGTCGCGGCACCCTGTGGCGCGTAGCCGAGGCCTTCTCGCAGTACTACTACAACAACCAGGTGCCGTGGTACACCGCCGAGACCCTGTACGACCTGCTCTCCAGCCGTTACCTGGTGCTGGGCCTGAAGAACGAGGAGAAGTCCGCCTACGACTTCAACTACAGCGCCTCGGAAAGCGACTTCACCCCCGCAGCGCTGCGCCAGGAAGGCGTTCGCTGAAGTCGAGTTCCCCTTGCTGAGGAAAAGCCGGCCTTCGGGCCGGCTTTTTCGTATCCGCCGCCCGCCCTTGGGCCGGCATCGGCATCTGGCAAGGTGCCGCTATACTTGATGGCAAAACGCCTACCCAGGTGAGCCTTTGCCGCATTCCCCCCGTGAAATCCTCGACGCCGACGAACTCGCAGCGCTGCAGGCGGTTACCAGCCGCCCGGCGCGGCGGCCGGTGGTGCTGCTGGTGGACGACGACCGCCAGGTACTGGCGGAAATGCGCGAGCTGATTCGTGGCGCCGGGCTCGATTGCCTGACCGCGCGCAGCAGCGCCGAGGCCTTGCGTCGCATCCGCCGCGACGAGGCGGGCATCGACCTGCTGGTCACCGACCTGCGCATGGAGACGGAAAGCTCCGGGTTGGAGCTGATCCGCCAGCTCAACGACCAGGGCACCTTCCTGCCGATCGTGGTGCTCTCCGGCACCGACGACGCGCGCGACGTGGTCGAAGCCATGCGCCTGAGCGTGCTGGACTTCCTGCTCAAGCCGGTGGACCCGGCGTACTTCCTGCAGACGCTGAAGCGCTATTTGTAGGGAGTGTTGCGCCGTTGTCCTGATGCCCGGAGCCGGGGCCAGCGGCGGATAACGTTTCGCGTTATTCGCCCTGCGTCCCGCGCAAGCCTGTAGGAGCGAGCTTGCTCGCGAACCGCCTGAACGCCTTGCCTACAAGGTCTGTGCCTTGAAAGTGTCGCACTTGCCCGGCGCGCCGCTGTCGAAGCCCAGCTTGAACCAGCGCATGCGCTGCGCCGAGGTGCCGTGGGTGAAGGAGTCCGGTACCACGGTGCCGCGCGACTGCTTCTGCAGGCGGTCGTCACCGATGGCATTGGCGGCGTTCAGCGCGCTTTCGATGTCGCCCGGCTCCAGCCATTGCAGGCGCTGCTGGGCGTTGTTGGCCCAGACCCCGGCGAAGCAGTCGGCCTGCAGCTCCAGGCGCACCGAGAGGCCGGTGGCACCTTCCATGGGGGCGCCACGACGGCGCGCGGCCTCGACCTTGGCGGAAATCCCCAGCAGGTTCTGCACATGGTGGCCGACCTCGTGGGCGATCACGTAGGCGCGGGCGAAGTCGCCGGCGGCGGAGAAGCGTTGCTCCATCTCGCGGAAGAAGCCCAGGTCGAGGTACACCCGGTGGTCGCCGGGGCAATAGAACGGCCCCACGGCGGAGGAGGCGAAGCCGCAGGCCGAGTTCACCCCGCCGTTGAACAGGATCAGCTTGGGTTGTTCGTACTGGGCGTTGCTGTGGGCGAAGATGTTGCCCCAGGTGTCCTCGGTGTCGCCGAGCACGGCGCGCACGAAGTCCACCTGCGGGTCCGCGCCGGTCGCCGGGCGGCCCTGCACCTGCGGTCGCGCCGGGGCCTGGCCGGTGTCCATCTGGCCGAGCAGGCTGCCGAGGATCTGCATCGGGTCCTGGCCCATCAGCAGGCCCACCACGACCACGATGGCGACGCCGCCCAGGCTCAGGCCACGGCCGCCGATGCGCATGCCGCCACCGCCCATGCCGCCGCCGGCATCGTCGTCGCGTGCATCCACCACGTTGTCGCTGCGTCGTCCTTTGCGCCAGAGCATGGCGTCGTCTCCTGGGTATGGGTGGATTGAGTGTTGTCGTCGCGGGGCCTGCCCGCCAGGCCGGCTGTCAGGCCAGCGCGCAGAGCAGCTGGGCGTGGGCCAGCAATTGGACCTTGCCGCCCACCTGCACCTGGTCGTCGTCGCCGACGCGTACTTCCAGCAGGCTGGGGCGGCCGACGAAGCGGCCCTGGTTCAGCTCGAAGGTCTCGCCACGGCGAGCCTTGCCCAGCGCCACCAGGTAGGCGGCGACCGGGCCGGCGGCGCTGCCGGTGGCGACGTCCTCGACCAGGCCGGCGTTGTCCCAGGTGCGGCCCTCGCGATTATCCACATCCAGCAGGAAGACGAAGGCCGCGCCCAGGGCGGCCAGGCGTTCGCCCAGCTCGGCGCGCTGGCGGATGCGCCCGAGGGCCTCGCTGCGCACCGGCAGCAGCACGTAGGGCAGGCCGGTGCTGATCACGTGCGCCGGGTAGTCGGCGAGATCGTTCGCCTGCAGCGAAAAGGCCTCGGCGAACCAGCGCCGCTCCTCTTCGTCGAGCACCGCGCCGAACTGCGCCTGGCCCTGGTTCATCTGCGCGATGAAGCCGTTGCCATGGCGGCGGGTGGTGAGGTTCACGTCCTTGCTCGCCAGTTGCAGGGTCCAGTGTTCCTGTTCGCCGCGCTGGTGGATGTGGTGCAGCAGCGCCGCGGCGCCCAGCAGCGGGTGGCCGGCGAATGGCAGTTCTTCCTCGGGGGTGAAGATGCGCGCGGCGTAGGTGTCCAGCTCGGCGCTGGGGAACAGGAAGATGCTCTCGAACTGGCGCAGCTCCTGGGTCAGCGCCTGCAGCGTGGCGTCGGCCAGGCCGCGCGCATCGGCGAACACCGCCAGGCCGTTGCCGCCCAGCGGGCGTTCGGCGAATACGTCGAGTTGCCAGTAATGCAGGAAGGACATGGTGCTCCCGGGGAAAGTAGGACTCGACAGCGAGCCTAGCGGCGGATATGTTCGCCGACAAGAAAGCCCCGCGCTTTTCAGGCCACCGCAGTGGCCGGCGTCGCTCGGACGGTTCCGGGCGCTTACGTTCACCGAGGAAATCATGACTGAACCCCGTTCAGCTCGTCGCTTTGCGCGTATCGATCGTCTCCCGCCCTACGTTTTCAACATCACCGCCGAACTGAAGATGGCCGCGCGCCGCCGCGGCGAAGACATCATCGACCTGTCCATGGGCAACCCCGACGGCGCCACCCCGCCGCACATCGTCGAGAAGCTGGTGCAGGTCGCCCAGCGCGAAGACACCCACGGCTACTCCACCTCGCGCGGCATCCCGCGCCTGCGCCGGGCCATCTCGCACTGGTACAAGGAGCGCTACGCGGTCGAGATCGACCCGGAAAGCGAAGCCATCGTCACCATCGGCTCGAAGGAAGGCCTGGCGCACCTGATGCTGGCCACCCTGGACCATGGCGACAACATCCTGGTGCCCAACCCCAGCTATCCGATCCATATCTACGGCGCGGTGATCGCCGGCGCCCAGGTGCGCTCGGTGCCGCTGGTGCCGGGGATCGACTTCTTCAACGAGCTGGAGCGGGCGATCCGCGAATCGATCCCCAAGCCGAAGATGATGATCCTCGGCTTCCCCTCCAACCCGACCGCGCAGTGCGTCGAGCTGGACTTCTTCGAGCGCGTGGTGGCCCTGGCCAAGCAGTACGACGTGCTGGTGGTGCACGACCTGGCCTACGCCGACATCGTCTACGACGGCTGGAAGGCCCCGTCGATCATGCAGGTGCCGGGGGCCAAGGACATCGCGGTGGAGTTCTTCACCCTGTCCAAGAGCTACAACATGGCCGGCTGGCGCATCGGCTTCATGGTCGGCAACCCGGAGCTGGTCTCCGCGCTGGCGCGGATCAAGAGCTACCACGACTACGGCACCTTCACCCCGCTGCAGGTGGCGGCCATTGCCGCGCTGGAAGGCGACCAGCAGTGCGTGCGCGACATCGCCAGCCAGTACCAGGCGCGCCGCGACGTGCTGGTGAAGGGCCTGCACGAGGCCGGCTGGATGGTCGAGAACCCCAAGGCCTCGATGTACGTCTGGGCGAAGATCCCCGAGCCGTATGCCCACCTGGGCTCGCTGGAGTTTGCCAAGAAGCTGCTGCAGGACGCCAAGGTCTCGGTGTCGCCGGGCATCGGCTTCGGTGACTACGGCGACGACCACGTGCGCTTCGCCCTGATCGAGAACCGCGACCGCCTGCGCCAGGCGGTGCGCGGGATCAAGGCGATGTTCCGCGCCGACGGGCTGTTGCCCAAGGCGGCCAAGGCAACTGAGTAAAAGATGAATGAAGAAAGGGGCGGCCGGTAGGTCGCCCCTTTTTTGTTTGTGGGGTATGTCGGAAGGGCTTGGTGGGGGCTGGAGAGCACCCTCTCCCTAACCCTCTCCCTTCAGGGCGGGCCGCGCAGCCGAGGGCTGGGGAGAGGGAGCGGAGTTGATCCCAGGCTCCAAAGCAGCAGGGATACCCCAGGTTCCTCTCAGCGCTGCGGATAATCCGCCAGCACCACCGCCTTGCCGTCCTTGCCCAGGCCCAGCACCTGGTAGGCGTCGTGGCGGTCACCCATCTCCATGCCCGGCGAGCCCATGGGCATGCCCGGCACGGCGGCGCCGACCAGGTCCGCGCGCTCGCGCAGCTTGAGGACGTCGGCGGCCGGCACGTGGCCCTCGACGAACTTGCCGTCGATCACCCCGGTATGGCACGAACCCATGGAATGCGGCACGCCCAGTTGCGTCTTCACCGCCGACATGTCTGCCTCGACGTGGTCGTTGACCGTGAAACCGTTGGCCTGCAGGTGCTTGATCCAGTCCTTGCAGCAGCCGCAGTTGGCGTCGCGGTGCACGTCGATGGTCAGCGGCTGGGCGGCCTGGGCGGTGCCGGCGAGGAGGGCGGCGAGGAGGAGGATGCGGCGCATGGGAAGCTCCTGTCAGAACGAAATCCATGGAGCATACTCTCAGGGACGCTGGCCTCCGTTCCTGCTCTGTATCAGCTTGTGACGAGCGGGGCGAACTCGTTTCCGGCGCCGGGGTCTGTGTCCTTTATCCACATCGCACAGGGCTGTCGGGCCCAAGGAGAAACAGGATGCTCTTCGCCCGCTTCGTCTTGCTGGTCCAGGCCCTGGTCTGGGCCGGGTTGGGCCTGCTGTACTGGGTGCGTCCCTACGAGATGGCCAACCTCAGCGGCATGCTGCTGATGGAGCCGGAATCGGTCAGCGACGCCCAGGTCTTCTACGGTGGCCACCAGTTCGCCCTGGCGCTGTTCCTGCTGTTCGCCCTGCGCCGCCAGGAACTGCTGCGCCCGGGGCTGATCCTGGTGGTGCTGATCCAGCTCACCCTGACCCTGTCGCGCCTGCTGATCGCCTGGTCCTCGGGGGCCGGCATCGAGACCGACGCGACCCTCTACGGCCTGCTCTATCGTGGCGGCATCTCGCTGCTGGCGATCTTCGCCCTGTACTGGATGGAGCGCGGCCGGCGCGAGCCGGAGCCGCTGGAGACACCCCCCGAAGCGCTGGTGGACAAGGTGCGCGACGCCGATTTCGAGGGGCTCTAGGCCGCCGACCGGCCGGCGTCGCTGGGGCGGCGCCGGCTTCCGTGCTATCGTTGCGCCCCGTTTTAGCGTCCGCCACAGGCCCGCCCCATGAAATTCATCCACAAGCGCGAACACCTCAACGAGGGCGACCTCGTGGTCATCGAGTGCTCGCGCACCTGCAACATCCGCCTGATGACCGACGCCAACTTCCGCAGCTTCAAGAACGGCGCGCGCCACGTCTACCACGGCGGCGCCTTCGAACGCTTCCCGGCGCGCATCCGGGTGCCCAGCACCGGTTTCTGGAACGTCACCCTGGATACCGTCACCCGCCGCGCCATCAGCGTTACCCGCAAGGTCGACTTCAGCTACAGCATCAAGTTCGTCCGCAAGTCGCCGTCCAACTACGGCTGAGCCTTGTGCGGCGGAAAATCCGCCAGCAACTTCGCGAGCGCCTTGTCGAAGGCATCCTGGCTCAGGTTCGGGTCCTGCAGCTGGCTGCTCAGCTGCGCCTGGTAGAGCACCTCGCGGCTGCTTTCGTCGAGGATGCGCATGGCCAGCCGCGCCTGGTCGGAATCGGTGATCTGGGTCTGGCTGACGACACCGTCCTGGGTCGCCACCGGGCGCTGCACCACCCCGGTCTGGCGCTCCAGCCCCAACGCATAGAGCACCCGCAGTTCGCCGCCCTGCGCCTGGAAGCGATAGCCCTTGGCCTCCATCGCGCGCTTGAGCGCCGTGTCGAAGCGCTCTTCCAGGTCGAGCCGATGCCCGGGCGCGCGAACCGCCTGGATGCTGAAGGTGCTCTGGTGGCCGTCGGCGGCCGGCGAGACGCTGACCTGCGCCGGATCGCTGCCGGCGCAGGCGGCCAGCAGCAGGGCGAGGAGGGGCAGCAGGAAACGGTGCATGGCAAGGCTCCCGTGGGGTTATCCACAGCAGCCTAGCCGGCGGTGCGGGGTGCGCCGCCCAACCCAGGTTGGGTAATCTCTGGAAGCTGTTCACGCTCTTGCGAGCTAGCGCAGAACAAGGCGAAAACAGGCGGGAGAGGCACCGGGCTTGCGTTCGAGTTTAGGCCGCTAAATGAGCATCGAGCGCCTGTTTTTAACGCAGTTATGCCGACGCGCAGCAGAGCGTGGACGCTTTCAGCGCCGCTCCAGCAGCACGCCTGCTTCCATGTGATGGGTGTAGGGGAACTGGTCGAACAGCGCGCTGCGAGTCACCTTGTGGGTGTCGTGCAGTTGGGCGATGTTCTGCGCCAGGGTCTCCGGGTTGCAGGAGATATAGAGGATGCGTTCGAAACGCCGGGTCAGCTCGCAGGTGTCCGGGTCCATGCCGGCGCGCGGCGGGTCGACGAACACGCTGCCGAAGTTGTAGCCCTTCAGGTCGACGTCGGCCAGGCGGCGGAACGGGCGCACCTCGTTCAGCGCCTGGGTCAGCTCCTCGGCGGAGAGGCGCACCAGGGTGACGTTATCCACAGCGTTGTCGGCGAGGTTGGCCAGGGCTGCGTTCACCGACGTCTTGCTGATCTCGGTGGCCAGCGCCTTGGGCACGCGGGTGGCCAGCGGCAGGGTGAAGTTGCCGTTGCCGCAGTACAGCTCCAGCAGGTCGTCGTCGCGCTGGCCCAGGGCCTCGTAGGCCCAGTTCAGCATCTTCTGGCAGACCTCGCCGTTGGGCTGGGTGAAGGCGCCTTCCGGCTGGCGGTAGCGGAAGGTGCGGCCGGCCACGACCAGTTCTTCTTCCACATAGTCACGCCCGACCACCACGCGCTTGCCGCGCGAGCGGCCGACCAGGCTCACGCCCAGCTCGGCGGCGAGCGTCTGCGCGGCGGCCTGCCAGGCCTCGTCCACCGGGCGGTGGTAGCAGAGGGTGATGAGCGCGTCGCCGGCCAGGGTGGTGAGGAATTCCACCTGGAACAGCTTGTGGCCCAGCGCCGGCTCGGCCCAGGCGGCCTTCAGGCGCGGCATCAGCTCGTTGATGCGCCGGCTGGCGATGGGGAAGTCGTCGATCAGGATCGGCGTGTGCTTGTCGCCCTGTTCGAACATCGCGTAGTGGCGCTGCTCGCCCTCGCGCCACAGACGGAACTCGGCGCGCAGGCGGTAGTGCTCGCGGGGCGAGTCGAACACCTGCGGTTCAGGCGCGGCGAAGGGCGCCAGCAGCTCGCGCAGGCGCGCGACCTTGTCGGCCAGT
>NZ_JARJLT010000252.1 GCF_029335315.1 Pseudomonas citronellolis
GCCGCCGGCGCCAGGCATTCGAACAGCGGGCGCAGGCGCTGCACCGCCGCCTCGCTGCCGCCGATCATCAGGCTGTAGCCCTCGGCCAGGCCCCAGACGCCGCCGCTGGTGCCGCAGTCCAGGTAGTCGACTCCCTGGGCGACGAAGGACGCGGCGCGGCGCACGCTGTCCTGGTAGTAGGCGTTGCCGCCTTCGATGAGGGTGTCGCCGGCCTGCAGCTGCGGGCGCAGCTGTTCCAGGGTGGCGTCGGTGATCTCGCCGGCCGGCAGCATCAGCCAGAGCACGCGCGGCGACGGCAGCTGCGCCAGCAGCGCGGCGAGGGAGTCGGCAGTACCCGCGCCCTGCTCGGCGAGCGCGGCGCGCGCTGCATCCTTCGGGTCGAAACCCACCACCTGATGGCCGCCGCGCAGCAGGCGCAGGGCCATGTTGGCGCCCATGCGCCCCAGGCCGATCATGCCGAGTTTCATGCGATCTCCTCCCGTTGGGCCGCCGCCTTCGTGCAGGCGGGCGTGCGGATACGAGTGTAGGCGGCGCCTCGGTCGCTCGCCTTTGGTCGGCCCAATCCTAAATTTAAATTGAATTTAAATTTAGACAGGATCAGACTGGCTGGCATCCTCCCTCGTCCGGATTCCCAGCCCATGACCACAGCCCACCGCGAACCGCGCAAGGACGGCGAAGCCACCCGCACGCGCATTCTCGAGGCGGCCGGCGAGTTGTTCGCCGCGCACGGCTTCGCCGAAGCCAGCAACAAGGCGGTGGCGGCCAAGGCCGAGGTCGACCTGGCCTCGATCAACTATCACTTCGGCAACCGCGACGGCCTCTACCAGGCCGTGCTCGACGAAGCGCGGCGGCGGCTGATGGATATCGCCGACCTGCAACGCATCACCCAGGGCGCGAAGCCGGCCACCGAGAAGCTGCGCGAGCTGGTCGAGCTGGTGGTGCGCAAGGCCGCGCGCGGCGGCGAAAGCTGGCACCTGCGGGTGCTCGCGGCGGAAATCCTCGCGCCCACCAGCCACGCGCAGAGCCTGGCGCGCAGCGAGGCGCGGCTGAAGCTGACGCTGCTGCAGGGGCTGTTCAGCGAGATCACCGCGATTCCCGTGGACGACCCCGCCCTGACCCGCTGCATCCTCTGCGTCACCGCGCCCTGGGCGATGCTGCTGATCGGCCCGCGCGGCGGCCCCGGCTACCTGCAGGCGATCGTCGAGATGCCCGCCGAGGTGGTGTCGGCGCAGCTCTATGGCTTCGCCCTGGCCGGCCTGCGTGAAATCGGCCGGCAGTACGCCCAAGGCGCGCGCGGCTGAACCCACGCCTCCAACCCACCCTCTTTCAGGCCTACCCCATGCAACCGGCGTCCGAGCGTACCCAACCTTCCAGCGCCGCCACGGAACAGGCGCACCCGCCGATTCCGCTGCTGCTCGCCGCGCTGTTGCTGGCGATGTTCCTCGCCGCGCTGGACCAGACCATCGTCTCCACCGCGCTGCCGACCATCGTCAGCGACCTGGGCGGGCTGCGCTGGCTGTCCTGGGTGGTCACCGCCTACCTGCTCGCCTCCACCGTGGTGGTGCCGCTGTACGGCAAGTTCGGCGACCTCTACGGCCGCAAGCGCGTGCTGCAGACGGCCATCGGCCTGTTCCTGCTCGGCTCGGTGCTGTGCGGCATGGCGCAGAACATGACCCAGCTGATCCTCTTCCGCGCGCTCCAGGGCCTGGGCGGCGGCGGGCTGATGGTGGTGGCCATGGCGGCCATCGGCGACGTCATCCCGCCGGCCGAGCGCGGCCGCTACCAGGGCCTGTTCGGCGGGGTGTTCGGCCTGGCCACGGTGGTCGGCCCGCTGATCGGCGGGTTCCTGGTGGAGCACCTGTCGTGGCGCTGGATCTTCTACATCAACCTGCCGCTGGGGCTGCTCGCGCTGGCGGTGATCGGCAGCGTGTTCCGCCCGCACGTGGCGCGGGTGAAGCATGTGATCGACTACTTCGGCGCGTTCTTCCTGACCCTGGCGCTGGCCTCGCTGGTGCTCATCACCAGCCTCGGCGGCAGCCTGCTGCCCTGGGCCTCGATCGACATCCTGTGCCTGGCGCTGTTCGCCATCGTCGGGGTGGTCGGCTTCGTGCTGGAGCAGCGCAGCGCCGTCGAGCCGATCATGCCGCCGCACCTGTTCCGCCACCGCACCTTCGTGCTGGCCAGCCTGATCGGCTTCATCGTCGGGGTGTCGCTGTTCGGCTCGGTGACCTACCTGCCGCTGTACATGCAGGTGGTCAAGGACGCCACGCCGACCAGCGCCGGCCTGCAGATGCTGCCGCTGATGGGCGGCCTGCTGCTGGTGTCGACCCTGACCGGGCGGATCATCAGCCGCTGGGGCCGCTACCGCATCTTCCCGATCCTCGGCACGCTGTTGCAGACCATCGCCCTGGGCCTGCTCAGCCGCCTCGACCTGCACACGCCGATGGCGCTGATGAACCTTTACATGGGCCTGCTCGGCGCCGGCCTGGGGATGGTGATGCAGGTGCTGGTTCTGGCCGTGCAGAACAGCGTGGAGTTCCGCCATATGGGCGTGGCCACCTCCGGCGCCACGCTGTTCCGCTCCATCGGCGGGGCCATCGGCGTGTCGCTGTTCGGCGCGCTGTTCTCGCACTCGCTGCTCGGCCGCCTGGCCGACTTCCCGGCCAGCGCCGGCTCGCCCGCCAGCCTGTCGCCGGCGGACGTCCACGCCCTGCCGGCGGCCTTGCAGCAGGCTTACCTGGAGGCGTTCTCAAGCTCCATGCACGGGGTCTTCCTGATGGCCTGCGGCGTCACCCTGCTGGCCTTCGCGCTGTCCTGGTTGCTGCAGGAAGTGCCGCTGCGCAAGGCCGGCGCGGCCTGAGGCGGCCGGCGCCGGCGCGCGGGTTTCACAGCGAGCGGCGGCGGTACTCGCGGTAGCGCGGGGCCCAGAAGTTGCGCTCGATGGCGGCCAGCAGCATGTCGTCCGGGGTTTCCAGGGCCACGCCCTGGGCCTGCGCGCGCTTGGCCACGGCGAAGGCGATGCGCCGGCTCACCTGCTGGATGTCGCGCAGCGGCGGCAACACCGCGCCACCCTCCCCGGTCACCACCGGCGAGCACTCGGCCAGGGCGTTGGAGGCGGCCATCAGCATCTCCTCGGTGACCCGCCGCGCGCCGGCGGCGATCACCCCCAGGCCGATGCCGGGGAAGATGTAGGAGTTGTTGCACTGGGCGATGTGGATGCTGCGCCCGCCGTGCTCCACCGGCTGGAACGGGCTGCCGGTGGCGACCAGCGCGCGGCCTTCGGTCCACTGGAGGATTTCCGCCGGGGTCGCTTCCACCCGCGAGGTCGGGTTGGACAACGGCATCACCAGCGGCAGCGGGCAGTGCTTGTACAGCTCGCGGATCACCGCTTCGCTGAACAGCCCGCGCTGCCCGGACACGCCGATCAGCACCGTCGGCCGCGCCCGGCTCACCACTTCCAGCAGACCGATGCCGTCCTCGCCGCGCTGCCAGTCGGCGACGTCGGCGGCCTTCTGCGCCAGCTTGGCCTGGAACTCCAGCTGGCCGTCCATGCCCTCCACCAGCAGGCCGTGGCGGTCGACCATGAAGATGCGCTGGCGCGCCTGCGCCTCGCTCAGGCCTTCCAGCTGCATGGCGGCGATGATGTGCTCGGCGATGCCGCAGCCGGCGGAGCCGGCGCCAACGAAGGTGATCACCTGTTCGCTGAGCGTCTGCTGCTTGACCTTGCACGCCGCCAGCAGGGTGCCGACCGCCACCGAGGCGGTGCCCTGGATGTCGTCGTTGAAGCAGCACAGCTGGTCGCGGTAGCGCGCAAGCAACGGCATGGCGTTGGTCTGGGCGAAGTCCTCGAACTGCAGCAGCACGCCCGGCCAGCGGCGTTGCACCGCGCGGATGAACGCCTCGACGAAGTCGTCGTAGTCCTTGCCGGTGATGCGCGGGTGGCGCCAGCCCATGTACAGCGGGTCGTCCAGCAGCGCCTGGTTGTTGGTGCCGACGTCCAGCACTATGGGCAGCGTGTAGGCCGGGCTGATGCCGCCGCAGGCGGTGTACAGCGACAGCTTGCCGATGGGGATGCCCATGCCGCCGATGCCCTGGTCGCCGAGGCCGAGGATGCGCTCGCTGTCGGTGACCACGATGATCTTCACCTTGTCCTTGGTGGCGCTGCGCAGCACGTCGTCGATGCGCTCGCGGTCCGGCCAGGAGACGAACAGGCCGCGGTGGGTGCGGTAGATCTTCGAGAAGTCCTGGCAAGCCTGGCCGACGGTGGGGGTGTAGATGATCGGCAGCATCTCCTCCAGGTGGCCTTCGAGCAGGCGGAAGAACAGCGTCTCGTTGTTGTCCTGGATGGAGCGCAGGTAGACGTGCTTGTCGAGGTCGGAGGCGCACTGCAGGTACTGCTGGTAGACGCGCTCGGCCTGTTCCTCGATGGTCTCCACCGTCGCCGGCAGCAGGCCGCTGAGGTTGAAGTCGATGCGCTCCTGCGGGGTGAAGGCGCTGCCCTTGTTGAGCAGCGGCATCTCCAGCAGCGCCGGTCCGGAATAGTGGGTGTACAGCGGGTAGTTGGTCTGGCGATCGGTCATGGCTTTCTCCACTGCCTGCATGCCGGGGCGAGGCTTCGAAAAATGACGACGCCCCGGGCAGGTCGGCCGCGAGGCGTCGTCGAGGGTAACGCGCGAAGGTTTCAGTGTTCCAGCGTGGCCTCCAGCGCCGAGGGCCCGGCGGCCAGTTCACGGCGCAGGGTGGCTTCGTCGAGCTGCCTGCACCACTTGGCCACCACCACCGTGGCCACGCCGTTGCCGACCAGGTTGGTCAGCGCGCGGGCTTCGGACATGAAGCGGTCGATGCCGAGGATCAGCGCCAGCCCGGCCACCGGCAGGTGGCCGACGGCGGACAGGGTCGCGGCCAGCACGATGAAGCCCGAACCGGTGACCCCGGCGGCGCCCTTGGAGGCGATCAGCAGCACCGCCAGCAGGGTCACCTGGTGGATGATGTCCATCTGCGTGTCGGTGGCCTGGGCGATGAACACGGCGGCCATGGTCAGGTAGATCGAAGTGCCGTCGAGGTTGAACGAGTAGCCGGTGGGAATCACCAGGCCGACCACGGTCTTGTCGCAGCCGAGCTTCTCCATCTTGGCGATCATGCGTGGCAGCGCCGACTCCGACGACGAGGTGCCGAGCACGATCAGCAGTTCCTCGCGGATGTAGTTGATGAAGCGCAGGATGTTGAAGCCGTGGTAGCGCGCGATGCCGCCCAGGACGATGAGCACGAAGAGGATGCAGGTGAGGTAGAAGCACAGCATCAGCTCGCCCAGCTGCACCAGCGAGCCCACGCCGTAGGCGCCGATGGTGAAGGCCATGGCGCCGAACGCGCCGATCGGGGCGACCTTCATGATCACGTTGATGATGTTGAACATCACCTGGGTGAAGCGCTCGATGAACACGAAGATCGGCTTGCCGTAGTCGCCCATGCGGTGCAGCGCGTAGCCGAACAGCACGGAGAAGAACAGCACCTGGAGGATGTCGCCATTGGCGAAGGCGCCGACCACGGTGTTGGGGATGATGTTCATCAGGAACTCGATGGTGCTCTGCTTGGCGCCGGCCGAGGCGTAGGTGGCGACCTTGCTGGCGTCGAGGCTGGCCGGGTCGACGTGCATGCCGACACCGGGCTGGACGATGTTGACCACCGCCAGGCCGATGATCAGCGCGACGGTCGACACCACCTCGAAGTACAGCAGCGCCATGCCGCCGGTCTTGCCCACCGCCTTCATGCTCTGCATGCCGGCGATGCCGGTGACCACGGTACAGAAGATGATCGGCGCGATGGCCATCTTGATCAGTTTGACGAAGCCGTCGCCCAGGGGCTTCATCAGCACCGCCGTCTGCGGGAAGAAGTGCCCCAGGGCAACGCCGAGGGCGATGGCGAACAGCACCTGGATGTACAGGCTCTTGTAGAAGGGTTGCTTGGTCATCGCGGCTACCTTTCTGCGGTTCGGCGCTGGCCGTCCTGGCCACGGCGCCCGACACAGCAACGGCGTCCCGCTCCGGGAGCGCCACAGGGGTCCTGCGACCATCCGCCGGCACAGGCCTGCGGAAAGCTTGTTACCTGGTGTTTCTGACTGGTGCTTCTGACTATAGGCGCTCCGCGCCGGAGTGGCGTTGCGACTTCCGCCGTCAGCCGGCGCGGCCCGCCTCTGTCATTCGGCGCCGCGCGGGCACGCGGTCGCCCTTTCACGGGCGCCCGGCGGTATCTTCGAGGGTCCGCCGAGCGCTTGCGCCAACCACGAGCCAGACGATGTCCGACCCCACCCGTTCCCAGGCCGCGAAAACCACCGCCAGCGGCGCACCCGTCAGCCTGTGCGAGGCCCTGCTGTTCTGGCTGAAGCTGGGCTTCATCAGTTTCGGCGGCCCGGCCGGGCAGATCGCGATCATGCACCAGGAGCTGGTCGAGCGCCGTCGCTGGATCAGCGAGCGGCGCTTCCTCCACGCCCTGAACTACTGCATGTTGCTGCCGGGGCCGGAAGCCCAGCAGCTCGCCACCTACATCGGCTGGCTGATGCACCGCACCTGGGGCGGAATCATCGCCGGCGCCCTGTTCGTGCTGCCGTCGCTGTTCATCCTCATCGGCCTGTCGTGGCTCTACGTCGCCTTCGGCGAGGTGCCGGTGGTGGCCGGCCTGTTCTATGGCATCAAGCCGGCGGTCACCGCCATCGTCGTCCACGCCGCCCTGCGCATCGGCTCGCGGGCGCTGCGCAACGCCTGGCTGTGGGCGCTGGCGGCGGCCTCCTTCGTCGCCATCTTCGCCGTTGGCGTGCCCTTCCCGCTGATCGTCCTGGCCGCCGCCCTGCTCGGCTACCTCGGCGGCCGCCTGCTGCCCGCGCGTTTCGCCGTCGGCGGCCACCACCAGGCGGCGAACGCCCGTTACGGCCCCGCCCTGATCGACGACGACACCCCGCCCCCGGCGCACGCGCGCTTCCGCTGGGGGCGCCTGTTGCGCCTGGCGCTGGCCGGCGCCGCGCTCTGGCTGCTGCCCATGGGCCTGCTGTGCGCCGCCTTCGGCTGGCACGGCACGCTGACGCAGATGGGCTGGTTCTTCACCAAGGCCGCCCTGCTCACCTTCGGCGGCGCCTACGCGGTGCTGCCCTATGTGTACCAGGGCGCGGTCGGCCACTATGGGTGGCTGTCGCCCACGCAGATGATCGACGGCCTGGCGCTGGGCGAGACCACGCCGGGACCGCTGATCATGGTGGTGGCGTTCGTCGGCTTCGTCGGCGGCTACCTGCAGCCGATGTTCCACGCCGACCAACCCTTCTTCACCGGCGCCCTGGCGGCGAGCCTGGTCACCTGGTTCACCTTCCTGCCGTCGTTCCTGTTCATCCTCGCCGGCGGCCCGCTGGTGGAGTCGACGCACAACGAACTGAAGTTCACCGCGCCGCTGACCGCCATCACCGCCGCCGTGGTCGGGGTGATCCTCAACCTCGCGCTGTTCTTCGGCTATCACGTGCTCTGGCCGCGGGGCTTCGCCGGCGCCTTCGACTGGCCCTCGGCGCTGATCGCCGTCGGCGCCGGCGTCGCGCTGCTGCGCTACCGGCGCGGGGTGATCCCGGTCCTGCTGGCGTGCG
>NZ_JARJLT010000253.1 GCF_029335315.1 Pseudomonas citronellolis
GCCGCCGGTTGTCCTAGGCTGCATGCTACCGGCCAGCGCCGCCGTCACGGGCGGCTAGGCTGGATACAGGCGCCCGGCGCGCCGCCGCCGAGGACCGCCCGATGACCGACACCCCCGACAGCCAGCAGCCCGACATCTTCGAGCTGCTGCACCTGCTGGCCCAGCACGCCGGCTCCGACATGTTCCTCAGTGTCGGCGCGCCGCCGCACATCAAGGTCGAGGGGCTGAGCCGGGCGGCCGGCGAGCGCGCGCTGCGCAGCGGCGAGACACGCCACCTGGCCTACCAGCTGATGAGCCCGCAGCAGGCCAGCGACTTCGAGCGCGACCTGGAAATGAACCTGGCCATCGACGTACCCGCCAGCGGGCGTTTCCGCGCCAACATCTACCTGCAACGCGGCGAAGTGGCGCTGGTGGTGCGGCTGATCCGCCAGGACATCCCCGACATCGCCAGCCTCGGCCTGCCGCCGATCCTGGAGAAGCTCGCGGTGCAGGACCGCGGGCTGATCCTGGTGGTGGGCGCGGCCGGCTCGGGCAAGTCGACCACCCTGGCGTCGATGCTCGACTTCCGCAACCGCCACCGCAGCGGCCACATCATCTGCATCGAAGACCCCATCGAATTCCTCCACAGCCACCAGCGCTCGATCATCGACCAGCGCGAGGTGGGCCTGGACACCCTCAGCTTCGACGCCGCCCTGCGCAACGTGCTGCGCGAGGCGCCGGACGTGATCATGCTCGGCGAAATCCGCGACACGGCGACCATGCAGCACGCCCTGCACTACGCCGAGACCGGCCACCTGTGCATGGCCACCCTGCACGGCACCAGCGCGCGCCACGCCATCGAGCGCATCGCCCGCTTCTTCCCCGACGAAGGCCGCCCGCAGGCCCTGGCCGACCTTTCGCAGAACCTCCTGGCGCTGATCGGCCAGCGCCTGGTACCGGGCATCAGCCAGCGCCGGGTGGCGGCGGTGGAGCTGGTGCTGGGCACCCCGCACATTCGCGGGCTGATCCAGCGCGACGAGCTGCCGGAACTGCGCGGCGCCATCGAACGGGCGCTGGAACAGGGCATGCAGAGCTTCGACCAGAGCCTCTACAAACTGCTGGAGGCCGGCCGCATCAACGTCGCCGAAGCCCTGAAATTCGCCGACTCGCGCACCGACCTGAGCCTGAAGATCAAGCTCGAACGCGGCTTCGACGGCGACGAGGGCGGCAGCGCCTTCGGCGTGTGACCACAACTGTCGCAGGGCTCTTCGCGCGCCGGTATGGGAATGGTCGGCTGGAGTGTACGGCGAATAACCGTTCGCGGTTATCCGCCGCCGGCCGCTGCACCCATGTTCACGGCTGGATGGCGGATAACGCCGTAGGCGTTATGCGCCCTACGGGCTGCGCGCGATTCGCGCGCAAAGCGCACCCTCACAGTGAGCTCCAACGCCCGCCCACCGTAGGAGCGGGCCGCGCCCGCGATTCGCGCGCATGGCGCGCTCCTACGAAGCGATCCGGGCGCCTCCATGGCACATGCAGTGGAAATATCCACATGCATATCCGCGCCAGCAAGACATCCGTGGTTGCTAAGCTCCCTCGCTCCACTCCAGGAGGGAACCGATGAACTTTCCAAGCCACCTGCAGAGCCAACGCCTGATCCTGCGCCCCCTGTGCCCGGAAGACACGGACGCGCTGTACGCGATGATGTCCGACCGACAGGTGATGCGTTACTGGAGCACTCCGCCCTGGAACTCGCGACAACAGGCCGTGGAGAGCATCCAGCGCGACATGGCGGGTTATGACGAAGGCAGTTGCCTCACCCTGGCCCTGACCCGTCGCGACGACGCCACCTTCCTCGGCACCTGTACGCTATTCGCCTTCGCCGAAGCGTCGAGGCGTGCCGAACTGGGCTACTGCCTGGGCCGGTCGGCGCAAGGCCAGGGCTTCATGAACGAGGCCCTGCGCAGCCTGCTTACACACGCCTTCGACGAGCTGCGTCTGAACCGCCTGGAGGCGGATATCGACCCGCGCAACCTGCCCTCCGCCGCGACCCTGGAGCGCCTCGGCTTCCAGCGCGAAGGGCTGCTACGGCAACGCTGGATAGTCGCCGGGGAAGTGTCGGACACGGCGCTATACGGTCTGCTCGCCACCGACTGGCTCCCCTGACGCCTTCACGAAAGGCACTGGGCTCCCGCGTTTCACCTGTAGGAGCAGGCCGCGCCCGCGAATCGCGCGCATGGCGCGCTCCTACGGACGGTGTGGAGCGCGGCAGTCTCAGGCCGCGCCGCCGCGCGCCACCAGCAGCACGCCCAGGCCGACCTGCAGGCCCTGCAGCGGCACATCGAGGCCAGCCGCCGCGGCCCGGCGCGGGTCGACCTGATCCTCACCGACTACCGCCTGGGCGACAACCTCGACGGCGAGGACGCGGTGCAGCGCATCCGCCGCTACCTGGCGCGCCCGGTGCCGGCGCTGATCATCACCGGCGACACCTCGCCCGAGCGCATCCGCGAGGCCGACACCAGCGGTAACCGCCTGCTGCACAAGCCGCTGGACACCGAGCAACTGCGCGAGGCCATCGCCGCCAGCCAATCTTAGGAAAGTTCCCGGTTCCAGGCGGGCCCGGCGGCCGGCTATGCTTGCCCGCGCGGGCCAGGCAAAATGCCGTTCCGCGCCCGACCGCCACCGAGGGAACTTCATGGGCCTGCGCCACCCGCTTTCCTGCCTCGCCTTGCTCGGCCTGCCGCTCTGGCTCGCCGGTTGCGCCAGCCATAGCGCCGAGGAGCAACAGCTCTACCGCGACGACATGCTCCAGGCCAAGCTGCTGATCGTTTCGGCCGACCCGGCCAACTACGCCCGCGCCAACGACCTGCTGGAGCAGTCGCGCGGCGCCGACCGCCACGGCGAGGTGGCGTTCTACGAAGCGCTGCTGAAAATCCGCCAGGGCGCCTCGGCCGAGCAGGTGCTGCCGCTGCTGGAAAGCGCCGCCAAGGCCGGCCATCCCTACGCCGTGGCCCTGCTCTACCGCATCTACAGCCAGCCGATGCTGGGCCAGGGCGCCGACGCCCTGAAGGCCGAGGACTACCGCCAGTCCTACGCCGAACTGGACGTGGCCAAGAGCGGCTACCCGAACTTCGAGCGCGCCCAGCAGATCGTCGACGCGCTGCTCAGCCAGCAGCCCGCGCAGTAGCCTTCAGGGTTTCTCCGCAGCGGGCTCGGCGGGCGCCTCGAAGTTCCGCTCGCCGGGGTTCTTGCCGTGCGGCAGGTGGTGCTCGATCACCGCGTTGAGCTCGGCGCCCAGCAGCAGCACGGCGGCGGAGATGTAGAAGTACAGCAGCAGCACGATGATCGCCCCGACGCTGCCGTACATGGCGTTGTAGTCGGCGAAGTTCTGCACGTAGTAACCGAAGGCCAGCGATGCCGCGACCCAGGCCACCACCGCCAGCACCGAGCCGGGGGTGATGAAGCGGAAGCGCTGCTGCACGTTGGGCGTGGCGTAGTAGACGATGGCCACCGCCATCATCATCAGCAGGATCACCAGCGGCCAGCGCAACAGCGACCAGATCACCACCACGTACTCCTGCAGGCCGATCTGCTCGGCGATGAAGCCCATCACCTGCGGACCGAGGATCATCAGCGCCGCCACCAGCATCAGCATCGCCGCCAGCCCCAGGGTGTAGAGCAGTGACAGCGGCACGCGCTTCCACAGCGGGCGCGCCTCGCGCACGTCGTAGGCGGCGTTGAGCGCGCTCATCAACGAGCGGATCGCCGCCGAGGACGACCACAGCGCCACCACGATCCCCACCGAGAGCAGCCCGCCCTGGCGCTGCTGCAACTGGTCGATGATCGGGTTGACCTGCTCCAGCGCCTGGCCGGGCAGCACGTAGGCGGCCTGCTCGCGCAGCCAGTCGAAGAACTCCGGCAGGTGCAGGAAGCCCAGCAGGGCGATGAGGAACAGCAGGAAGGGAAACAGCGAGAACAGCCCCTGGTAGGCGAGCGCCGCCGCGTAGGTGGGCATCTCGTCGTCGAGGAATTCCTTGATGGTCAGTTTGATCAGCGCCCAGGGGCCCAGGCGCAGGCCCCGAAAATCCATGAATCGCATGCCCTGGTGTCCCTCCTCCAGCGTTTCCGGGTGCGGCCGCCGGCCGCTCACCGACGGTTGACCCGGCGCGGCCCGTCAAGTTCGGCCCGTTGCCGGCAAGCCTAGACATTCGCGTCGCCCAGGGGAAGTTGCGAGCGCGCCGCGCAGGTGTCGGAAATGGCCTATACACTTCAGCGCAACCCCAGCCGGAGGAATCCCCGCATGCCCATCCCGATGTCCAGCCCCGCCCTCGCCTGCCGTCGTCTCGTCGGCGCCCTGCTGCTCTGCGGCGTGTCGCTCGCGACCCTGCCGAACCTGGCCCAGGCCGAGGACGAGGCGGCCTTCCTGCAGCAGTCGGCGGCGTTCTTCGAGCAGCAGAGCAAGACCAACCTGCCGATGCAGGTGGACCAGGTGACGCGCCTGGAGAAGGTCGAGCTGGACACCCAGAGCAAGGTCCTGCACTACCACTACGGCATCTCCAGCATGAAGGCCGACGGCCTCGACGCGGCCGCCCTGGACAAGTTCCGCAGCGAGCAGCGCGCCCGCCTGGAGCGCGGCACCTGCCAGCAGCCGCAGCTGCTGCAGAACATCCGCCAGCACAACATCCGTGTCGCCCACGACTACGACGGCAGCGACGGCAAGCCGCTGGCCAGCATCGAGATCGACCCGCAGAAGCTGCAGTGCCAGGGATGAGTCGCGCCAGCTTCCACCAGGAACATGCCGCGCGCGCCGAGGCCGAGGCGCGCCGCCTGCTGGCCGAGCGCGAGGCCCTGGGCGGGCGCTGGCTGGCCTGGGTGGCCGGCGAGCTGTACCAGCTGACCCCGCCGCCGTACGCGGCCATGGTCCGCCGCGAACTGGAACGGCTGAGCGGCCAGGCCTGAAGGCCGCCGCGGGTCTATGCTGAAGAGGCACCGGCCCGCGCCAGCGGGCCGCCGGAGCGCCGACCGCAGGGACGCCCACGCTTTCCAGCCCACGAGGTAACGGTCATGAGCAAAGGTCTGAACGCCCACAAGGAAGGCAAGAAGAAGCCCCTGAAGACGGCCCACGAGAAGCGCATGGCGAAAAAGCAGAAGAAGGCCGGTGGCGCGCTGCTCGGCAGCCACGCGCCTTCGCCCTGAGCCCTGAACGGCGGACGGCCGCGCAGGCGGTTGTCCGCGCTCCGCCGTTGGCCGCCATCCACGCACGCCCCTGTAGGCGCGAGCTTGCTCGCGAACCGGGCCCTGCTCCATTTCCCCCAATGTCATCCCCGCGATCCGTAGGGTGCATAACGCCTACGGCGTTATCCGCCGTTCCCATCGGCTCCGGCGCTCGGGCCGACGGCGTATAACCGCGAACGGTTATACGCCCTACGGCGAACCGCAAGGCACTGGGTTATTCCCCTTCGGGCCAGCGCAAGCGCTGTTCGCGATGGAGCCGCGTCCCGCGTTCGCGGGAATGACGGAGTGTCGTCAGGATAACGACGAACGTCCCGCCGACGCCGAACGGCCCCCTCTCCTGCTTGCGGGAGAGGGCTGAGGAGAGGGTTGCGGAGTCGACCCAACACACCACGACAACCGGGAAACGCTGTTCGCGAGCAAGCTCGCTCCTACAAAAAGCCGTGCCCTCAGTCGTCCGCGTTCGGGTCCAGCCCCGGGAACAGCACCTCGGTGAAGCCGAACTTGGTGAAGTCGGTGATCCGCGAGGGGTACAGGCGGCCGATCAGGTGGTCGCATTCGTGCTGCACCACGCGGGCGTGGAAACCTTCCACCGTGCGGTCGACGGGGTTGCCCTGGGGGTCCAGGCCCTGGTAGCGGATGCGCAGGTAGCGGTTCACCGCACCACGCAGGCCGGGGACCGACAGGCAGCCCTCCCAGCCTTCCTCCAGTTCCTCGCCCAGCGGAGTGATCACCGGGTTGAGCAGGATGGTCGGCGGCACCGCCGGCGCGTCCGGATAGCGTTCGCTACGCTCGAAACCGAAGATCACCAGCTGCAGGTCGACGCCGATCTGCGGCGCGGCCAGGCCGACGCCGCCGGCGTGGTGCATGGTGTCGAACATGTCGTCGATCAGTTGCTGCAGCTCGGCGCTGCCGATCAACTGCGCCGGCACCGGCGGGGCGACGCGCAGCAGGCGCTCGTCACCCATTTTCAGGATCTCTCGGATCATCTCGCGGCTCCAGGCGGCGCGGGTCGTGGAGCCGGCATCCTGGACCGGCGCCGGGCATCTGGCAAGGGCACGCTACGCCTGTCGCCATGGGCGCCGGGCGCGGCTGGCGGACGTAAAATGGCCGAAGGTGAGTCGCCGCGATCCGCGGGCGATCCTCGCGGGTCGCGGCAATGACCTGGAGGTGCTGCATGAACAGGCATTACTACATCAGCGACAACCTCGACGAACTGGAAGACGTCGAACACGAACTGCAGGGCAAGGGCATCGCCCAGGAACAGATGCACGTGCTCAGCGAACAGGACGCCCAACTCGACCAGCGCCACCTGCACGAGGTGCCGGAGGTGATGCGCAAGGACCTGGTGCGCGGCGGCAAGTACGGGCTGGGCATCGGCGTCGCGCTGGCCGCGCTGGTCCTGCTGCTGGGCTATGTCTTCGGCTGGAGCGAAAGCGCCGCCGGCTGGGTGCCGGTGCTGTTCCTCGCCGCGGTGCTGCTGGGCTTCAGCCTGTGGGAAGGCAGCTTCTTCGGCCTGCAACGGCCCAGCGGCGACGTGCAGCGCTTCGCCCCGTCGCTGCACGCGGGGCGGCATGTGTTCTTCGTCGACGTGCGGCCGGAGCAGGAGCCGCTGCTGGACATGGTGGTGGGCCGCCACCCGCAGTTGGCCGTGGCCGGGTTCGGCGCGCCCATGCCGCGCTGGGTGCTGGCCTGGGAACAGGCCTGGCACCGCTTCCGGCGCATGATGTAGGCGGATTTCGATCCGCCGCACCGACGGCCCGGTGGCCGTCGCGGAGCCCTGCGGCCTTGGTTCAGCGCAGCTCGATGCGATCGTCGAGGATGGTGATCAGGCCCTGCTTGAACAGCCCGCCGATGGCCTTCTTGAAGTTGCCCTTGCTGACCCCGAACTGGGCGCTGATCGCCTCCGGCGGGCTCTTGTCCGACAGCGCCAGGCTGCCGCCGGCCTCGCGCAGGGCGGCGAGGATGCGTTCGCCCAGGTCGTCGCGGGCGGCCTGGCCGACCGGTTGCAGGCTCAGGCTGATCTTGCCGTCGGCGCGTATTTCCTTGATGTAGCCCTTCTCGCGCATGCCGTTGCGGACGAACTTGAACAGCTCGTTCTTGTGCAGCAGGCCCCAGTGCTTGCCCTCGATGATCGCCTTGTAGCCGAGGTCGCTGCGCTCCACCACCAGCAGGTCGACTTCCTGGCCGACGCTGTAGTTGGCCGGGGTGTTGTCCAGGTAGCGGTCCAGGCGCGCGGTGGCGGTGATGCGCCGGGTGCGATCGTCGATGTAGCAGTACACCACGCAGTAGTCGCCAACCTGCAACGGGCGCTTCTCTTCCGAGTGCGGCAGCAGCAGGTCCTTGGGCAGGCCCCAGTCGAGGAACAGGCCGATGCGGTTGACCTCGGCCACCTTCAGGCTGGCGAAGCCGCCGACCTGCACCTTGGGCTTGAGGGTGGTGGCGATCACCCGGTCCTCGCTGTCGAGGTAGACGAACACGTTCAGCCAGTCTTCCGGCTCGACCGACTCGCCCTTGGGGATGTAGCGCTTGGGCAGGAGGATTTCACCGTGCGGCCCGCCATCCAGGTACAGGCCGAACTCGGTGTGCTTGACCACCTGCAGGGAATTGAAACGGCCGATGGCTGCCATGTGCGCTACTCCGGGGAAAAACCGAACATTCTACACGCTCCGTGCCTGGCCGAATTGCAATTCCGCCAGGCGTGCGTACAGCGGATTGCTCGCCACCAGCTCGGCGTGACGGCCCAGGGCCAGCAGGCGGCCGCCGTCGATCACGGCGATGCGGTCGGCGTGCAGCACCGTGGCCAGGCGGTGGGCGATGACCAGCGTGGTGCGCCCACTCATCAGCGCCGGCAGGGCCTGCTGGATCAGGTGCTCGCTCTCGGCGTCGAGGGCGCTGGTGGCCTCGTCGAGCAGCAGGATGGGCGCGTCCACCAGCAGCGCGCGGGCGATCGCCAGGCGCTGCCGCTGGCCGCCGGAAAGGCCGATGCCGGCCTCGCCCAGGTGGGTGCGGTAGCCCTCCGGCAGGCGCTGGATGAACTCGTCGGCGTGGGCCGCGCGGGCCGCCGCGCGCACCGCCTCGTCGCTGGCCCCGGGGCGGCCGTAGCGCAGGTTGTCCTCGACGCTGCCGAAGAACAGCGCCGGGTTCTGCGAGACCAGCGCGAAGCAGCGGCGCAGGTCGGCCGGGTCGAGGCTGGCGATGGGCACGCCGTCGATGCGGATCTCGCCTTGCTGCGGGTCGAAGAAGCGCAGCAGCAGGTCGAACAGGGTGGACTTGCCGGCGCCGGAGGGGCCGACCAGGGCCAGGGTCTCGCCCGGGCGGATGTCCAGGTCGATGCCGTCGATGGCCCAGTGGCCGGGGCGCGACGGGTAGGCGAAGCGCAGGCCGCGCAGCTCGATGCGCCCTTCGACGCGCTCGGGCAGGCGGCGCAGGCCGTCCTGCGGCGCGACTATCTCGTTGCGCGAACGCAGCAGCTCGGCGATGCGCTCGGCGGAACCGGCGGCGCGCTGCAACTCGCCCAGCACTTCACTGAGGGTGCCGAAGGCCATGCCGACGATCAGGCTGTAGAACACGAAGGCCGCCAGCTCGCCGGGGCTGATGCGCCCGGCGATGACGTCCATGCCGCCGACCCAGAGCATCACCCCCACCGCCCCGAGCACCAGCAGGATGACTACGCTGACCAGCCAGGAGCGCTGGCGGATGCGCTGCCGCGCGGTGTCGAAGGCGGCCTCCACCGTGCGGCCGAAGCGCACGCGGTCCTGGGCCTGGTGGTTGTAGGCCTGCACCGTCTTGATCTGCCCGAGGGTCTCGCCGACGTAGCTGCCGACGTCGGCCACGCGGTCCTGGCTCTGCCGCGACAGCTCGCGCACGCGGCGGCCGAACAGCAGGATCGGCGCGATCACCAGCGGCAGCGAAGCGACCACGATGCTGGTCAGCTTGGCGTTGGTGACGAACATCAGGATCACCCCGCCGGCCAGGGTCAGCGCGTTGCGCAGGGCCATCGACAGCGACGAGCCGATCACCGTCTGCAACAGCGTGGTGTCGGCGGTCAGCCGCGACTGGATTTCCGAGGCGCGGTTGCTCTCGTAGAAGCCCGGGTGCAGCTCGATCAGGTGGTCGAACACGCGCTGGCGGATGTCGGCGACGAAGCGCTCGCCGATCCACGACACCAGGTAGAAACGCACGAAGGTGCCGAACGCCAGGCCCAGCACCAGCAGGAAGAACACCCCGATGGAACGGTTGAGCAGGTGCTCGGACTGGGTGACGAAGCCCTGGTCCACCAGCATGCGGATGCCCTGCCCCAGCGACAGGGTGATGGCGGCGGTGAACAGCAGCGCCAGCAGGGCGCCGAGGGCGCGCCAGCGGTAGGGCGCGAGGAAGGCGCGGGCCAGGCGCAACGCGGCGCGCTGGCGGGACGACAGCAAGGGCATGGAAGGCTCGCGGCGACCAGGGAAGGGCCGAGCGTAGCACCGCCGCGAGGCGCCGGCGACGGCGGGCGGATTGACCGTTCGGTCGATAGTTGCCCCGAAGAGCCACCTTTTCCTGTACAATGGGCGGCCTTTTTGCGAATGAACAGGAACGGCAACCATGACCATCAAGACCGCCACCCGCCAGAAATCCGCGCCCAAGCCGGCGCCGGCCGTCACCAGCCGTGAATCGCTGGAAGCCCAGGTAGCGGCCTTCCTCAACTCCGGCGGCGAAATCCAGCAGGTCGCCAAAGGCGTCACCGGTCAGCCCAACGGCACCGCCAGCCGACACATCAGCCTCGGCAAGAAGTAACCCCCCGCTCCCCCGCTGGAGCGAGCTTGCCCGCGAACCCACGCCGACCTCGGCCCCTTCGGTTCGCGGGCAAGGGCCCAGCCCGCTACTCCCTTCGCTCGACATCCTGCGATTTTCCCCGTCGCCACTTGCATTCCGCCGCACACAGCCAATTCTTTGAGAAGCCCGAAGGACTTCCAGGAAAATCGCCATGCTGCCCTCTGCGGACCGAATACTCTCGCGCAACCTGCTGGACGTGCTGATCCGCGCCGGACTCATCCTGTTCCTGGCGATCTTCTGCTTCCGCATCTTCCACCCCTTCCTCGACCTGATGCTCTGGGCGGTGATACTCGCGGTCACCCTCTACCCGCTGCAGCTCATGCTGCAACGCGGCCTGGGTGAACGCCCGGCGCTGTCCTCGACGCTGCTCGCGCTGTTCGGCCTGGCCCTGCTGCTGGTGCCGGTGGTGGCCATCGGCTTCTCCATCGCCGACTCGGTGGCCGACCTGGTGCACCGCTTCCAGGCCAAGAGCCTGCAGATTCCCGCCCCGCCCGAGGCGGTGGCCACCTGGCCGCTGGTCGGGCCCTACCTGTACAACGCCTGGCAGCGGGTGGCCGAGGACTTCTTCGGGGTCGCCCAGCAGGCCGCGCCGCACCTGCAGGGCGTGGCCAAGACCGTCCTGGCCAAGGCCGCCGGGGTCGGCATGGAGCTGCTGCAGTTCCTCGGCGCCTTCCTCGTCGCCTGCGTGATCATGGCCTACGGCCCGCTCGGCGCGCGCACCGCCGAGGACATCGCGATCCGCATCTCCGGCGCCGAGCGCGGCCCGGACCTGGCCCGGCTGTGCACCGCGACCATCCGCGCGGTGGCCCAGGGCGTGGTCGGCGTGGCATTCATCCAGACCCTGCTGCTGGGCGTGGGCTTCATCGTCATGGGCATCCCCGGCGCCGGCCTGCTGTCGCTGGCGGTGCTGCTGCTGGGCATCGTCCAGCTGCCGGTGGCGGTGATCTCGCTGCCGGCGATCGGCTACGTGTTCTGGAGCGGCGACTACAGCACCGTGAGCAGCGTGGTGTTCACCATCTGGACGGTGCTGGCGGGGCTCTCGGACAACGTGCTGAAGCCGCTGATGCTGGGCCGCGGGGTCGCCGTGCCGATGCCGGTGATCCTCCTCGGCGCGCTCGGCGGCATGCTCACCGGCGGCATCATCGGCCTGTTCATCGGCCCGGTGGTGCTGGCCCTGGGCTTCCAGCTGTTCATGACCTGGGTGCGCGAAAGCCGCAACGACGAACCCGAGGTTTCACCCTGAGCCCTGGCCGCCCAGGCGCGCCAGGTACAGCTGTTCCAGCTGCGCCTGCCAGCGCCGCCGGCGCGGCGCGTCCAGTTCCAGCAGCAGCGCGTAGCGCCAACCACCCCAGGCGGCCATGAACAGCGCCTCGGCGGTGTCCGCGTCGACCGGCCGGGGCAGGTCGACGCAGGCCTGCAGCGCTTCGCGCCACTTGCCCGCGAGTTCCTCGTAGACCCGTTGGTGGTGCTTGGGCTCGGCGATCAATTGCTCCAGCTGCAGCAGCTCGCCGTCGACCAGCGGCATGCCCAGCCCGGCGCCCAGGTCGAGCAGCCGGCGCACGCGCTCGCGCCAGTCCAGCGGCGGCGCTATCACTTCGCTGTCGATGCGCGCCGCCAGGCTCTCCAGGCAGTGCCGCACGTAGCCGGAGAGCAGCGCCTCCTTGCTCGGGAAATAGTCGTACAGGGTGCCCACCGCCACCCCGGCCTCCAGCGCCACCGCGCGGGTGGTGACCCCGGCCCAGCCGTCGCGCCGGCAAATCCGAACGAAGGCCTCGTAGATGGCCTCCACGGTGAAGCGCGCGCGGGCCTGGGTGGGCCGCTTCAGCGGCTTGGCCCGTGGCCCCGGCGCCACGCTGGCCGGCTTGCGGCCTTTTCCGAACCCGTCGTGCATCGCGTCTCGCTAGCCTGTAGGCATCCCATCCGCCATCGAGAAAGGAGCCGGAAAATGGAAGGAAGCGTCACGGTAACACGCCTGCTGAACCGCAAGAACGCCCTCGACCAGGGCCGCCTGGAGCACCACGAGCAACGCCTGGCCGTGCAACCCGGCGAAGCGCTGCTGGCCATCGAGCGCTGCGCGCTGACCACCAACAACATCACCTACGCCGCCTTCGGCGACTCCATGCAGTACTGGCAGTTCTTCCCCAGCGGCGAGGACGCCTGGGGCCACATCCCGGCCTGGGGCTTCGCCCGCGTGCTGGCTTCCGGCGTGCCTGGCGTCGAGGTCGGCGAGCGCTTCTACGGCTACTTCCCGCTGGCCAGCCACCTGCTGATGCGCCCGGAACGGGTCAGCGAGCGCGGCTTCTACGACGGCGCCGAACACCGCCAGGCGCTGGTCTCGGCGTACAACCAGTACACCCGCTGCAGCTGGGACGCCTACTACCGCGCGGACCAGGAGAACCTGCAGATCCTCCTCAAGCCGCTGTTCCTGACCTCGGCCATGCTCGCCGACTTCCTCGCCGACAACGCTTACTTCGGCGCCGAGCGCCTGGTGTTCTCCAGCGCCTCCAGCAAGACCGCCTACGGCACCGCCGTGTGCCTGGAGAACGCGCCGGTGGAACGCATCGCCCTGACCTCGCCGCGCAACCTCGACTTCGTCGCGGGCCTGGGCTGCTACCAGCAGACGCTGGCCTACGCCGACCTGGAGCGGCTGGACGCCAGCCGGCCGACCCTCTACGTCGACTTCGCCGGCGACCTGCCGCTGCGCGAGCGGGTCCACCGGCATTTCGCCGACCACCTGCGCTACAGCTGCATGGCCGGCTCCGCCCAGGTCGCGGCGCCGGCCGACCTGAGCGCGCTGCAGGGGCCGAAGCCGGAGCTGTTCTTCGCCCCCATCCAGATCCGCAAGCGCAACGCCGACTGGGGCCCGGAGAAGGTCAGCCAGTACATCGGCGAAGGCCTGCTGGAATTCTATGGCAAGGTCAGCCACGGCCCACGGCCGCTGCTGCGGGTGGTGGAGTCCGAGGGTCTGGACGCGGCGCAACGGGTGATCACCGACCTGCTGCATGGACGGGTGGACGCCGACGAGGGCCACGTGATCCGCCTGCCGGGCTGAGCACGGGGTACAATGGCGGCTTTCCCGCCGCCGATTCCCTCTCATGACCGAAGCCATCCGCCTGTCCAAGCGCCTCGCCGAACTGCTGCCCTGCTCCCGCCGCGAGGCCGAGCTGTACATCGAGGGAGGCTGGGTCACGGTGGATGGCCAACCCGTCGACGAGCCGCACTTCCGCGTCGCCGAGCAACGCGTCGAGCTGCTCCCCGGGGCCATCCCGGCGCCGATCCCGCCGGCCACCCTGCTGCTCTACAAACCCGCTGGGTACAGCGCCGAACAGGCCATGGGCCTGCTGCTGGCGGCCAACCGCTGGGAAGCCGACAGCGCAGAGCAACGGCCGCTGAGCAAGCATTTCGCCCGCCAGCAGAGCGTCACGCCGCTGGACGACGAGGCCAGCGGGCTGCTGGTGTTCACCCAGAACTACGGCGTGCTGCACCGCCTGCAGGACGACGCGGCGACCATCGAGCACGAGTACCTGGTGGAAGTCAGCGGTGGCCTCGATGACGCCGGTCTCGCGCGCCTGCGCCACGGCCTGCTGTTCCAGGGCCGGCCGCTGCCGGCGCTGAAGGTCAGCTGGCAGAACGAAACCCGTCTGCGCTTCGCCGGCAAGGGCTTCCGCCCCGGCCAGATCGCCGACATGTGCCGCCAGGTCGGCCTGCAGGTCGTGGGCATCCGCCGCCTGCGCCTGGGCGGCGTGTCCATGGGCAAGATGGAACCGGGGCAGTGGCGCTACCTGCTGCCCGCCGAGCGTTTCTGAGGTTCCCTACAGCGGCTCGGCCAGGCCGCGCAGGACAGTCTTGAAGGCTTCGATCTGCTCGGCGCTGAAGCGCGCGAAGACCTTGGCCTGCTGTTCCTCGGCGATGCTCCAGAGGGTTTCCGCCTGGTCGATGCCGGCGGCGGTCAGCGCGCAGCCGCCCTCCCCGGTCTGCAACAGACCCTTGCGTTCGAGGTTGGCGCGGGCCTCCTCGATCTCGCGCAGCGGCATCGCCACCAGCTGCTGCAGGGCGCCGGTGTCCAGGCTGGCGTCCTTCTCCATCACCATCAGCATGCGCGCCTCGCTGGTGCGCAGGCCGCTGGCCATCTGCCGCGGCTGGTACTCGGCCTGGTAGCAGCGCACCGCCTGGGTCATCAGGTAGTAGAGGTTGTGGTTCAGGCGGCCCTGGAAGGCCGTGCGCGGCAGCCCGGCCTGGACTTCGCGCAGGCGCGGGTGCGGCAGCACGCTGGAGTACACGCCCTGATGGTAGAGCAGCGGGGCGCGGCCGAGGTCGTCGAAGGCCAGCACGCGGCCGATCAGAATCCAGTGGTCGCCGCCGTCCAGGCGCTGGTGCAGGGCGCACTGGAAGCGCGCCGCGCAGTCCGGCAGCAGCGGCGCGCCACCGGCGCCCTCCTCGCAGGCGACGCCGGCGAACTTGTCGGCGCTGGGCCGGGCGAACTGGTTGGACAGGTCGATCTGGTCGGCGGCCAGCACGTTCACTGCGAAGTGGCTGGCCCGGTCGAACACGGCCAGGCTGGTGGCGCGCTTGTCGATGCTCCAGAGCACCAGCGGCGGGTCGAGGGATACCGAGTTGAAGCTGTTGGCGGTCATGCCGACGCGCTCGCCCTCGGCGGCGGCGGTCATCACGGTGACGCCGGTGGCGAAGTTACCCAGGGCACGGCGGAAGGCGCGCGGGTCCAGGCCCGCTTCGTTGTTCTGGTTCATGGCGGTTCCTCCACGCCGGCGCGGGGCCGGCGGGACATAGGCGTGGGGAAGTGCGGCTAAGGCGCGGGGACCCAGTGACGCAAAAGACTCAGACCATGCTCGGGTCCGGCTCCAGCCCCATCAGCTCGCGGCCGAGGATCTGCGCACAGACGTCATAGTCGGTGTAGGCGTGGGCGCCGGTCATGTGCGAGTCGCGGAACAGCCGCTGCATCTCGTTGCTCTCGAACCAGGCGGTGCCGCCGGCGGCTTCGAACAGGCGGTCCACCGCCTGGATGCACATCTTCACCGCGTAGCCCTGGTTGGTGCGCCAGTAGGCCAGGGTCTCGCGGCTCGGGTACTCGTGGCGCTCGCCGTGCTCGGCGTGTTCCTGCCAGGTCTTCTCGAGGAAGGCGCGGGCGGCGGCGACCTGGTGGGTGGACTCGGCCAGGCGCATCAGCGCCGGGGTGGCGGTGCCGACGCTGGCGCCGGTGTAGGCGCGTACGCGGTTGCGGGTCTTCTCGCGGAAGGCTTCGAGCATGCGCTCGGCGATGCCCAGGCTGATGGAGGCGAAGCCGCTGGCGAAGTACGGGCGGTACGGCGTGTAGAAAATCTTGCTGTAGGGGTACAGGCCGAAGCCGGCGGAGCGGCCTTCCATCATGTCCTTGGCCGCCTGGATGCGGTGGTTGGGCACGAAGGCATCCTTCACCACCAGGGTCTTGGTGCCGCTGCCCTTCATGCCCATGGCGAACCAGTCGTCGCGGATCTCGTAGTCGCTGCGCGGCAGCACGGCGAAGCAGTAGACCGGCTCGCCCTCGGCGTTCTGCCGGCGGCAGCCGAGGATCGCCCACTCGGCGTGGTCGCTGCCGCTGCTCCAGCCCATCTCGCCGTTGAACAGCAGGCCGCCCTCGACTTCCTGCACGCGGCCGAACGGCGCGATGCTGCTGCTGGCGGTGGCGTCGGGGTTCCCGGCCCAGACTTCGTCCTGCAGTTGCCTGGAGAACATCGCCAGTTGGTGGCTATGGGTGCACAGCAGGCTGAAGGCCCAGGCGGTGCTGGCGCAGGCGCCGGCCAGGGCGATCACGCAGTCGGCGAATTCCGGCAGGGAGATCTCCATGCCGCCGTAGCAGCGCGGCTGGAAGGCGCGGTGCATGCCGATGCCCTTGAGCAGGGCGATGTTCTCCGCCGGCACCATCCGCTCCTGTTCGGCGCGGGCGGCATTGGCGGCGATGGCGGGCAGGATCGACTTCAGGTCTTCGAGCAGGGGGTTTGGCTTTTTCATCTGGGCGGCCCTTGATTGTTATTGGAGGCGCGCCGCCGTCGCGAACGCTCGGGACTGGCGGCGGGGATCTCATGGCGAGAGGCGTGGCAAGAGAGTCAGGGCCGATTATGGGAGCCGCCCGACGTCGCCTTGAATGCAACTTCCGGGCACTCGATTGCACTTTTCATGGCGCTTTTTCCTGCGCCACAAGGCATCGACCCAACTGCAGGCCAGGCGCCACGCGGGATTGGTTAACATGTGAACGTTATGAAGGAAAAATTCCGTTATCATGGCGCCCGTCCCTCCGCCGCCCTTCGTCCGAGCGAGCCGCCGATGTCCGCTTCCCGTCCCTGGCCGAACAGCCTGCGCGCGCTGCGCCACCGTAATTTCCGCCTGTACTTCGGCGGCCACGCGGTCTCCACCCTGGGCACCTGGATCCAGCAGGTGGCGCTGGCCTGGCTGGTCTACCGGCTGACCGGCTCGGCGGCGCTGCTCGGCGTCACCAGTTGCGTGGCACTGCTGCCGCAACTGCTCATCGGCCCGCTCGCCGGGGCCTGGATCGACCGCCACGACAAGCGCCGTCTGCTGCTCGCCAGCCAGAGCCTGATGGCGCTGCAGGCCGGCGGGCTGGCGGCGCTGACCACCGCCGGGCTGATCACCCCGGCGCTGCTGATCGGCATGTCGGCGCTGCTCGGCGTGCTCAGCGCCTTCGACACGCCGCTGCGGCAGTCGCTGCTCAGCCGCTTCGTCGACGACCGCGCCGACCTGCCCAACGCCCTGGCGCTGAACGCCTCGCTGTTCACCTGCTCGCGCTTCGTCGGCCCGCCGCTGGCCGGGCTGCTGCTGGGCTTCACCAGCGAGAGCCTGTGCTTCGCCCTCAACGCCCTGTCCTACCTGGCGCTGGTCGCCGGCCTGCTGCTGGTGCGACTGCCGCCGGGGGTGCGCGCCAGCGGCAGCATGGGCAGCGTGTTCCGCGAGGGCCTGGACTACGCCCTGCGCACTCCCAGCGTGCGGCGGATGATGCTCGGCGTGCTGCTGGTGAACCTCACGGCGTCCAGCTACGCGGTGTTGCTGCCGGTGTTCGCCCGCGACATCTTCACCGGCGACGCGCGCACCCTCGGCTGGCTATGGGGCGCGGCCGGCTTCGGTTCGCTGCTGTCGAGCCTGTTCCTGGCGCAGCACCAGGACCCCGCGCGGCTGCCACGGATCATCCTCGTCTCGGCCCTGGCCAGCGCCGCCGCGCTGCTGCTGTTCGCCGCCAGCCGCAGCCTGCCGCTGTCGCTGGCGGCCATGGCGCTGCTGGGTTTCGGCGTGACGGTGAACAACGTCGGCACCAACATCGTCCTGCAGAGCGGCGCGCCGGAGGCGCTGCGCGGGCGGGTGGTGTCGATCTACACCGCCACGCGCTTCGGTTTCGACGCCATCGGCGGGCTGCTCGCCGGGCTGATCGCCGCGCACTACGGCGGACCCTGGGCGATGGCGGTGGCCGGCGCGCTGCTGCTGGGCTATTGCGCCTGGGCCGCGAAACGGCCGCGCCACAGCGAAGCCGGGATCGCCACAGCGTCACGAGCGCAGAAGATTCGTTGACGCAGAACGGGTGGAAGCCTGCCGCCCGCCGCACTCAATCAGATTATTCTCACCTTAAATTTCGTATTTTCCTCATCCCATTAGCAGAGTATTTGGCGACCATTAGTGGCACTACTGGCGACAGTGGGTCGCTGGAGGTTCTTCGAGGACTGCCACTATGTTCTGGTACATCGATGATCTGCGCCTGCCTCATTCCCCGGGCGGAGGCCTAGTGGAACGGGCCATGCACGATCGCGTCGCGCTGCTGGATGCAGCCATCCAGCCGGTTCGCGCAAAGGCGGTGTCGCCATGAATAACGCCTGGACATCGCTCTCCGATGAGCAACGCTCAGCCTTGGCCACATTCGTTCGACGGTGCGGTATGCTCGAACGCATGTTACTGGCCACCGGAATTTTCCTGGTGCTCATCCCCCTGGCCCTACTGCTGCTGCACCTCCCAGGCGACAGACCAATACCAGCACTTCTACTCGGCATCAGCGCCACAACCCTGCTCCTGATGGTCGGCCTGGTGGGCTTGCACTGCGCCTTGATGCAATCGGCGAAGCGCAAGGCGCTGGCCTGCGGAGTACCCGCCGCGCTGCTGCACACGGCCAGCATCAGGACGCACTCACTTCTGCGACGAGGTAACTCCAAACATGAGCGATTCGATCAGCGATGAGGCGCTGAAAGCACTGGTTACCGCCGGCAGCGTCCAGCACCTGCGGGTGACGCGAGGACCAGATGGTGTGGGATGGATGCTGCAAGTGCGTTTCGTCAATGGTACGCACTACGTCACGCTACGCTCGCGCCGCGAGCCCGCGCGGATCTTCCGCACCCTCGACTCGGCGGCCCGATATTGCGAGAGCCTCGGCCTGTACGAGTTCCACGCAGAACTGCGCTCGAACCCTTCGGTCACTTGCGACACGCATGGCTACAAGGGCAAATACCTCGGCGATGCATGACGGCTCCCGCGGTACTCCCGGTGTGCCCGGACCATGAGTACCCAGGGACCACAGTGATGCCCGACCGCCGCCCTGGCGATGGTGTCGGGGCGCTCGCGACGGGTGATGCATGCTGTTTCACTCCAGCGTGCGTCGTTGCGCTGCCACCCCTGCGGCCCGGCGTCCGCGAAAACGCCACGAAACGATTCACTGAACGACAGCGCAGCTGCGCGTGGGCGCGGGCTCGGGCTCGGAGCGTTGCTGCGGACGCCTCGGCTAGCGCCAGGCCTCTTCCTTGTCGTCGGCCTTGCGCTGGCGGTATTCGCCCGGCGCCATGCCGGCGTGGCGGGCGAAGAAGCGGCTGAAGTAGGCCGGGTCCTTGAAGCCGAGCTGGTAGCAGATTTCGTTCACCGAGCCGCCACCGAACAGCAGCAGGCGCCGCGCTTCCTGCATCAGCCGCTCGTGCACCAGGCGCTTGGACGGTAGCCCGGCGACGCGCCGGCAGATGTCGTTGAGGCGCGCCTCGGTGACGCCGATGCGCTCGGCGTAGGACAGCAGCGGCCAGTGCTCGGGGTAGTGCTGCTCGATCAGTTGGTTGAAACGCTGGAACAGGCGCAGGTCCTCGCGGCGCATCGGCTGCGCCTTCAGCGAGCGCGCAGAGAGGCGCAGCAGGCTGACGAAGATCAGCCGCACCAGGTCGGCCAGGGCCAGCTCGCGGCCCGGCCGCTGGCCACGGAATTCGTCGCGCAGCAGCTCGAACAGGCCATCTACCCGCGCCACCTCGCCGGCCAGGGCCTCGTCCAGGCGCTCGAAGGCCACGCACACGGGAGCGATGTCCGGGCCGGCGGCCAGGCCCTGCTCGGGGGCCAGCAGCGGCCACAGCAATTGCTGGCGCACCGTCAGCACATGGCCTTCGGCGTCGTCCTCGGTAACGAAGGCGTGGGGGATGGTCGGCGGGGTCAGGAAGAACAGCGGGCCACGGCGGTGGTAGAGCTTCTCGTCGAGGTAGACGCGCACCGAGCCGCTCTTCACGTAGTGCACCTGGAAGAAGCGGTCGTGCCGGTGCACCGGCATGTTGCGGCCGAAGAAGGCGGCCAGCTTGCCCAGTTCCTCGTAGTGCACCTCGGCCTCGGCATAGCGCAGGTCGTAGACCTGGCCGATGTCGATGTTGGGGATGGGCGTGCGGGCCATGGCGAAGCTTCTCGACGGCGGGCGCGCGCCGGGCGCGCGAATCGTGGGCGTGGCCCACTCCTACGGGGGAGGCCGGCGCGCTGTCAGGGCTTGATCTGCTTCAGCTCGTTGAGCAGGCCCAGCAGCTGCTGCAGCTTCTCCTCGCCGAACTGTTCGAGGATACGCCGGTAGTTGTTCTCCATGTCCTCGCTCATGGCCACGAAGCACTGCTGGCCCTTCTCGCTCAGGCACACCAGCACGCGACGCTGGTCGTGTTCGGACTTCCAGCGGCGCACCAGGCCGTCGCGCTCCATGCGCGCCAGCACGCCGGTCATGCTCGGCTTGAGGATGCAGGCCTGCTGGGCCAGCTGGTAGATCTCCATCTCGCCCTGCTGGCGCAGGATGCGCACGATGCGCCACTGCTGCTCGGTCAGGTCGTGCTGGTTCAGCGAGGGGCGGAAGAAGGCCATGGCGGCTTCGCGGGCCTGCAGCAGGGTGAGGGTCAGGGACGGGCGCGGGCTGGACATGTAAATCGGCTACTCGACTGATATTCGGGAAGATTTTAACCAGCATAGCCCCCTTCCAGGCAAACCCCGAATTGCGCCGCCCAGGCGCCTGGCAGCGACGATCAAGCCCCTGGCAGCGCTGATCAATCCGCGCGACCGTCGGGCTGCTCCAATGCTCCCAGCGAAGTCCGGCCCCGTCCGTGGAGGCTTGACCATAGTTAACATATTAACTATAACGCTAACATGTTAACGATCGCCGCCCCCGAGGGGCCGGCGGAATCAGGAGAAACGAGCCATGCGTCGTGCTGTCAGCGAAGCTGCGACCGGCACCCTGTTCGGCGTCGCGCTGAACTACCGGGGCCTGTTGCAGAGCCGGCTGGAGGAATTCCAGCAGCCGCCTTACCAGAAGCCGCCGGTGAAACCGGTGCTGTTCATCAAGACCCCGAACACCCGCAACGCCGACGGCGCGGCGGTGGTCTACCCCGCCGGCGTCGAACGCCTGCAGCCCGGCCCGGCGCTGGGCGTGGTGCTGGCCCGCGACGCCAGCCGGGTGAGCGCGGCGCAGGCCATGGACTACGTGGCCGGCTACGTCATCGTCAACGAATTCAGCCTGCCGGAAGACAGCTACTACCGCCCGGCGGTCAAGGCCAAGTGCCGCGACGGCTTCTGCCCGCTGGCCGGCGAAGTGGTCGGCCGCGACGAGATCGCCGACCCGCACGCCCTGCCGATCCGCCTGCTGGTCAACGGCGAAGTGCGCCAGCAGAACAGCACCGCCAACCTGGTGCGCAGCATCCCGCAGCTGATCGCCGAGATCAGCGAGTTCATGACCCTGCACGCCGGCGACGTGCTCATCACCGGCACCCCCGAGGGCCGCGTCGATGTGCAACCGGGCGACGAGGTGGTGGTGGAGATCGAAGGTCTCGGCCGCCTGGTCAATCACGTCGTGGCGGAGGAAGCCTGAAATGAAACACGCACGCATCCGCTACCAGGGCGAAGTCCACGCGGTCACCGTCGAGGCCGATAACGCCGTGCGCCTGGCCGACGGCCGCCTGCTCGGCGAGCACGAGGTGCAGTGGCTGCCGCCGGCCGAAGGGAGCATGTTCGCGCTCGGCCTGAACTACGCCGACCACGCCGCCGAGCTGGCCTTCAAGGCGCCCACCGAGCCGCTGGCGTTCATCAAGTCGAAAGGCACCTACACCGGCCACAACCAGGTCACCTGGCGCCCGGACAACGTCGCCTACATGCACTACGAGTGCGAGCTGGTGGCGGTGATCGGCAAGCCGGCGCGCAACGTCAAGCGCGCGGACGCCCTCGCCTACCTGGCCGGCTACACCGTCTGCAACGACTACGCCATCCGCGACTACCTGGAAAACTACTACCGCCCCAACCTGCGGGTGAAGAACCGCGACGCCACCACCCCGGTCGGGCCCTGGATCGTCGACGCCGCCGAGGTGCCCGATCCGTCGAAGCTGACGCTGCGCACCTGGGTCAACGGCGAGCTGAAGCAGGAGGGCAGCACCTCCGACATGATCTTCGACATCCCCTACCTGATCGAATACTTCTCCAGCTTCATGACCCTGCAGCCGGGCGACATGATCGCCACCGGCACGCCGGAGGGCCTGGCCGACGTGGTGCCGGGCGATGAAGTGGTGGTGGAAGTGGAAGGCGTCGGCCGCCTGGTCAACCGCATCGTCAGCGAAGCCGAGTTCTTCGCGTCCCGTATCAACGAGGTCTGAACGTGATCAAGCACTGGATCGACGGCCGCGAGGTCGAGAGCAAAGAAGTCTTCACCAACTACAACCCGGCCACCGGCGAGGCCATCGGCGAAGTCGCCAGCGGCGGCACCGAGGAAATCGCCCAGGCCGTCGCGGCGGCCAAGGCGGCCTTCCCGAAATGGGCCAACACCCCGGCCAAGGAACGCGCCAGGCTGATGCGCAAGCTGGGCGAGCTGATCGACGCCAACGTGCCGCACCTGGCCGAGCTGGAGACCCTCGACACCGGCCTGCCGATCCACCAGACGAAGAACGTGCTGATCCCCCGCGCCTCGCACAACTTCGAGTTCTTCGCCGAGGTCTGCACGCGCATGGACGGCCACAGCTACCCGGTGGACGACCAGATGCTCAACTACACGCTGTACCAGCCGGTGGGCGTGTGCGGCCTGGTGTCGCCGTGGAACGTGCCGTTCATGACCGCCACCTGGAAGACCGCGCCCTGCCTGGCCCTGGGCAACACCGCGGTGCTGAAGATGAGCGAGCTGTCGCCGCTGACCGCCAACGAGCTGGGCCGCCTGGCCCTGGAAGCCGGCATCCCGCCGGGCGTGCTCAACGTGGTGCAGGGCTACGGCGCCAGCGCCGGCGACGCCCTGGTGCGCCACCCGGACGTGCGCGCGATCTCCTTCACCGGCGGCACCGCCACCGGCCGCAAGATCATGCAGACCGCCGGCCTGAAGAAGTACTCCATGGAGCTGGGCGGCAAGTCGCCGGTGCTGATCTTCGGCGACGCCGACCTCGACCGCGCCCTCGACGCCGCGCTGTTCACCATCTTCTCGCTGAACGGCGAGCGCTGCACCGCCGGTAGCCGTATCTTCATCCAGGAGACGGTCTACGAGCGCTTCGTCGAGGAGTTCGCCGCCCGCGCCAGGCGCCTGATCGTCGGCGACCCGCAGGACCCGAAGACCCAGGTCGGCTCGATGATCACCCAGGCCCACTACGACAAGGTCACCGGCTACATCCGCATCGGCATGGAAGAAGGCGCACGCCTGCTCGCCGGCGGCCTGGAACGCCCGGCCAACCTGCCGGCGCACCTCGCCCGCGGGCAGTTCATCCAGCCCACGGTGTTCGCCGACGTGGACAACCGCATGCGCATCGCCCAGGAAGAAATCTTCGGCCCGGTGGTGTGCCTGATGAAGTTCAAGGACGAGGCCGAGGCGCTGCGCCTGGCCAACGACACCGAATACGGCCTGGCCTCGTACATCTGGACCCAGGACATCGGCAAGGCCCATCGCCTGGCGCGCGGGATCGAGGCGGGCATGGTATTCATCAACAGCCAGAACGTCCGCGACCTGCGCCAGCCGTTCGGCGGCGTGAAGGGCTCGGGCACCGGCCGCGAGGGCGGCGAATACAGCTTCGAGGTGTTCGCCGAGATCAAGAACGTATGCATATCCATGGGCAGCCACCACATTCCCCGCTGGGGGGTGTAAGGCGCGGCCCGATGAGAGCGGCCCGCGAGGCCGCCTGCATCGCCGGCGTGCAGCCAATAACCACAAGAATCCGGGCGTTCCATCGCCGATGCGCGGCGCCCCGCACCAGGAGAACCACCATGGGCAAACTCGCTCTGGCTGCCAAGATCACCCACGTTCCCTCGCTGTACCTGTCCGAACTCCCCGGCCCGCGCCAGGGCTGCCGCCAGGCGGCGATCGACGGCCACCGGGAGATCGGCCGCCGCTGCCGCGAACTGGGGGTGGACACCATAGTCGTGTTCGACACCCACTGGCTGGTCAACGCCGGCTACCACATCAACTGCGCGCCGCACTTCCAGGGGCTGTACACCAGCAACGAGCTGCCGCATTTCATCGCCAACATGGAGTACGAGTTCCCCGGCAACCCGGAGCTCGGCCGCATCCTGGCCAAGGGCTGCAACGACCTGGGCGTGGAGGTGCTGGCCCACGACGCCACCACCCTCGGCCCGGAGTACGGCACCCTGGTGCCGATGCGCTACATGAACGCCGACCGCCACTTCAAGGTGATCTCGGTCTCGGCGCTGTGCACCGTGCACTACCTCAACGACAGCGCGCGCCTGGGCTGGGCCATGCGCAAGGCGGTGGAAGAGCACTACGACGGCACCGTGGCGTTCTTCGCCAGCGGCTCGCTGACCCACCGCTTCGCCCAGAACGGCCAGGCCCCGGACTTCGCCGACAAGGTCTGGAGCCCGTTCCTGGAAACCCTCGACCACCAGGTGGTGGAGATGTGGCAGCGCGGCGACTGGCAGACTTTCTGCGGCATGCTCCCGGAATACGCCGCCAAGGGCCACGGCGAAGGCTTCATGCACGACACCGCGATGCTCCTGGGCGCGCTCGGCTGGTCCGACTACGACGGCCAGGGCGAAGTGGTGACGCCCTACTTCGGTTCCTCCGGCACCGGGCAGATCAACGTGGTGTTCCCGGTCACCCCGCAGGACGGCTCGGCGATCCCCGCCGCGCAGGCCTCCAACCCCGCCGGCAATCCGTCCGGCAGCCGCCTCTGAGGACCGCGCCATGCCGCACTTCATCGCCGAATACACCCACAACATCGCCGAGGAAGCCGACCTGCCCGGCCTGTTCGAGAAGGTCCACGCCTGCCTCGGCGCCAGCGGCGTATTCCCGCTGGGCGGCATCCGCAGCCGCGCCGTGCGCCTGGACACCTGGCGCATGGCCGACGGCGCGCACGACTACGCCTTCGTCCACATGACCCTGAAGGTGGGCGCCGGGCGCGACCTGGAGACCCGCCGCCAGGTCGCCGACGCGCTGTTCGAGGTGATCACCGCGCACTTCGCCGTGCTCCAGGCCCATCGCCTGCTGGCGTTGTCCTTCGAGATGAGCGAGCTGAACGCCGAGCTCAACTACAAGCGGAACAACGTCCACGCCTTCCTCCAGGGCCAGGCGGGCTGAAGCCCGCCGTCCCTCCCGGCCACTCGCAGAACAAAGACAAGACCATGAGCACCGCCACTCCCGTTACCGCTGCCACCCCGCCGGCCAGCGCCGACGCCACGCACCTGCGAGTCGTCTGGCGGCTGATGCCGCTGCTGCTGGTGTGCTACGTGTTCGCCCACCTGGACCGTATCAACATCGGCTTCGCCAAGCTGCAGATGAGCGCCGACCTGCACTTCAGCGACACCGTCTACGGCCTCGGCGCCGGGCTGTTCTTCGTCGCCTACGCGCTGTTCGGCGTGCCCAGCAACCTGATGCTGGAGCGCGTCGGCCCGCGCCGCTGGATCGCCTTCCTGATGGTGACCTGGGGCCTGCTGTCGACCGCCATGCTGCTGGTGCAGAGCGCGGCCGGCTTCTACACGCTGCGCCTGCTGCTGGGGGTCGCCGAAGCCGGCTTCTTCCCCGGCATCCTGGTGTTCCTCAACCGCTGGTTCCCGGCGCGCCGCCGCGCCGGGGTCACCGCGCTGTTCGCCATCGCCGTGCCCATGGCCGGGGTGATCGGCGGGCCGCTGTCCGGTGGCATCCTCGAAGGCTTCCACGACTTCCTCGGGCTGCGCGGCTGGCAGTGGATGTTCCTCATCGAGGGCCTGCCGGTGGTGCTGCTCGGCCTGCTGGTCTGGCGCTGCCTGCCGGAAAGCTTCGAGCGCGTGGCCTGGCTCAGCGACGCGCAGAAGGCCAGCCTGCGCGAGGAAATGCGCGGCGAGGAACAGCGCAAGCAGATCACCTCCTTCGCCGGCATCTTCCGCGACCGCCAGGTGTGGCTGCTGGTGGCCATCTACTTCGCGGTGATGCTGGCGGTGAACACCCTGGCGTTCTGGATGCCCAGCCTGATCCACGGCGCCGGCATCGGCTCCGACGGCCGCGTCGGCCTGCTCAGCGCCCTGCCCTACCTGGCCGGCTGCGTGTTCATGATCGCCCTCGGGCGCTCCTCCGACCGCCATCGCGAACGCCGCTGGCACCTCGCCGTGCCGCTGCTGCTGGCCGCCGCCGGCCTGGCGCTGACCGGCCTGCAGCCGGGCAACGCGGTGCTGGTGCTCGCCGGCCTGGTGCTCGCCGGGATGGGTGCCAGCGCCGCCCTGCCGATGTTCTGGCAACTGCCGCCGGCCTTCCTCGGCGACCGCGCCCAGGCCGCCGGCATCGCCCTGATCAGCTCCTTCGGCAGCGTCGCCGCCTTCGCCGCGCCCTACTTCATCGGCTGGATGCGCGACACCACCCACAGCGCCAGCCTGGCCCTGTTCCTCCTGGCCATCCTCATCGCCCTCGGCGCCGCCCTGGTCCTGCGCACCCCGGCCGCCGTGGTCAACCCCCGCTAAAGAGAGACCGCCATGCTCGACTCGACCCTCATCCAGCAAGCCGCCGCCCGCCTCGACGCCGCCGAGCGCTCGCGCCAGCAGGTGCGGCAGTTCTCCCTCGACTATCCGGACATCGCCATCGAGGACGCCTACGCCATCCAGCGCGCCTGGGTGGCGCAGAAGATCGCCGACGGCCGCGTGCTCAAGGGCCACAAGATCGGCCTGACCTCGCGCGCCATGCAGGTCTCATCGAACATCACCGAGCCGGACTACGGCGCGCTGCTGGACGACATGTTCTTCGACGAAGGCAGCGACATTCCCTTCGAGCGCTTCATCGTGCCGCGCGTGGAAGTGGAGCTGGCGTTCATCCTCGGCAAGCCGCTGAAGGGCCCGAACGTCACCCTGTTCGATGTGCTGGACGCCACCGAATGGGTGATCCCGGCGCTGGAGATCATCGACGCGCGCATCCAGCAGCTGGACCCGCAGACCGGCGTCACCCGCAAGGTCTTCGACACCATCTCCGACAACGCCGCCAACGCCGGGGTGGTCATGGGCGGGCGCGCCGTGCGGCCGACCGACATCGACCTGCGCCGGGTGCCGGCGATCCTCTACCGCAACGGCGTGATCGAGGAGTCCGGGGTTTCCGCCGCGGTGCTCAACCACCCGGCCAAGGGCGTGGCCTGGCTGGCCAACAAGCTGGCGCCCTACGACGTCACCCTGGAGGCCGGCCAGGTGATCCTCGGCGGCTCCTTCACCCGCCCGGTGGCGGCGGCCCCCGGCGACACCTTCCACGTCGACTACGACCAGCTCGGCAGCATTTCCTGCCGTTTCGTCTGAGCCATCCCTTGTAGGAGCGAGCTTGCTCGCGAACCACCCACAGGCCCGCTCCGAGGTATACCCATGCACGTGCCCATCAACACCTTCAAGCAACGCCTGCAGTCCGGCGAGGCGCAGATCGGCCTCTGGCTCGGCCTGGCCGACCCCTACTGCGCGGAGCTGGCGGCCAACGCCGGCTTCGACTGGCTGCTGATCGACGGCGAACACGCGCCCAACGACCTGCGCAGCCTGCTCGGCCAGTTGCAGGCGGTGGCGCCCTACCCGGCGCAGCCGATCATCCGCCCGGTACTCGGCGACGCCGCACTGATCAAGCAGCTGCTCGACATCGGCGCGCAGACCCTGCTGGTGCCCATGGTCGACAGCGCCGAACAGGCCGCCGGGCTGGTGCGCGCCATGCGCTACCCGCCGTTCGGCGTGCGCGGCGTGGGCAGCGCCCTGGCGCGCGCGTCGCGCTGGAACGGCATCCCCGGCTACCTCGACGAAGCCGACGCGCAGATGTGCCTGCTGGTGCAGGTGGAGAACCTCGAAGGCCTGGCCAACCTCGATGCCATCGCCGCAGTGGACGGCGTCGACGGCGTGTTCATCGGCCCGGCCGACCTCAGCGCGGCCATGGGCCATCGGGGCAACCCCGGCCACCCCGAGGTGCAGGCCGCCATCGAGGACGCCATCGCCCGCGTCCGCCGCGCCGGCAAGGCCGCCGGCATCCTCAGCGCCGACGAGAAGCTGGCGCGGCGCTACCTGGAACTGGGCGCGAAGTTCGTCGCCGTGGGCGTGGACACCAGCCTGCTGATGCGCTCGCTGCGCGATCTGGCCGGGCGCTTCAAGGGCGGCGCCCAAGTCTCCTCCGCTTCGTCGGTGTATTGAAGCACGCGCCACCGAGCCACTGCATATCTATAAGCCCCGGCGAGCAGTCCACCATTGTGGTGATCGAAGAGAGTGCCTACCCGGGCGTGGCCCTCTCCCCTATAGGGGAATGCTGCCCGGCGGCTACCTACTTGCGGAATTGAAGGACACTGCGTCGTCGGTAAATTTAGTGGTCTGGTATTTGCCCTCCCATCGCTCCGCCTTGGTGAGTTCAATAAGAATCCACCTCCAGACCAGCACCTTGCCCTTGGTCGGCCTTCGCGAGAATTGCTTCGGCCTGCGCCTGAATATGCGCCTGAGTAACCGGAATCGGCGCCTGCGCAGAGGTCCTGCTGGCGGGTGTCGGGTCCGCGTCGCCACCTCGACCTTCATACGTTTCTCGACGGAATGTTCGTGGGCGCCGTTGCATTCGAAGCGCTTCACTTGCATGCCATCCACCAATATCGGGCTCAAGATGACGGTCTTGATGACGGCAGCGAATTGTGCGCGGATCTGTACTGGTGCTGGTGAACCTCACTAGATCACCCATTCCGCCCTTAGCTCTCTAGATAGCCTCTTTGCCTGATCCCCCCCGCGACGTATCAGAGAAATTCATTTCGAGAATTTTCCTACGCACAAACAGACAAAGCCTTATACGCCAATGAGAATCATTACCACTGATAGATATTCATAAACTTAGATACTGAGAATGCGTCCATTAGGGCGTTCAATCTTATACGTTGGAGGTAGAGATGAAAACTCGTAAAACTCAACTGAAAAAAACTTCTATCGTCGCCATAAAAGCTTCCCTTGCAACCAAAGGAAATCCTGGTGGGGTATTCCTAGAGGGAACTTTCTTTGTGCGTAAGTAAACGCGCTTAAATGTAAAAAAGACGGGCCCTTTTAAGGGTCCGTTCTTTTATAGCGCAAGGACGAAAGCAATGAAGATCACAGTTAGCGGACTAAAAGTCAGAGTAGAAAACACAGACTCAACAAAAATTACTCATGTCAACTCAGATCTTCCACTAAAACATGAAATTGAGATATCAAATAAAAACAAAATCCTAGAAATAAAAAACCCAGCAGAGCATGCAACGGAAATTTATATAGGATTATCCACGGATGAAGTAAAAGTATCTAGCGGATTTCTAGACGTAGTTGCAATTCCGCTAAAAATTTCTTTAGATAAAGTTATTTCGTTTCTATCTGGAAACAAGAGCATTGGCGACTCTATATGGGAGGGCGTCTACGTTCTGGGACCGGGTCTAAGCGCATCCATAGGCGGCGAAAGAAACATTTCATTCAAAGAAAGGCCATGGACTTGCCGCCATGAAGATCCAGCCGAGCTCCTAATCGAGTTGATTTCAAGAAAAACCAAAGGCAAAAATATTGTCGTACGCTTTTCGGGGGGACTTGAGTCAACTTCAATACTCGCGGCCTGCTGCGAAATCTCTTCGCCAGAAGAGATCCTAGCCATCACATGGAAGTCAAAGGACGACACTGCCAGCTCGGATGTCGAGGAAGCTACAAAAATTGCAAATAAGTTAGGCGTCAGGCACAGAGTCCTCTCGATTGATGAGTCACGTTTGTTCTGCCCAGTACGCCCGTGGAGCCTCTCTGCCTATCCAAACACCTCCCTCGGATTTTGCAACTTCCTACAAGATATTGATACTTATGCTTCGTCCAAAGTCGACTCTAATCGAGATACGATAACCCTCGACGGCCACGGAGGGGACCACATTTTTTGGGAGTATGTAGAACCTCATATGCTGAGAGAGTGCCTCGGAAAGGGTTTTCTCAAGATGGCAAATAACTATTGCGACCTTTATGCAAAAAATTTCTTTGAAATATTAAAGGGAATAATAGCAGGCGAGATATCAAGTCAGAACAAGTATCTAGAGAGGAAATACAGGAGAAGCCCCACCATAACTAAGCGACTCTCTAGCACCAAAAATTTTAGGCGAGAACGAATTCGCATACTGCTCGACGAAATAGCATCTCCTCCACCCTCTAAAAACCTAGAGGTATTCTATCCATTTGCAACCCCTGCAATGATTGAGTGTTCACTTGGATTCAAAGTCTCAGAACTTTTTGACTCACAAAACTCGAGACTCCCTTTGCGCAAATCCGCACATATAAAATTCGGCAAAGACTTGTACACAAGAGTAGGGAAAGGTGTGGTAACAAGCGCTTATCAGCGCGCACTAGGGCAGCAAAAAGAGAGACTAATTACTCTTGTACGAAATGGATTTTGTGCATCCAACAACCTAATAGACATTCATGAGTTCGAGCGTAGCTATCAAATGTCATTAATGGGCCTCAATGGAATAGATTATGAACTATTCAAAATAATAATTCTTGAACTCCTTATAACGCATACCAAGGATGCCTTGGCCATGAGGAATAAATCATGAAATTTTCCAAATTCGCCCACCACATCGTCATTGAAGACGAGATGATCATACTCGACGAACGAACCGATCAATATCTTATCTTTGACAAACTCCAGACATCTGAAATCTGCCGAAACCTTAGGTCTTCCGATGCCTCCGGCGAGGAGTCGCCAGAGATATTAGAGCTTCTCGAGAAGAAAGTATTAATTAAACCCGGAATACAAGAAATAAATAAAGCATCTGGAAAACTTAAAGTCGACATTCATGAATGGACGTCAGCCTTCAAGCTTGAATATATATCCAGTAAGATTCGAAAACCATTCAAGACCTGGTTAACCTTAATACTGGTTTGCTTAACACTTAAATTTCTTGGCCTCCATAGATCCTTAAACAAACTTCGCCACAAGAAACGAAAAAACTCTCAACCAATAAAAAAACCGGGGCGAGCCATTGAAATCTCATCAACAATAAAGCACGTCGCAAAGTATATCCCATTTGAAGTCACCTGCTTACAGCATGCTCTTGCTCTATTTTGGGCCGGCCACAATGAAAAATTAGAACTGCAACTATATATCGGAGTAAAGAATTACGATTTTTTAGCGCATGCCTGGATCGAAGAAAGCGGCGTAATAATTGGTGACCGCCCGGATCTGTCCAAACTCCTGAACGTAATCATGAAAATATAATGAGGCACGCATGGACTCCATAAGAAATCAGTACATAGAACCTTATATAAAAGCGCTAAATATAACAAAATCAATATACTCAAATTTCCGTCGTGACTTTTTCTTGGTCAGCCTATTCTTGATTTTACTTGCCGGTCTGTCTTCTCTAGCACCTCTACTCCTAAAAAAAGCTTCCGACATGCTGACTTATTCATCCACAACCACAACCTCTATTATTTATATTACAGTCGGGGCATATGCATTAACCTGGACACTTTCAAAAATCTTTGAATGGATAAAAGTTATTGCTACAACCTACATTACCGTACGTTGCGACTCGGCCTTTTACAGATCCCTATTTGATTGCTACTTAAACCTTCCATTCTCCGAACAGAGGAAAATTCAGAAAGGCGAAATCATCGCTGACTTTGACCGATCCATGTCAAGCTTCGGGCATATAAATCAAACTATATTCTGGACACTCTCCCCATTACTGATAGAAATGCTATTTGTATTCTTGATTCTTTGGCGAGAAACCAATCTTGCCTTCTCGACTTTATTTTTGGTATCTATAGGCATATTACTTCTTATAGCCTACCAGATTACACAGAAAACAGAGGGCGTGCAGCTAAGGTGCTTCGAGGCGACAAACAATCTAACAAATTTTCTAGTCGAAAGAATTGACTCAGCATACGAAATAAAGACCAACACAACCAAAAACAAAGAATCGAAAAATCTTTTACCATTTATAGAGTCTTATGCTGACGCAGTATTTTCAGCAAACAAAAAAATGGCCATCTTTCTAAGCCTCCAAGCATCGGCGATCGGCCTCGTCCTTGCGTCATCAACTTTGTTCTCTACCCACTCCGTGATGAAAGGCGACTTTAAAGTTGGAGATTTCGTCATGATTATCTCATACGTTGCCCAACTCACCGCACCATTTGCCATTATTGCCAGCTCCCTAGTAGGTTTAAAACGCGACTATCTCGCACTAGGTGAAGGCCTAAAGTACTATGATATTTATTCACCCCCAAAAACGGCAATCAACACACCAAACAAAACCCCAACTGTATTTAAAGTAAATAACTTCATCTTCTCAACTGAAAAAAAGACAACATTCAGCATTGATCATGGAAAAACCTATGTAATTACAGGCCCTTCAGGCCTAGGAAAAACAACCCTAATCAATGCAATGCTTAGCCTCAAAACTGACTACAAAGGCAGCATTGACTTTTTCGGGGAGAATGTTCGAAATCTTACATCAGAAAATATTCTCGAACGAGTCGCAGTGGTACCTCAGCACCCATTTATATTCTCTGGAACCATTCGTGAAAATATCCTGTACGGTGCAACTGAACACTATATGGATGAAGAGCTTGAACGAATACTAAAAGCCCTTAATCTATACATTGGAGAGCCATCCCCTCTTGATATCCATGTCGGCGGTGAACATCGCCAGACTTCGGGTGGCGAGCGACAAAGAATTTCAATTGCAAGGGCAGTATTGAGGAAGAAAGATATAATAATTCTCGACGAACCCACTTCCGCATTGGACCTCGAGCTAGAGATTAAAGTATTGAATTTCATTAAGGAAAATTCAAACACACTAATAATAGTCAGTCATCGCGAAGCTGCCATGGAATTTGCAGACGAGATAGTGAACTTGAGTAAAGAGAGCGCGATCACACCAATTACATAAGAATTTTCGTTAACATGACGGGCCCTCTTGTGATGTCCACTTACACAACTGTTATTTCTCTTATCCTTTGCCCTGGCTTCGCCGGGCGCTTCAAGGCCGCGCCCGCGCCGAGCGCCCCGTCGGTCTACTGACGGCTCGCGGCCTCAGGGCCGCAGCCCCTTCAGCTCATGCAACAGCGCCAGCAGGCGCTCCACCTTGTCCTCCCCCAGGCGCTCCTCGATGGTCCGGTAGTTGGCCTCCATGCGCCCGCGCATCGACGCGAAGCAGTCCTCCCCCGGCGGCGCCAGGCTGACCAGGCTGCGGCGCTGGTCGCAGGGGTCGCGGCGGCGCAGCACCAGGCCGTCGCGCTCCAGGCGCGCGAGCACGCCGCACAGGCTCGGCGAAAGGATGCAGGCCAGCGGTGCCAGCTGCCCGCTCTCCAGCTCGCCGTGCTGGCGCAGCAGGCGGATCACCCGCCACTGCTGCTCGGTCAAGCCGTGCTGCAGCAGGTGCGGGCGGAAGAAGCGCATGGCCGCTTCGCGGGCCTGCAGCAGGGAAAGGGTCAGGGAGGGTGGGGAGTGCGGCATGGGCGAGTCGCCTGGCAAGGATTTTCCTCGCTATTGAAAAGCCCCACCCCGCATCGGTCATGATCCTGCCTGCCAGGGGCGCTGCCCCGGCATGCCACCTTCCCACTCGGAGTACCCTCGATGTCCGCATTCGTCCGCCAGCAGGCGCAAATAACCCTGAACCTCGCCACCCAGGCCATGCAGGCCGCGCTCGGCCGCGCCGAGGAGCTGGGCCTGCGCCTCAGCATCGCGGTGGTCGACGCCAGCGGCCTGCCGGTGCTCACCGCGCACATGGACGGCGCCGCCCAGCCGTGCCGCGAGATCGCCCTGAAGAAAGCCGGTACCGCCGCCGCCTTCGACAAGCCCACCGGCGCCTGGCAGGCCTACCTGGAACAGAGCGCGCCCACCGTGCGCCACGGCCTGCCATTGCAGACCGGGCTGGTGCTGTTCGGCGGCGGCGAGCCGCTGCGCCTGGGCGAGGTGGTGATCGGCGCGATCGGCGTCTCCGGCGCCTCCGAGGCCCAGGACATGCTCTGCGCCCAGGCCGCCGTCGAGCGCGTGCGCCACCTGCTGGCCGACTGAGCCGCCGCTGTCAGCCCGGGACAAGCGGCCGGGCAGCCAGGGTCAAGACAGCCACCGTCGCCGCGGCCCCTAATAGGGCCATCCGCGCGGCGCCGGCCGCGCTCCATTGAACCCGGTTCCAGGCTGCAGTCATGATCAATATCGAGACCCCCACCTACTACACCGCGACCAAGAAATACGACCTGTCCTTCCCCTCCCTGGAGGCGGACCTGGAGGCCGACGTGGTCGTGATCGGCGGCGGCTTCTCCGGCATCAACACCGCCCTGGAGCTGGCCGAGAAAGGCATCACCAACATCGTCGTGCTGGAGGCGCGCTACCTCGGCTTCGGCGGCACCGGGCGCAACGGCGGGCAGATCATGGCCGGCATCGGCCACGACCTGGAAAAGATCCGCAAGGACGTCGGCGAGGACGGCCTGCGGCAGATCTTCGAGATCAGCGACCTGGGCGCCGACATCATCAAGGGCCGCATCGAGAAGTACGGCATCGACGCCGACTTCTGCCACGGCTACGGCTACATGGGCTTCAACGCCCGCCAGGCGAAGACCCTGCGAGCCTGGGAAAAGGAGTTCAAGTCGCTCAACTCGCGCCACGAGATCCGCTACCTGGACGGCTCCGAAGTGCGCCAGATCATCGGCTCCGACGCCTACTCCAGCGCCCTGCTGCACATGGGCGGCGGCCACGTGCACTCGCTCAACCTGCTGCTCGGCGAGGCCAAGGCGCTGGCCAGCCACGGGGTGAAGATCTTCGAGTACAGCCCGGCGCTGGACGTGCAATACGGCGAGCGCATCACCGTGCGCACCGCCAAGGGTTCGGTGAAGGCGGGCAAGCTGCTCTGGGCCTGCGACAGCTTCCTCAACAAGCTGGAGCCGGAGCTGCACAAGAGCACCATCAACACCTACGCCTTCCAGATGATGACCGAGCCGCTGTCGGACGAACTGATCCAGCGCATCAGCCCGATCCGTGGCGCCTACAGCGACATCCGCCCGGTCATCGACTACTACCGGGTGACCAACGAAAACCGCCTGCTGTTCGGCGCCGCCACCCCGTTCATCGAGCACATCCCGCGCGACCTCAAGGCCTGGAACCGGGCGCTGATGCTGAAGATCTTCCCCTACCTGGAAAACGTGAAGATCGACCTCGCCTGGGGCGGGCCGATGGCCTGCAGCCCCAACCTGTTCCCGCAGATCGGCGCCCTCCCCGGCCGCCCCAACGCCTTCTTCGTGCAGGGCTACTCCGGCTTCGGCGTCACCCCCAGCCACATCATCTGCAAGGTACTGGCCGAGGGCATGAGCGAAGGCTCGGCGCGCTACGACCTGATCAGCTCGGTGCGGCGCATCCGCGTCCACGGCAAGGACCAGGTGCGCCCGCTGCTGCTCAGCGGAGCCAAGACCTGGCACCAGGTATCCGGCTTCTGGAACGGCCGCCGCTGATTCCCCCTTTTCCCTCACTTGCACAGGAGCAAGCACATGGCACTCACCCCCATCAAGCAAGGCATCACCCTCGACGAACTGGACGCCTGGGGCACCGTGGCCGACCTCGGCTCGGAAATCCTCGAAGGCGAGGTCCGCGCCTTCGGCAAGATGACCGCCGGCGCGCCGACCGACCCGGTCAGCGCCGCCTATTTCGGCACCACCGGCGGCAAGTTCCGCATGACCTACCCGTTCAACGAGCAGGCCACGGTGGTCAGCGGCGAGGTGCGCCTGACCGACGAATCCACCGGTCACAGCCAGACCTACAAGGCCGGCGACACCTGGTTCGTCACCAAGGGCACCCCGGTGCTCTGGGAAGTGCCGGGCGAGGGCTTCGTGAAGCATTACTACGCGGTGGTGTGAGGTCGGGTTCGAGAGCTTGAAGAGCCCCTCTCCCTAACCCTCGGCTACGCGCCCCGCCCTGAAGGGAGAGGGGACTGTCCTCTGCCAGTCGAGGCATCAGCGCACAC
>NZ_JARJLT010000254.1 GCF_029335315.1 Pseudomonas citronellolis
GCCGCGTCGACGTCGCGGCGCTCCGGCTCCAGCAGGCCGATGAAGGCGCGCAGCGCCGGGGTGTCGGTGCCGCGCCGCCAGAACAGCCAGGTGGTGGCGTCGGCGTGGTTGGCGGCCAGGTGGTGGACGGCGACGTTGCGCCCGCCGGCCAGGCTGTCGAACATCGCCTTGGGAATGATCGCCACCCCGCCCCCCGCCGCGATGCAGGCGAGCATGCCGTGGTAGGACTCCATCTCGATGATCTTGCCCGGCACCACGCGCTGCTCGGCGAACCAGCCTTCCAGGCGCTTGCGGTAGGAGCAGGTGTCGCGGAAGGCGAACACCGTTTCCCCGGCCACGTCGCGGGCGTCGCGCACCGGGGCGTGGCCCTGGACGCTCATCAGCACCAGTTCTTCCTGGAACACCGGGCGGCCGTCCAGCTGCGGGTGATTGGCCGGGCCATCGGCGAAGGCGGCGATGAAGCGGCCGGAAAGCACGCCGTCGATCATCTCGCCCGAGGGGCCGGTGGACAGGTCCAGCTGCACCTTCGGGTAGCGCTGGTGGTAGCGCGCCAGCAGCTCGGGGATGCGCACCGCCGCGGTGCTTTCCATGGAGCCGAGGGAAAAGCCGCCGTGGGGCTCGGCGCCGCTGGCCACCTGGCGCGCCTCTTCCACCAGGTCGAGGATGCGCTCGGCGTAGTCGAGGAAACTGCGGCCGGTGGGCGACAGGCGCAGGCGCGACTTCTCGCGGATGAACAGCTCGGCGCCCAGCTCGCCTTCCAGCTGCTTGATGCGCGTGGTCAGGTTCGACGGTACGCGGTGCAGACGGTTCGCCGCGGCGGTGATGCTGCCGTCCTGGGCGACGGCGCGGAAGAACTCCAGCTGGGTCAGGTCCACGTTTCTCTCCGGAAGAATAGTTCTTTCTTAATTATTCATTTGTCATGAATGGTTCGTCACCTTACTTTCTTGCCCATGCCGGCGCCAGGGGCGCCGGCCGAATCACCGTCGCCGCCGACACACGGCGGCCTGCCTCACCCGATTACAAGGAACACCCGATGAACCAGATCGCCGCGATTCCGGCCGCCATCTCGCGCAGCCCCGCCACCGGCCAGGAACTGGCCCGCTACCCCTTCGAGGACGCCACCCAGCTGGAAACCGCGCTGGCCCGCACCGACGCCGGCTTCCGCCAGTGGCGCGAAACCTCGGTGGCCGAGCGCGTCGCCGTGCTGCGCAAGATGGCCGAAGTGCTGCGCGCCAACGTCGAGCCCATGGCCCGCATGGAAGCCCAGGAGATGGGCATGCCGGTCACCCAGGCGCGCGGCGAGATCAACAAGTGCGCCAACCTCTGCGACTGGTACGCCGAGCACGGCCCGGCGATGCTGGACGACGAGAAGACCAGCATCGAAGGCGCGTACATCTCCTACCTGCCGCTGGGCCCGGTGCTGGCCGTGATGCCGTGGAACTTCCCCACCTGGCAGGTCATGCGGGGCGCGGTGAGCATCATCCTCGGCGGCAACACCTACGTGCTCAAGCACGCGCCGAACGTCATGGGCTGCGCCTACCAGCTGCAGAAGGCCTGGCTCGACGCCGGCCTGCCGGAAGGCGTGTTCGAGGTGCTGAACGTCGAGCCGGCGCTGGTTTCCAAGGCCATCGCCGATGACCGCATCGCCTCCATCGCCGTGACCGGCAGCGTGGGCGCGGGCGCGGCCATCGCCTCCCAGGCCGGCGCCGCGCTGAAGAAGTGCGTGCTGGAACTGGGCGGCGCCGACCCCTTCATCGTGCTCGCCGACGCCGACCTCGACGCCGCCGTGAAAGCCGCCGTCGCCAGCCGCTTCGGCAACTGCGGCCAGGTGTGCATCGCCGCCAAGCGCATGATCATCGAGGAATCCGTCGCCCCGGCCTTCACCGAGAAGCTGCTGGCCGCGGTCAAGGCGCTGAAGATCGGCGACCCGCTGGCGGACGACACCTTCGTCGGCCCGATGGCCCGTTTCGACCTGCGCGAGGAGCTGCACAACCAGGTCCAGCAGGCCATCGCCGACGGCGCCACCCTGCTGCTGGGCGGCCACAAGCTGGAAGGCGAAGGCAACTACTACGCGCCGACCGTGCTGGCCGACGTGAAGCCGGGCAACACCGCCTTCGCCAAGGAAATCTTCGGCCCGGTGGCTTCGGTGATAGTCGCGCGCGACGCCGAGCACGCCCTGGAACTGGCCAACGACAGCGAGTTCGGCCTGTCCGGCGCGATCTGGAGCGCCGACAAGGCCAAGGCCCAGCACATGGCCCGGCGCCTGGTCAGCGGCGGCGTGTTCATCAACGGCTTCTCCGCGTCCGACCCCCGCGTACCGATCGGCGGCGTGAAGAAGAGCGGTTTCGGCCGCGAGCTGTCGCACTTCGGCCTGCGCGAGTTCCTCAACCCGCAGACCGTGTGGATCGACCGCAAGTAAAGCTATAGTCTTGGCTTTTAGCCCGCACCGCTCTCCTGGGTGCGGGCGTAGTACGCCCCGGCGCATGCCGGGGCGTTCCACGTCAGGAGGTCCCATGCTCGAGCTGTACTACTGGCCCACCCCCAACGGCCACAAGATCACCCTGCTCCTCGAAGAGGCGGGGCTCGACTACCGCATCCACCCCATCGATATCAGCGCCGGCGACCAGTTCAAGCCGGAGTTCCTCGCCTTCTCGCCGAACAACCGCATGCCCGCCCTCATCGACACCGCCCCGGCGGACGGCGGCGAGCCGATCAGCGTGTTCGAGTCCGGCGCCATCCTCGTCTACCTCGCGGAAAAGACCGGCCGGTTCATGCCCGCCGACCTGCGCGGGCGCAAGACGGTGCTGGAATGGCTGTTCTGGCAGGTCGGCGGCCTCGGCCCGATGGCCGGGCAGAACCACCACTTCGTGCAGTACGCGCCGGAAAAGCTGCCCTACGCCATGCAGCGCTACATCAACGAGACCAACCGCCTCTACGGCGTGATGGACAAGCGCCTGGCGCAAACGGCGTACCTGGGCGGCGACGAATACAGCATCGCCGACATGGCCAGCTACCCCTGGGTGGTGCCGTGGCAGCGCCAGCAGCAGGACCTCGCCGAATTCCCCCACCTCAAGCGCTGGTTCGACGGCATCGCCGCGCGCCCGGCGACCGTGCGCGCCTACGCCAAGGGCCAGCCGTTCTCCTCGCGGCCGTCGGTGACCGACGAGGGCAAGAAGCTGCTGTTCGGGCAGACGGCGGCGAGCGTGGGCAAGGCGTAGCTTCGCGCTTGGCCGGCGGCGGATAACCGCGAACGGTTATTCGCCCTACGTCCCCGTGTTCGCGGGAATGACGGATTGAGGCGTGTGCCAATCCCTCCCCCGTCACTCCCGCGAACGCGGGAGCCCAGCGGCTTCGGCTCTTCGTAGGAGCGAGCTTGCTCGTGAACGGGCTCCGCTGCGGGGCGGGTTCGCGAGCAAGCTCGCTCCTACAGGTGTATCGGCGGCGTGCGAGCCCGTCGGTTACACGCGGAACTGCCCCATCAGGCTCTGCTGGTGGTTCGCCAGGTCGTTCAGCGACTGGCTGATCTGCGCCGATTCCTGGGCCTG
>NZ_JARJLT010000255.1 GCF_029335315.1 Pseudomonas citronellolis
GCCGCTGATTTTCCAGGCGTCGCCGGCCGGGGCGTTGCCACGGTCGTAGGGCTTGCCCAGCCACATGTAGACCAGCCCCAGGCCGATCACGATGAGGGTGGTCAGGACCATCGCGTAGTTGATGTACCAGGGCGCGTCAGGGCTGCGCGGCCAGGCCATGTTGACGATGGCGCCGAGGCCGTAGACCAGCGCGCCGACGTTGACCAGCGTGCCCCACTTGCCGAGGGTGAACTGGCCGCTGGGCACCCAGCCGCGGGCACGGGCGAAGAGCGCGGCGACGACGATCATCTGGAACGCCAGGTAGATGCCGATGGCGGCGAAGCTGACGATGGTCGCCACGGCGTCTTCGAGGACGAAGCCGAGGCTGATGATCACCGCCGGAATCACCCCGCACACCACCAGCGCCGGAACCGGCACGTGGGTGTTCGGCGAAATGCGCTTGAGCAGGCCGCTGCCGACCACCATCTCGTCCCGTGCATAAGCGTAGAGCAGGCGGCTGGCGGCGGCCTGCAGGCTGATCACGCAGGAGACGAACGACACCGTGACCACCGCCATCACCACCCGCGAGCCGATCGGGCCGAAGGCGTTGTTGAGGATGGTGCCGACCGGGTCGGTGTCCTTGCCGGAGATCACCGCGGCCATGTCCGGCACCGCGAGGATCAGCGCCAGGCAGGCGAACATCGCCGCCACGCCGCCGATGTAGATGGTCATGCGCATGGCCTTGGGAATGCGCTTGCTCGGGTTCGGGGTTTCCTCGGCGACGTCGCCGCAGGCCTCGAAGCCGTAGTAGAGGAACATCCCGGCCAGCGAGGCGGTGAGGAACGCCGGCAGGTAGGAGCCTTCCGCCGCGCCGATGCCGAAGGTGTCGAACAGCGCGCTGAACGGCTGGTGACGTTCGAACAGCAGCAGGTACACGCCCACCACGACCGCGCCGGCCAGTTCGCAGAGGAAGCCGAACATGGCGATGCGCGCCAGGGTCTTGGTGCCGCTGAGGTTGATCAGGGTGGCCAGCAGGGTCAGCACCAGGGCGACGTAGATGTTGGTGCTGGCGCTGGGCGCGAAGCCGAGCATGGCGGCGATGTACGGGCCGGCGCCGACGGCGACCGCGGCGATGGTCACGCACAGCGCGCAGGCGTAGATCCAGCCCACCATCCACGCCCAGCGCTTGCCGACCAGGCGCCGGGCCCAGGGGTAGACGCCACCGGAGATGGGGAACTGCGAAACCACTTCGCCGAACACCAGGCACACCAGCAGCTGGCCGAGGCCGATCAGCAGGTACGACCAGAACATCGGCGGGCCGCCGGCGGCCAGGCACAGGCCGAACAGGGTGTAGACGCCGACGACCGGCGACAGGTAGGTGAAGCCGAGGGCGAAGTTCTCCCACAGGCTCATGCTGCGATTGAAGTTGGAGGTGTAGCCCAGCGCGCGCAGTTGTTCTGCGTCGCGGTCGGCTGCGGATGGCACGCTCATGCGATATTCCTCGTGATGTGGGCAGCGGTGGCGGTTGGAAACCGGCTGACGTGACCGTCTGCCTGCGCCCTTGCGGGCTGTTCTTGTTGTGTACAGCTACAGCTGTGCGGCGAGGTCTGTCGCCCTCGGTCTGCGCGCCGGGCCTGGCGCGAGCGAGGCTCGCCCGGTGGGTCACCCGAAGCTCCCCTGCTTCGGGGGCGTGGCCGCGAGGCCGCGCCGGGTACCTGCACCCCCGCGTCGCCCGAGGCGGCGCGGGGGTGCCGATGCTTCCTCAGTGCTTGAACATCACGTGGCGGACCACGGTGTAGTCCTCCAGGCCGTACATGGACATGTCCTTGCCGTAGCCGGAGAGCTTCATGCCGCCGTGGGGCATCTCGGTGGTCAGCATGAAGTGGGTGTTGACCCAGGTGCAGCCGTACTGCAGGCGCGCGGACAGGCGATGGGCGCGGCCGATGTCGCTGGTCCACACCGAGGAGGCCAGGCCGTAGTCGGAGTCGTTGGCCCAGGCCAGCGCCTGTGCTTCGTCGTCGAACTCGGTGACCGAGACCACCGGGCCGAAGATCTCGCGGCGCACCACTTCGTCGTCCTGGCGGGCGCCGGCGAGCACGGTCGGTTCGAAGAAGAAGCCCGGACGCTCGGCGCGCTTGCCGCCGGTGACGACTTCGATGTGCGGCACTTGGCGGGCACGCTCGACGAAGCCGATGACGCGCTCCAGGTGCTGCTCGGTGATCACCGGGCCGAGCTCGGTGTCCGGGTCGTCCTGCTCGCCGTAGCGGATGCTGGCGACGGCTTCGCCGAGCTTTTGCACGAACTTGGCGTAGATGCCTTTCTGCGCGTAGATGCGGCAGGCGGCGGTGCAGTCCTGCCCGGCGTTGTAGAAGCCGAAGGTGCGGATGCCTTCCACGGCGGCGTCGATGTCGGCGTCGTCGAAGATGATCACCGGAGCCTTGCCGCCCAGTTCCATGTGCATGCGCTTAACGGTGTCGGCGGTGCCGGCGATGATGCGGCTGCCGGTGGCGACCGAGCCGGTCAGCGAGACCATGCGCACCTTCGGGTGGGTGGTCAGCGGCTCGCCGACGGTCGGGCCGCGGCCGAAGACCATGTTGACCACGCCGGCGGGGAAGATCCCGGCCATTATCTCGGCCAGGCGCAGGGCGGTCAGCGGGGTCTGCTCGGAGGGCTTGAGGACCACGGTGTTGCCGGCGGCCAGGGCCGGGCCGAGTTTCCACGCGACCATCATCAGCGGGTAGTTCCAGGGCGCGATGGAGGCGACCACGCCCACCGGGTCGCGGCGGATCATCGAGGTGTGGCCGGGCAGGTATTCGCCGGCGGCGGAACCCTGCAGGCAGCGGCTGGCGCCGGCGAAGAAGCGGAACACGTCGGCGATGGCCGGCAGCTCGTCGTTCAGCGCGGCGCTGTAGGGCTTGCCGCAGTTGTTCGATTCCAGGCGGGCCAGTTCCTCGGCGTTGGCGTCGATGGCGTCGGCCAGTTTCAGCAGCAGCAGCGAGCGGTCTTTCGGCGCGGTTTGCGACCAGCTGTCGAAGGCGGCGTCGGCGGCTTCCACGGCGGCGTTGACCTGGGCCGGGGTGGCCTCGGCGATTTCCACCAGGGCGGTGCCCAGGGAGGGATTGAGGACGGCGAGCTTCTCGCCTTCGCCGGCGACCAGTTGGCCGTTGATCAGCAGTTTGGTTTGCATGTGTAAGTCCTCTCGTTCAGGGCTTGCAGGTATTCGTCGATGTTTCTTTTATGGGGCCGCCGGTGTCGGCAGTCCTGAGGGGTTCTGTTGGTTAGGAGCGGGGGCTTTTCCCTCTCCCTAACCCTCTCCCTGAAGGGAGAGGGGATATCCGTGCCGGGCGATCCTCCGTGTCCGCCGGCGAACTCGGTGATAACCGGGCACGCCGAGCAGGCTCCCTCTCCCTTCAGGGAGAGGGCGGGGGGAGAGGGTCGCATGGCACGTGACTGTCACTTGCCGCTCCCGGCCACGCCCTCGCCACCCTTGGTCAGGTAGTAGGCGCCGAGGATCGGCAGCATGGTCACCAGCATCACCAGCATGGCCACCACGTTGGTCACCGGGACGTCGCGCGGGCGGGTCAGCTGGTTGAGCAGCCAGATCGGCAGGGTGCGCTCGTGGCCGGCGGTGAAGGTGGTCACGATGATCTCGTCGAAGGACAGCGCGAAGGCCAGCATGCCGCCGGCCAGCAGGGCCGAGCCGAGGTTCGGCAGGATCACGTAGCGGAAGGTCTGCCAGCCGTCGGCGCCCAGGTCCATCGAGGCCTCGATGAGGCTGTGCGAGGTGCGCCGGAAGCGCGCGATCACGTTGTTGTAGACGATCACCACGCAGAAGGTCGCGTGGCCGATGACGATGGTCAGGAAGCCTGGCTCGATCCCCAGGGTCTTGAACGCCGAGAGCAGCGCGATGCCAGTGATGATGCCGGGCAGGGCGATCGGCAGGATCAGCATCAGCGAGATGCCCTCCTTGCCGAAGAAGTCGCGGCGGTACAGCGCGGCCGCGGCCAGGGTGCCCAGCACCATGGCGATCAGGGTGGCGATGCAGGCGATCTTCAGCGACAGGGTGATCGATTCCAGCACGTCCTGGCGGCCGAAGGCGACGCTGAACCAGTGCAGGGTGAAGCCCTGCGGCGGGAAGCTGAACGCCGCGTCCTCGGTGTTGAAGGCGTACATGAAGATGATCAGGATCGGGAAGTGCAGGAACACCAGCCCGCCCCAGGCGGCCGCTTTCAGGCCGAAGGAAGCTTTCTCAGAGTGCATCGAAGGCCCCCAGGCGTTTGACGATGGACAGGTACACGGCGATCAGCATGATCGGCACCAGGGTGAAGGCGGCGGCCATCGGCATGTTGCCGATCGCGCCCTGCTGGGCGTAGACCATGCTGCCGATGAAGTAGCCCGGCGGGCCCACCAGCTGCGGCACGATGAAGTCGCCCAGGGTCAGGCTGAAGGTGAAGATCGAGCCGGCGGCGATGCCCGGGATCGACAGCGGCAGGATGACCTGGAAGAAGGTCTGCCGCGGGTGTGCGCCGAGGTCGGCCGAGGCTTGCAGCAGCGACGGCGGCAGGCGCTCCAGCGAGGCCTGGATCGGCAGGATCATGAACGGCAGCCAGATGTACACGAACACCAGGAAGCGCCCCAGGTTCGAGGTGGACAGGGTGTTGCCGCCGACGCCGGGCACGTCCATCAGCAGGTCCAGCAGCCACACCAGGCCGAGCTTCTGCACGAACCACATGGCCACGCCGCCCTTGGCCAGCAGCAGGGTCCAGGCGTAGGCCTTGACGATGTAGCTGGCCCACATCGGCATCATCACCGCGATGTAGAAGAACGCCTTGGTCTTGCCGGTGGTGTAGCGCGCCATGTAGTAGGCGATGGGGAAGGCCACCACGCCGCTGGCGATGGACACCGCGATCGCCATCGCCAGGGTGCGCAGGATGATGTCGAAGTTGGCCGGGGTGAACAGGGCGGCGAAGTTGGCCCAGGTCAGGTCCGGCGTCACCGTCATGGTGAAGTCGTCGAAGGTGTAGAAACCCTGCCACATCAGGGTCAGCAGCGAGCCCAGGTAGATCGCGCCGAACCACAGCAGCGGCGGTACCAGCAACAACGAGAGGTACAGCGTCGGCTTGCGGTAGAGCAGGTTGGACAGGCGCCGCAGCGGGCCGTTGCCGGCCGTGGGCGCTTGCGCGTTCATCGTCAGTTCCATCTCAGGCACCCTCGTTCAGCGCCACCATGGCCTCGCGCGCCCAGCGCGCGGTGACCCGCTGGCCCGGCTGGTGCAGCACGGCGCCGGCGTCCCACTGGACGTTGGCCTGGCTCAGGCAGAGGTTCTGGCCGTTGTCGAGGCGGATTTCGTAGCGGGTGGCCGCGCCCTGGTACTGGATGTCGTGCAGCAGGCCGCTGATCTCCAGGTCGCCGGCGCCGCGCTCGCCAGTGGCGAAGCGGATGTGCTCGGGGCGGATGGAGAACGGCTGGGCGTTGCCGGTGAGCTGCTGGGCGAGGTCGCCGCGCAGCACGTTGGAGGTGCCGACGAACTCCGCGACGAACGGGGTGGCCGGCTTCATGTACAGGTTGCGCGGGGTGTCGACCTGCTCGATGCGGCCCTTGTTGAACACCGCCACGCGGTCGGACATCGACAGCGCTTCGCTCTGGTCGTGGGTGACGAAGATGAAGGTGATGCCCAGCTGGCGCTGCAGCTTCTTCAGCTCGCTCTGCATCTGCTCGCGCAGCTTCAGGTCGAGCGCGCCGAGCGGTTCGTCCAGCAGCAGCACGCGCGGGCGGTTGACCAGGGCGCGGGCCAGGGCCACGCGCTGGCGCTGGCCGCCGGACAGCTGCACCGGCTTGCGCCCGCCGTAGCCGCCCAGGGCGACCATGCCCAGGGCCTCTTCGGCGCGGGCCAGGCGTTCGCCACGGGCCACGCCCTTGACCTTCAGGCCGTAGGCGACGTTCTCCAGCACGTTCATGTGCGGGAACAGCGCGTAGTCCTGGAACACGGTATTGACGTCACGCTGGTAGGGCGGCAGGCCGGCGGTCTCTTCGCCATGGATGCGGATGGAGCCTGCGCTGGGCTGCTCGAAACCGGCGATCAGGCGCAGGCAGGTGGTCTTGCCGGAGCCGGAGGGGCCGAGCATGGAGAAGAACTCGCCGTCCTTGATGTCGATGGACACCCGGTCAACGGCTTTCACCTCGCCGAACTGGCGGGAGACCTGGGTGAATTGAACAGCGGGGGTGGTCATGGGGCACGCTCCAGGGGCAGGAAATCGGCATACGAAGGCCCTGCCCGGAAATCAGAATTCGGGTGAAACGGATAAACGGGGAAAGATGAAAAGTCGTTCAGAGAGCGTCGCGAGCAGGCCCTCAGCCGTGCCCGGCCAGCGCACAGGAACCGCAGCGTACTTCGGTACGTGAGGGTTCCGAGCACTGCCCGGGCGCGGATCAGGGCCGCGCAGCAGCTATCTGGATGACTTTTAGCGGCCGCCCATGATCGCGATATAGTCCTGGGTCCAGCGGCTGTACGGCACGAACTTGCCGCCCTCGGCCTGCGGGGTTTTCCAGAAGGCGATCTTGTCGAACTGGTCGAAGCCGTTGGTGGCGCAACCTTCGCCGCCGAGCAGCTCGCTGGCCTTGCAGCCTTCCGGCGCGGCCGGCACCGAGCCGAACCAGGCGGCGACGTCGCCCTGGACCTTCGGCTCCAGCGACCAGTTCATCCACTTGTAGGCGCAGTTCGGGTGCGCGGCCTCGGCGTGCAGCATGGTGGTGTCGGCCCAGCCGGTGACGCCTTCCTTCGGGAACACGGTGGCGATCGGCTGCTTCTCGCCCTTCAGCGCGTTGGCCTGGTACGGCCAGGAGCTGGAGGCGGCCACGCCTTCGTTCTTGAAGTCGCTCATCTGCACGGTCGCGTCGTGCCAGTAGCGGTGGATCAGCGAGTGCTGCTTGCGCAGCAGGTCGAGCACGGCGCTGTACTGCTCCTCGGTCAGCTGGTACGGGTCCTTGATGCCCAGTTCCGGCTTGGTGCTCTTCAGGTAGAGCGCGGCGTCGGCGATGTAGATCGGGCCGTCGTAGGCCTGCACGCGGCCCTTGTTCGGCTTGCCGTCAGGCAGGTTCTGCGCGTCGAACACCACGTTCCAGCTGTCCGGCGCCTTGGGGAAGACCTTGGTGTTGTACATCAGCAGGTTCGGGCCCCACTGGTACGGGCTGCCGTAGGTCTTGCCGTTGACGGTGTACCAGGGCGCGTCCTTGAGGCGCGCGTCGATGTTCTTCCAGTTGGGGATCAGCTCGGGGTTGATCGGCTGCACGCGCTTGCCGTAGATCAGGCGCAGGGAGGCGTCGCCGGAGGCGGTCACCAGGTCGTAGCCGCCCTTGGCCATCAGGCTGACCATCTCGTCGGAGGTGGCGGCGGTCTTCACGTTGACCTGGCAGCCGGTGTCCTTCTCGAACTGGGTGACCCAGTCGTAGGCCTTGTCGGACTGGCCGCGCTCGATGTAGCCCGGCCAGGCGATGATGTCCAGGCGGCCTTCACCGGCGCCGACGGCCTTGATGGCGTCGGCGGCCTGAACGCCGGCGCTGGCCAGCAGGGCGGTGGTGATGGCGCTGAGCAGTGCGGTCTTGCGCATGTGGAGTCTCCCTCGTTGTTGTCTCTATTGGTGGGGCAGTGATCAATCGAGCAACGGCCCTCGCGCGGCGTGCCGCCGGGGCATTTCTTATGTACCGGCGGGGGGCGCCCGCCGGGTCGTTCAATCCAGGCGGTCGCCGTGGCGGGCCATGATGTGGCGCACCACGCTGTAGTCCTGCAGCGAATCGCTGGACAGGTCCTTGCCGTAGCCCGAGCGCTTGAGGCCGCCGTGCGGCATCTCGCTGGCGAGCATGAAATGGGTGTTGATCCAGGTGCAGCCGTACTGCAGGCGGTTGGCGATCTGGAAGGCCTTGTCCAGGTTCTGCGTCCACACCGAGGAAGCCAGGCCGTATTCGGAGTCGTTGGCCCAGTCCACCGCCTGCTCCAGCTGGTCGAAGCGGGTCACGGTGACCACCGGGCCGAACACCTCGCGCTGGACGATCTCGTCCTGCTGCTTGCAGCCGGCCAGCAGGGTCGGCTGGTAGTGGAAGCCGGGGCCGGAGTGCACGGCGGCGCCGGTCACCCGTTCGATGTGCGGCTGGCCGAGGGCGCGTTCGACGAAGCTGGCCACGCGGTCGCGCTGGCGCGCGCTGATCAGCGGGCCGATCTCGTTGTCCTGGTCGCGCTTGCGGGCGAAACGGATGCTCGCCACCGCCTCGCCGAGTTCGGCCACCAGACGGTCGTGGATGCCGGCCTGGGCGTAGATGCGGCAGGCGGCGGTGCAGTCCTGCCCGGCGTTGTAGTAGCCGTGGGTGCGGATGCCCTGGACCACGGCGTCGATGTCGGCGTCGTTGCAGACGATCACCGGCGCCTTGCCGCCCAGTTCCAGGTGCGTGCGCTTCAGCGTGCGCGCGGCGGCCTGGAGGATCTTCTGCCCGGTGACGATATCGCCGGTCAGCGACACCATGCGCACCTTGGCGTGGCTCACCAGGTGGCTGCCGACGCTCTCGCCGCCGCCGCAGACGAGGTTGAGCACGCCGGGCGGGAGGATATCGGCCAGCGCCGGTGCCAGCGCCAGGATCGACAGCGGGGTGTGTTCGGAGGGTTTGAATACCAGGGTGTTGCCGGCGGCCAGGGCCGGGGCGATCTTCCACGCCGCCATCATCAGCGGGTAGTTCCAGGGCGCGATCGAGGCGACCACGCCCACCGGGTCGCGGCGCACCATGCTGGTGTGCCCGGGCACGTACTCGCCGGCCAGTTGGCCCTGCTGGCAGCGCACGGCGCCGGCGAAGAAGCGGAACACGTCGGCGGTGGCCGGGATATCGTCCTGGCGCGCCAGGTGCAGCGGCTTGCCGCAGTTCAGCGCTTCCAGGCGGGCGAGCGCGTCGGCGCGCTTGTCGATGGCGTCGGCGATCGCCAGCAGCGCCGTGGCGCGCTGCGCGGGCGTGGTCCGCGACCAGGCCGGGAAGGCGCGCTGGGCGGCGTCGATGGCGCGTTCGAGTTGATCGGGGGCGGCGTCGGCGACCGAGACGAGGGTTTCACCCGTGGCCGGGTTGAGGATGGCCTCGGCGAGGCCCTGACCGGGCGTCAGCTGACCGTCGATCAGCAGCTCGGTATACAGGGTCGGAGTGCTCGCTAGGGCATTCATCTTCGCGGCTCGTTTCTTCTCGGTCTTGTTTTCGGGGGCCATTGGCGTGCTCCGGAAGGGCGGCCCGGAACTGACCCTTTTGTAGGTAACGAGAGACTAGAGTCCGGGCTTGAGGTCGACAAATTCTAAATACTGAAAGTGGCATTCGAAAAAATCGAATGCAGCTAGATCGAGGGCCGCTTGGCGTTGGGCTGCTCGCGGGCCACGGTCAGGAACGGGTCCACCAGCGCCGGCCGCGCCGTGCCGCGGCGCCAGGCCAGGCCGACGTCCAGCGGCTCGCCGAGGTCCACCAGCGGGCGCGCCTCGATGATGTCGCCCTCCAGCGACCAGGGGCGGTAGGTCATGTCCGGCTGGATCGACAGGCCCAGGCCCGCCGCCACCAGGCTGCGCACCGCTTCCACCGAGGCGGTGCGCAGGGTCACCTGCGGCAGCAGCCCGGCGCGCGACCAGATGCGCTGGGTGTGCAGGCCCATCTCGTCGGCGTTCAGCTGGATCAATGGCTCGCCGGCGACATCCGCCAGGCCGATGCTGTCGCGCTCCAGCAGCGGATGCTGGGCGGGCAGCCAGAGGCGGTGCGGTGAGTGGGTCAGCACCTCGGTCTGCAGGGCGTGGCGGTCTTCCAGGTTGGACAGGATCAGCACGCCCACGTCGATCTCGCCGCTCACCAGCAGGTGTTCTATATAAGGACGCTCGTCCTCGACCACGCGGGTCTGCACGTTGGGGTAGGCGCGCTGGAAGCGGGTGATCAGGTCGGCCAGGTAGTAACCGGCGACCAGGCTGGTCACGCCGATGGTCAGGTGCCCGGCGACCTGGTCGGTGCTCTGCTGCAGGTTGCGCTTGGCGTTCTCTACCGTGGCCAGGATCAGGTGCGCCTGGCGCAGGAACTGGTGGCCCTGGTGAGTCAGGGTCATGCCCTTGGCGTGGCGCTCGAACAGGCGCACGCCGATCTCCTCCTCCAACTGCTGGATGGCCAGGGTCAGCGTCGACTGGGAAATGAACACCGCCTGGGCGGCGGCGGAGATCGAGCCGGTCTCGGCGACGGCGATGAAATGGCGGATCTGGCGCAGGGTCATCATGACGGCGGGGCCCGTGCTGAGGTGCTGGCATCCTGCCGCTGTTCAGGGCGGCTGGCCAGGGTGGATTGTTAGGCTTTATAGAAAATATACAGGAGCATTCTTTTAAATCGAATGAAAGCTCTGAAATCGATATGCCGA
>NZ_JARJLT010000256.1 GCF_029335315.1 Pseudomonas citronellolis
GCCGGCCCGCTCAAGGCGCGCCGAACAGCATCGTCCAGTACACCCCTTCGTCGCTGCGCGCCGCGCTGGCGTATGCCGCGCCGACCTGGGTGAACATCGGGTTCATCAGGTTCGCGCAGTGCCCCGGGCTGGCCAGCCAGCCGGCCATCGCCTGGCTCACCGAGGCCTGCCCGGCGGCGATGTTCTCGCCGATCTGCCGGCCGCGGTAACCGGCGGCGCGGGCGCGGTCGTAGGGGCCGTCGCCGTCCGGGTCCTGGTGGGCGAAGTAGTTGCTGCGCGCCATGTCGCGGCTGTGCGCCTGGGCCGCGGCGCCCAGGGCCGGGCTCCAGCTCAGCGGGCGCGCCGCGGCGAAGCGGCGCTGGCCACACAGCCGCGGCCGCGCGCGGGCGGCGTTGACCTCGGCGAGCAGCGCCTTGCCGGCGGCGCGCGGGTCCTGCAGCTGGCCGCCGCCCATCGAGCGCGCCAGCACCAGGCGCCATTCGCCACCCGTGCGGGTCACCCCGAGGTCGGCGTATTGCGGGTCGAGCAAGGCGCCGCAATAGCGCTCGCGCAGCATGTCGAAGGCTTCATCGGCATCGCGGGCGCCGACCAGGCGGATGCTGCGCACCGTCTGCGCCTGGTAACCGGCGTCGCGCAGGCCCTCGCGCAGGCCGCCGCTGAAGCCCAGCGGCAGGGCCAGGCTGGAACGCACGGTGAGCGGCGGCAGAGGCCGGAAGGCGCTGGCGGCGCAGCCCGAGGGATGGGCTCGGTAGGCGTTGATCGCGGCCGCCAGCTGGCGTTCTTCGCCGGCGTGGGCGGGGCTGGAGAGCAATGGCAGGAGCGGCAGCAGGCAGGCGGTGAAACGGAAGGCGTGGCGCATGGACAACGGTCGGCTCGGCTGGGTGGATGCCGCGCGGACGCGGCGGCCAGCCTGAGACTGCCGGCCGCGCGAGCGGGTTCAGTGACCGCCCGGGAATATTTCTGTCAGACGACGAAACGGGGCCCGTAGGCCCCGTCTCCCAGCAACCGGAACCCTCGTCGGCTCAGGCCACCACCGGGA
>NZ_JARJLT010000257.1 GCF_029335315.1 Pseudomonas citronellolis
GCCGGCGAGAACCTCACCCTCAAGGCCAGCAAGATTGGCGCGGGCAACGAGGCCTACTTGGTCGCCGGCGACAAGCTGGAACTGCTGGCGGACTACGACAGCGACTACAGCCTCTACGACAAGAAGAGCAAAGGCAGCTTCGGCAGCAAGAAGACCCAGCGCGACGAAGTCACCGATGTGAAGGCCATCGGCAGCCAGATCAGCGCCGGCAGCGACCTCACCCTGCTCAGCGGCGGCGACCAGAAGTACCAGGGCGCCACGCTCGAAGGCGGCCACGACATCGCCCTCGTCAGCGGCGGCGCGGTGACCTTCGAAGCGGTCAAGGACCTGCACCAGGAAAGCCACGAGAAAAGCAGCAGCAACCTCGCCTGGCAATCGGCCAAGGGCAAGGGCCAGACCGACGAAACCCTGCGCCAGAGCCAGCTGGTGGCCCAGGGCGAACTGGCCATCCGCGCCGTCGACGGCCTGAACATCGACCTGAAGCAGATCGACCGGAAGAACGTCAGCCAGACCATCGACGCCATGGTCCAGGCCGACCCGAACCTGACCTGGCTGAAGGACGCCGAGGCGCGCGGGGACGTGGATTGGAATCGGGTCAAGGAAATCCATGACAGTTGGAAGTACAGCAGCTCGGGGCTCGGCGCTGCTCCTGCGTTAGCGATTTCAATTATCGCAGCTGCTTACCTAGGGCCTGTCTACGGCGCGATGGCGAGCAATCTTGCCATCGGCACGATCAACAACGGTGGGGATCTTGGTCAGGGTCTGAAATACGCCACTAGTTCGGACAGCCTGAAGGGATACGCCATTGCGGCGGCCAC
>NZ_JARJLT010000258.1 GCF_029335315.1 Pseudomonas citronellolis
GCCGGCTATGCCGGCAGGCAAACCCCGGTACCGCGCAGGCCGCAGTAGCCGTTGGGGTTCTTCGCCAGGTACTGCTGGTGGTAGGCCTCGGCGTAGTAGAACGGCGGCGCCTCGCGGATTTCCGTGGTGATCTGGCCGAAGCCGCTGGCGCTCAGCTGCGCCTGGAAGGCCGCGCGGCTGGCTTCCACCACCTCCTTCTGGGCCTGGTCGTACCAGTAGATGGCCGAGCGGTACTGGGTGCCGGTGTCGTTGCCCTGGCGCATGCCCTGGGTCGGGTCGTGGGACTCCCAGAACACCTTCAGCAGCTGTTCCAGGCTGGTCTGTTGCGGGTCGTAGACCACCAGCACCACTTCGGTATGCCCGGTCAGGCCGGAGCAGACTTCCTCGTAGGTGGGGTTGGGGGTCGGGCCGCCGGCGTAGCCGGCCGCCGTCACCCACACGCCCGGCTGCTGCCAGAAGCGCCGCTCGGCGCCCCAGAAGCAACCCAGGCCGAAGGCGATCTGCCGCAGCCCGGCTGGGAACGGCGCGCGCAGCGGGTTGCCGTTGACGTAGTGGGCTTCGGGCACCGGCATCGGCGCCTCGCGGCCAGGCAGGGCCTGGGCGGCGCTGGGCAGGTCCTGTTTGTGCACGAGAATCTGCGAACGCAGGGTCATGGCAGTCGTCTCCTCTGTCTGGGATGGCGATAGACGCGCGAAAGTCCTGGAGATTACAACCTTTGCCGGAATGCCGGGGGGCTTTCAGTCGCCGCGGCAGGGGTAGCGTTGCAGGCTGTCGGAGAGCAGGGCGCTGGGGATCGGCTTGTCGAACAGGTAGCCCTGGCCGATGTCGCAGCGGTTGCGCCGCAGGAAGGCGAGCTGGGCGGCGGTCTCGACGCCTTCGGCGACCACTTGCAGCTTGAGGTTGTGGGCCATGGCGATCACCGCCGAGGTGATTTCCATGTCGTCCTGGTTGTCGGGGATGTCCTTGATGAAGCTGCGGTCGATCTTGATGACGTCGATGGGGAATTTCTTCAGGTAGCTCAGCGACGAGTAGCCGGTGCCGAAGTCGTCCATGGCCAGGGTCAGGCCGAGCTGCTTGAGGCGCTCCAGCTGCTGCTTGGTGTCCGCGGTGGCGTCCAGCAGCAGGCTTTCGGTCAGCTCCAGTTCCAGGCGCCCGGCCGGCACCTGCTCTTCGAGGAGGATGGCGGCGATGGAGCCGACCAGGTCGGGGTCGCTGAACTGCTTGGGCGACAGGTTGATGGCGATGTTCAGCTCGCCGAGGCCGCTTTCGGCCAGCTCGCGGCCCTTGCGGCAGGCCTCGCGGATCACCCACTTGCCGATCGGGATGATCAGCCCGGTTTCCTCGGCCACGCTGATGAACTGGTCCGGGCGGATCATGCCCTTCTCCGGATGCTGCCAGCGCAGCAGCGCCTCCAGGCCGAGCAGCTGGCCGCTGCGCAGGCACAGCTTGGGCTGGTAGTGCACCGCCAGCTCGTTCTGCACCAGGGCGCGGCGCAGGTTGCTCTCGACGAACAGCTTGTGGCTGGCCTCGGCGGTCATTTCCTCGGTGAAGGTCTGCAACTGGTGCTTGCCGTTGGCCTTGGCCTTGTGCAGGGCGAGGCCGGCGTTCTTCATCAGGGTCTGCGGGTCCTGGCCGTGTTGCGGCGCGTAGGCCAGGCCGATGGAGCCGGTGATGTTGATCAGCTGGTTGTCGACGAACAGTGGCTTGTCGAGTACGTCGAGTATCTGCGCCGCCACCCGCTCGCCGCGGCCATGGCTGGATTCCTCCAGCAACACGGCGAACTCGTTGCTGGCGAAGCGCGCCAGGGTGGTGCCGTCCACCAGGCTGCTGCGCAGGCGCCGGGCGAGGCTGGCGAGGAGCTTGTCCCCGGTCTGGTGGCCGAGGCTGTCGTTGATCCGCTTGAAGTTGTCGATGTCCACCAGCAGCAGCCCCAGGGGCGGGCCGGAGCCGGCGCGCAGGCGCTCTTCGAGGACGTTGATGAAGTAGTGCCGGTTGGCCAGGCCGGTGAGGTTGTCGCGGTAGGCGAGCTTCTCGATGTGCTGCTGGGCCAGCTTGCTCTGGGTGATGTCTTCGTAGATGCCGATGTAGTGGGTCAGTTCGCCGTCGTCGGCGTAGACCTTGGACAGCGACAGCTGGCCCCAGTACGGCTCCAGGTTCTTGCGCCGGCTGCGGAACTCGCCCTGCCAGCTGTTCTGGTTGACCAGGGTGGAGCGCGCGTCGAACAGCAGCTCGCTGAGGTTGGCCAGCGCCGGCACCTCGGCCAGGCGGCGGCCGCGCACTTCGTCGGCGCCGTACTGGGTGATGGCGGTGAAGCTCGGGTTGACGTACTCGATGACGCCTTCGCGCTCGATCAGCAGGAAGGCGCTGGCGCTCTGCTCGACCGCGCGCTGGAACAGGTGCAGGGCGCTGGAGGCGCTGCGTCGCTCGTGGTTCATCATCACCTGGGCGAACTGGTCGGCCAGCTCGCCGGCGAAGGCGATCTCGTCGCTCTGCCACAGGCGCACTTCGCCGATGTGCTCCAGGCAGAGCACGCCGACCACCTCGCCGCCGACGCGGATGGTGGCGTCGAGCATGGCGCTGATGCCCTGCGGGCGCAGGTAGGCCTCGGCCAGCTCGCGGGTGCGCGGGTCCTGCACGACGTTGTGCGCGTCTATGGCGCGGCCACTGTTGATGGCATCCAGGTAGTTCGGGAAGCGGCTGGCGTCGAAGCCGCGCGGCAGCTCGAACTGGTCGGTGTCGCGGCGGTACACCGCCACCGGCTCCAGGTAATTGCTGTTGGACAGCCGCCAGATACCGGCGCGGGCCACGTCGTAGGCCTCGCTGGCGGCCTGGGCGATCAGCTGGGCGGCCTCCAGCAGCGGGTCGCTGGATTGGTAGCGGTGGCGCGCCAGGCGCACGATGAGGTTCTGCTGGGCGCGCGAGCGCACCAGGTGCTGCAGGTGTTCGTCCTGGGAACGCTGGTACATCTCCAGGGACATCTGCAGGCGCAGGTTCTGTTCCGCCAACTGCTCGCCATGGGGAGCCAGGCGCGCGCCGTCCTCGTCCTGCAGCAGATAGCCATGGAGCAGTTGGCGGCCGTGCTGCTGGAACGCCTCGCCGATCTCCAGCAGGCTCAGCACGCCCCTGGGCGTGTGCAGGCAGTAGCGCACCTGGTAGCCGTTGTGTTGCAGCAGTTGCTGCTGGATCTGCTCGTGCAGGCGGTGCCGCGCCTCCGGCTCCATCAGGCTGGCGAAGGGGGCGTCGAGCAGGCCGCAGAGGTCGGCGGCGGGCACGCCCAGGGCGCGCTCGCAGGCGGGGTCGAGGAACAGCAGGGTCCAGCTCGGTTCATTCAACCGCTCGAAGCGCAGCAACCCCAACCGCGAGGGGACGGGGAGCTGGGTCACAGCCTCGACCGCCGGGCGATTGGCGGTATCGGGATGGCTCTTCATGCTCGGCGGTTTTCCATTGCTGGGCGAGGTACATGGCCTCGGCCGACTGCTGCTGGGCGAGGCAAGGTTGCATGATGCGGGATTGTCTGACAAGCAATGCCTGTATCGGCCAGGCGGGGTCAAGGTTGAGCGTGGCGGGGATGGGGCCGGGCGCCGTTCATCGGAGGATGCCACGGTGGCTGGCGGTTTGCCATCAACTTGGCTATGGGCATAAAAAAAGCCCCGTCATCCGACGGGGCTCGAGAGAACGAGCGTGGCGCGCTCGTTGATAGACAGGGCAGCGGCCCCGCGCGGGGCCGATGCGTTTACAGCAGCAGCGTGCGGATGTCGGCGAGCACGTCGCCCAGGCGCTTGGTGAAGCGCGCGGCGGCGGCGCCGTTGATCACCCGGTGATCGTAGGACAGCGACAGCGGCAGCATCAGGCGCGGCTGGAAGGCCTTGCCGTCCCAGACCGGCTGCATGGTCGCCTTGCTGACCCCGAGGATCGCCACTTCCGGCGCGTTGACGATCGGCGTGAAGCCGGTGCCGCCAATGTGACCGAGGCTGGAGATGGTGAAGCAGGCGCCCTGCATGGCGTCGGCCGAGAGCTTCTTGGTGCGCGCCTTCTCCGCCAGTTCGGCGGCCTCGGCGGCCAGTTGCAGCAGGCTCTTCTGGTCGACGTTGCGGATCACCGGCACCAGCAGGCCGTCCGGGGTGTCCACGGCGAAACCGATGTGCACGTACTTCTTGCGGATCAGCGCCTTGCCGCTGGGGGCCAGCGAACTGTTGAAGTCCGGCAGCTCCTTGAGCAGGTGTGCGCAGGCCTTGAGCAGGATCGGCAGCACGGTCAGCTTGACCCCGGCTTTCTCGGCGACGGCTTTCTGCGCGACGCGGAAGGCTTCCATCTCGGTGATGTCGGACTGGTCGAACTGGGTCACGTGGGGCACGTTCAGCCAGCTGCGATGCAGGTTGGCGGCACCGACCTGCATCAGGCGGGTCATGGCCACTTCTTCCACTTCGCCGAACTTGCTGAAGTCGACTTCCGGGATCGGCGGGATGCCCGCGCCACCGGTAGCGCCCGCCGCGCCGGCCGGAGCCGACTTGGCGCGTTGCAGCTGTTCCTTGACGAACAGTTGCACGTCTTCCTTGAGGATGCGGCCTTTCGGACCGCTGGCCTTCACTTCGGCCAGCTCGACGCCGAACTCGCGGGCCAGCATGCGCACGGCGGGGCCGGCGTGGACCTTGGCGCCATCACGGCTGGGCGCGCCCACCGGAGACGGCGCTTCGGCCGGGGCCGGAGCGGCAGTGGCCGGAGCGGCCGGGGTAGCGGCAGCCGGAGCCGCGGCAGGTGCCGGCTCGGCGGCGGCTGGGGCGGCGCCCGCGACCTTGAGCTTGAGGATCAGGTCGCCGGTGCCGACTTCGTCACCGACCTTGATCGACACGCTTTCCACCACGCCGGCGGCCGGCGAGGGGATTTCCATGCTGGCCTTGTCCGACTCCAGGGTGATCAGCGACTGGTCGGCCTCGACCGTGTCGCCGGCTTTCACCATGACTTCGATGACGTTGGCCTTGCCCGCCGAGCCGATGTCCGGGACGGCGATGTCCTGGACGCTGGCGGCCGCAGCCGG
>NZ_JARJLT010000259.1 GCF_029335315.1 Pseudomonas citronellolis
GCCTTGATGCCGTACTTCGCCGAGGCCACTTCGGCATGGCGCAGGAAGCTCGAATAGACGCCGGCGTAGCCGAGGGCCAGGGTTTCGCGGTCGACGCGTACCGGGCGGTCCTGCAGCGGGCGCACCAGGTCGTCGGCGGCGTCCATCAGCGCGTAGAGGTCGGTGCCGTGGTGCCAGCCGAGCTTGTCGGCGGCGGCGATAAAGACTTCCAGCGGTGCGTTTCCGGCGCCGGCGCCCATGCCCGCCAGGCTGGCGTCGATGCGGTTGCAGCCCTCCTCCACCGCGGCGATGGAGTTGGCCACGCCGAGGCTGAGGTTGTGGTGCGCGTGCATGCCGGTTTCGGTTTCGGGCTTCAGGACAGACTTCACCGCGCGGAAGCGCGCGCGGATATCGTCCATGTTCATCGCGCCGCCGGAGTCGACGACGTAGATGCAGGTGGCGCCGTAGCTTTCCATCAGCTTCGCCTGTTGCGCGAGGCCTTCCGGGGTCTGCATATGGCTCATCATCAGGAAGCCCACCGTATCCATGCCGAGTTCGCGGGCGTATTCGATGTGCTGCTTGGAGACGTCGGCTTCGGTGCAGTGGGTGGCCACGCGGACCACCCGAGCGCCGGCGTTATAGGTGGCTTTCAGGTCGTGGATGGTGCCGATACCGGGCAGCAGCAGCGTGGCGATCTTCGCGTGCTTCACCACGTCCGCCGCCGCTTCGATCCACTCCAGATCGGTGTGGGCGCCGAAACCGTAGTTGAAGCTGGAGCCTTGCAGGCCGTCGCCGTGGGCGACTTCGATGGAGTCCACCTTGGCCAGGTCGAGGGCGGCAGCGATGGCGCGCACATCCTCCAGCGAATATTGGTGGCGAATGGCGTGCATGCCGTCGCGCAGGGTCACATCGGAGATGTAGAGTTTCTGGCTCATGCCGAGGCCCCCATTGCTTGCGCCATGCGCTCGGCGGTGGCCAGCGCGGCGGAGGTCATGATGTCGAGGTTGCCGGCGTAGGCCGGCAGGTAGTGGGCGGCGCCCTCCACTTCGAGGAACACCGAGGTCTTCAGGCCGCTGAAACGACCGTGGCCGGGGATGTTCAGGTCGCGCACTTCGTCGAACTGCACTTTCTGTTTCAGGCGGTAGCCGGGGACGTAGGCCTGTACCGCTGCCGCCATCTCTTCGACGCTCGCTTCGACTTTCGCCGGGTCCACGGACTCACTGAGGACGTAGACGGTATCCCGCATGATCAGCGGCGGTTCTGCCGGGTTCATGATGATGATCGCCTTGCCCTTCGCGGCGCCGCCGATCACCTCGATGGCTTTCGAAGTGGTCTCGGTGAACTCGTCGATATTGGCGCGAGTGCCGGGGCCCGCCGACTTCGACGCGATCGAAGCAATGATCTCGGCGTAATGAACCTTCGCCACACGAGACACGGCAGCCACCATCGGAATGGTCGCCTGCCCGCCGCAGGTCACCATGTTCACGTTCAGCGCGTGCAGGTGCTGCTCCAGGTTGACCACCGGCACGCAATACGGACCGATTGCGGCCGGGGTCAGGTCGATCATCCGCAGCCCGGGCTTCACGCCGAGCAGGAAGGCGTCGTTCTTTACGTGGGCGCTGGCGGAAGTGGCGTCGAAGACGAAGTCGATGTCCGAGAACACCGGCAGTTTCACCAGCCCTTCGACACCCTCGTGGGTGATCGCCACGCCCATTCGTGATGCGCGCGCCAGTCCGTCGGAGGCCGGGTCGATACCGACCATGGCGGCCATTTCCAGGTGCTGCGCGTTGCGCAGGATCTTGATCATCAGGTCGGTGCCGATGTTGCCGGAACCGATGATGGCGACTTTGCGTTTATGGCTCATTCAGGCTTCCTCACTCGGCGGCGAAGGACGCGGTGACGCGCCCCAGGCCCTGGATTTCCGCGCAGAACACATCCCCCGGACGCACCGCGACCATCGGCCCGAGCGCGCCGGTCAGCACCACGTCGCCGGCGCGCAGCGGCTCGCCCAGGCGGGCCATGGTGTCGGCCAGCCAGAGCGCGGCGTTCAGCGGGTTGTCCAGGCAGGCCGCCCCGGCGCCGACCGATACCGGCTCGCCGCGCAGGCTCAGGCTCATGCCGCAGTTCACCAGGTCCAGGTGCTGCAGCGGCACCGGGCGGCTGCCCAGCACGAACAGCCCCGACGAGGCGTTGTCGGCCACGGTGTCGAGCAGGCTGATGTCCCAGTTGGCGATGCGGCTGCCGACCACCTCGATGGCCGGCAGGGCGAAGGCGGTGGCGCGGATGATGTCGGCCAGGGTGTGGCGCTCGTGGCACAGGTCGCGTTCGAGGACCAGGGCGATCTCCGCCTCCACCTTGGGTTGCTGGCAGTCGGCCCAGGCGATGGGCTGGCCGTCGCCGCGCGCGGCCTGGGCGAACAGGCGGCCGAAGTCCGGCTGCGAGACGCCGAGCTGGCGTTGCACGGCGTGGGAGGTCAGGCCGATCTTGTGGCCTACCGGGCGCCAGCCGGCGGCGCGGTCGGCGGCATTGTTGTGCTGCTGCACGGCGTAGGCCAGGTCGAGCGCGGTGACGTGGCTTTGCTGGCTGGCCTGCTGGATCAGGTCGCGCACCGGGGCGCAGGGCTCGCCGCTGTCACGGGCCTGGCGCAAGCGCGCGGCCGCTTCGAGGTGTGCTGGATGCATGGGTTTCTCCTGGCCTTACGGGTTGATGCAGATGGTGGTGAGCTCGGAATAGAAATCCAGCGAGTGACGGCCACCCTCGCGGCCCAGGCCGGACAGCCGGGCGCCGCCGAAGGGCGTGCGCAGGTCACGCAGGAACCAGGTGTTGACCCACACCATGCCGACGTGGATGCGCCGCGAGACGCGGTGCGCGCGGCCCAGGTCGCGGGTCCACAGCGAGGCGGCCAGGCCGTAGGCGGAGTCGTTGACCCGGCGCAGCACCTCCTCGTCGCTGTCGAACGGCGCGATGTGGCACACCGGGCCGAAGACTTCCTCACGCATGCAGCGGGCGTCGTCGGCCAGGCCGGTCCAGATGGTCGGCTGAACGAAGGCGCCGTTGTCGCGCTCGTCGCCGAAATGCGGCACGCCGCCGCCGCTGACCACGCTGGCGCCCTCCTCCACGGCCAGGCGGAAGTAGCCCAGCACCTTGTCGCGGTGCTTGTGGGAAATCAGCGAGCCCATGTTCACGCCGTCCTCGTCGGGATAGCCGATCTTCAGTTTCTCGGCGCCGTCCTTGAGCGCGGCGACGAAGCGCTCGTAGATCGGCCGCTCGACATAGACCCGCTCGGAGCACAGGCAGACCTGCCCCGAGTTGGTGAAGCTGGAGCGCAGCACCCCGGCCACGGCGGCGTCGAAATCGCAGTCGGCGAAGACCACCGCGGCGTTCTTCCCGCCCAGTTCGAAGGACACTTCGCGCACCCCTTCGGCGGCGGCGCGCATGATGGTCGAGCCGGTGCGCGACTCGCCGGTGAAGGTGATGGCGTCGACCGCTGGATGGCGGGTGAGGAATTCGCCGGCGGAGTTCGGCCCGAAGCCGTGCACCAGGTTGAAGGCGCCGGCCGGCACGCCGACCTCGTGCATCACTTCGGCCAGCAGGGTGGCGCTGGAGGGCGTGTCTTCCGACGGCTTGACCACCACCGAGTTGCCGCAGGCCAGGGCTGGCGCGACCTTCCAGGTGAGCAGCAGCAGCGGCAGGTTCCACGGCGAGATGATCGCCACCACGCCATGCGGTTTGCGCACCGTGTAGCTGAACACGTCGCTGCCGTCGCCGGTGCGCATCTCGAAGCACTCGCCGCCGGCCTGGCGCACCAGGTCGGCGAAAGTGCGGAAGTTCTGCACGCCACGGGCCACGTCGAGGCTGCGGGCCTGGTGCACCGGGCGCCCGGTGTCGGCCACCTCGGCGGCGACGAAGTCCTCGAAGCGCCGCTCGATGCCGTCGGCGATACGCTCCAGCAGGTCGGCGCGCTGGGTGGCGCTGAACGCCCCCCAGACGCCCTTCTGCGCTTCGGCGGCGGCGCGCACGGCGGCGTCCACTTCGGCTTCGCCGGCCTCGCAGACCTGGCCGAGCACCCGGCCGGTCACCGGCGAGACATTGTCGAAGGTGCGTGCGCTGGCGACGAAGCTGCCAGCGATGAAATGACGGAGCGGGGAATGAGACACGGCGACCTCCCGGGATGGCTGCTTTTTTGCCGAGTCTAGGGAGGGCGCCTATAAGCGGATAATCAAAAAACCGCGCCCAGGTATCCCTTGCAGGAATACCTGAAAAGGGGCGCACGCTGCGTGCGCCCCGGCTGTCAGAACAGCTTCCAGGTGTAGTTGAACACCAGGCGGTTCTCGTCGATGTCGCTGCGGTAGTTGGAGCGCGCCATGACGTTGCGCACGCGCACGTTGAGGCCAGCCAACGGGCCGCTCTGCACGGTGTAGCCGATGTCCAGGTCGCGCTCGCGGTCCTTGCCCTCGAAGCCCTGGCCGGTGTCGACGTTGTCACCGCTGATGTAGCGCACGCCGGCGATCAGGCCGGGTACGCCGAGGGCGACGAAGTCGTAGTCGTAGCGCAATTGCCAGGAGCGTTCGTCGGTGGAGGCGAACTCGTAGGTGGGCACTTCGTTGCCCAGCGGCGCGATGTTGGCGAACACGCGGGGGAAGGCGCTGTCGCCGAACATCCCCTGGTAGCCGAGGTAGACGGTGTGCCCGCCGCGCCTGGCCGAGAGCAGCGCGAAGGCCGCGCGGTTGTCGATGTCGCCGAGCAGGTGCTTGCCGTCCTCGCTGGCGTCGAAGTAGCCGAGGTTGGCGCCCAGCACCCAGTCGCCGGCCGGCTGGCTGTGCTTGAGGCCGAGGAAGCGCTGCCGGTAGATGTCTTCCAGCTGGCCGTACCAGGCGCTGACGCGGGTGCGCTTGGCGTTGAAGTCATAGTCGCCGCCCGCGTAGTTGAAGGCGTCGCTCTCGGCCTGGCGCTGCGGCTGGTAGCTGAGCATGGCGATCATCTTCTCGTCGCCGCCCTCGTTGCGCAGGTGCGTCGAGGTGAGGTGCCCGGCCTGCAGGGCCAGGCCGGGAATCTCGCCGCTGCTGATCGCCGTGCCCTGGTAGCTGGGCGGCAGCAGGCGGATGTCGCTGAAGGCCAGCACCGGCAGGTTGGGTTGCAGTTCGCCGACCTTAAGCTCGGTGCGCGAGAATTTCGCCTTCAGTGCCGCGCCCAGGCGGCTGTAGTCGTCCGGCGCGCGGCCATCGCCCCCCACCGGCAGCAGGCCGGTGTTGCTGCGCTCGCGGCCACTGTCCAGTTTCAGGCCGAGCACGCCGATGGCGTCCAGGCCGAAGCCGACCGGGCCTGGGGTGTAGCCGGAGCGGAAGTCGAGGATGAAGCCCTGGGCCCATTCCTGCGCCCGGGATTGCTTGTTCGGCCCGACGATGTCGGAGAAGTCGCGGCTGAAGAAGTAGTTGCGCGCCTGCAGGGTGGCGCTGGCGCCTTCGATCAGCCCTT
>NZ_JARJLT010000025.1 GCF_029335315.1 Pseudomonas citronellolis
ACCCCCGCCCCATGGCGGGGGCTCAACGCGTTCATGAGAAAGGACAGACGATGTCACGACGCATCTCCCCGGTCATACCCGGCTTCGGGCTGACTCTGGGCTACACCCTGGTGTATCTCAGCCTGTTGGTGCTGATTCCGCTGGGGGCCATGTTCCTCAAGACGACCCAGCTCTCCTGGGACCAGTTCTGGACCATCATCACCGCGCCGCGCGTGCTCGCCGCGCTCAAGCTGAGCTTCGGCACCGCGCTGATCGCCGCCATCATCAACGGCGTGATCGGCACCCTGCTGGCCTGGGTGCTGGTGCGCTACCGCTTCCCCGGGCGCAAGATCATCGACGCGATGATCGACCTGCCCTTCGCCCTGCCCACCGCCGTCGCCGGCATCGCCCTCACCGCGCTCTACGCGCCGAACGGGATGGTCGGCCGCTTCGCCACCGAGCTCGGTTTCAAGATCGCCTACACCCCCCTGGGCATCACCCTGGCGCTGACCTTCGTGGTCCTGCCGTTCGTGGTGCGCACGGTGCAGCCGGTGCTGGCGGACATCCCCCGCGAAGTCGAGGAAGCCGCCGCCTGCCTGGGCGCCAAGCCGCTGCAGGTGTTCCGCCACGTGCTCCTGCCGGCGCTGCTGCCGGCCTGGCTGACCGGCTTCGCCCTGGCTTTCGCCCGCGGCGTCGGCGAGTACGGCTCGGTGATCTTCATCGCCGGCAACATGCCGATGAAGACCGAGATCCTGCCGCTGCTGATCATGGTCAAGCTGGACCAGTACGACTACACCGGCGCCACCGCCATCGGCGTGCTGATGCTGGTGGTGGCCTTCATCCTGCTGCTGCTGATCAACCTGCTGCAACGCCGCATCGAAACCCCGTAAGGAGCGCGCCATGAGTTCCGCAACGCTTTCCACCGCTCAAGCGGCGAACGCCGCCCGGCGCGGTAATCCCTGGGGTCGCCGGGCGCTGATCGGCCTGGCCTGGCTGGCCTTCGCGCTGTTCCTGCTGCTGCCGCTGTTCGTGGTCCTGAGCGAGGCGCTGAAGCAGGGCTTCGGCACCTTCTTCGAGGCCATCCTCGAACCCGACGCCCTCGCCGCGCTGCGGCTGACGCTGCTCGCCGTGGCCATCTCGGTGCCGCTGAACCTGGTGTTCGGCGTGGCCGCCGCCTGGTGCGTGAGCAAGTTCGAGTTCCCCGGCAAGAGCATCCTCGTGACCCTGATCGACCTGCCGTTCTCGGTCTCGCCGGTGATCGCCGGCCTGATCTACGTACTGCTGTTCGGCGCCCAGGGTTACTTCGGCCAGTGGCTCAGCGACCACGACATCCAGATCGTCTTCGCCGTGCCCGGCATCGTCCTGGCGACCATCTTCGTGACCTTCCCCTTCGTCGCTCGCGAACTGATCCCGCTGATGCAGGAACAGGGCACCCAGGAGGAAGAGGCCGCGCGCCTGCTCGGCGCCAACGGCTGGCAGATGTTCTGGCACGTGACCCTGCCGAACATCAAATGGGGCCTGATCTACGGCGTGGTGCTGTGCACCGCGCGGGCGATGGGCGAGTTCGGCGCGGTGTCGGTGGTTTCCGGGCACATCCGCGGCGTCACCAACACCCTGCCGCTGCACGTCGAGATCCTCTACAACGAATACAACCACGTCGCCGCGTTCAGCGTCGCCACCCTGCTGCTGCTGATGGCCCTGGTCATCCTGCTGCTGAAGCAGTGGAGCGAGTCGCGCCTGTCCCGTACCAAAGTCAAAGCTGACGATGAATAAGTGAGAGCCACGCCATGAGCATCGAGATCCGTAACGTCAGCAAGAACTTCAACGCCTTCAAGGCGCTGAACGACATCAACCTAGACATCCACAGCGGCGAGCTGGTGGCCCTGCTCGGCCCCTCCGGCTGCGGCAAGACCACCCTGCTGCGCATCATCGCCGGCCTGGAAACCCCGGACGCCGGCAACATCGTGTTCCACGGCGAGGACGTCTCGCAGCACGACGTGCGCGATCGCAACGTCGGCTTCGTGTTCCAGCACTACGCGCTGTTCCGCCACATGACGGTGTTCGACAACGTCGCCTTCGGCCTGCGCATGAAACCGAAGAAAGAGCGCCCGAGCGAGTCGCGCATCGCCGAGAAGGTTCACGAGTTGCTGAACATGGTGCAGCTGGACTGGCTCGCCGACCGCTACCCGGAACAACTTTCCGGCGGCCAGCGCCAACGTATCGCCCTGGCCCGCGCGTTGGCGGTGGAGCCGAAGATCCTGCTGCTAGACGAACCCTTCGGCGCCCTCGACGCCAAGGTGCGCAAGGAGCTGCGTCGCTGGCTGGCGCGCCTGCACGAGGAGATCAACCTGACCTCCGTGTTCGTCACCCACGACCAGGAAGAAGCGATGGAGGTCGCCGACCGCATCGTGGTGATGAACAAGGGCGTGATCGAGCAGATCGGCTCGCCAGGCGAGGTCTACGAGAAGCCGGCCAGCGACTTCGTCTACCACTTCCTCGGCGACTCCAACCGCCTGCACCTGGGCAACGACGAGCACCTGCTGTTCCGCCCGCACGAGGTCTCGCTGTCGCGCCAGGAGGTCGAGGAACACCGCGCCGCCGAAGTCCGCGACATCCGTCCGCTGGGCGCGATCACCCGGGTGACGCTGAAGGTCGATGGCCAGGACGAGCTGATCGAGGCCGAAGTGGTCAAGGACCACGACAGCCTGGTCGGCCTGGCCCGCGGCGAAACCCTGTACTTCAAGCCCAAGGCCTACCAGCAGGTGGCGAACATCTGAGCCGCCGGAACCAGCGGCGGATAACCGCGAACGGTTATCCGCCCTACGTCCCACCGCAGGGTGCATAACGCCTACGGCGTTATCCGCCGTCAGCCCCGTACCAGAGCACGAATGGCCTAGTCCTCCAGCTGGCGCAGGAGGAACGCCTTGCTCGATTCGACGATCGCCCGCTGGGTCTCCTCGCTGGTGGTCATACGCGCCAGCACCAGGGCGCCGACACACTGGCTGATCATCGCCCAGGCGTCCTCGGCATTGCCCAGCTCCTCCGCCCAGGCGCGCTGCAACTCGACCAGCGCCGTTTCCACGCGGCCGCGCAGCGCTTCATCGGCGCGGGCGATCTCGGCGCCCAAGGCGGGAATCGCGCAGCCGCCGTCCACGTTCTGCACGTGCGCCAAGGTCAGGTAGCGCTGCAGGCAGCGCTCCAGGCGCTGGCGGCCACGGCTGTCGCCGCCCCGGCCGAGGCGCTCGGCGCTGCGCGTCAGCTCGCGCTCGACGATGGCGGCGAACAGCGCATCCTTGGACGGGAAGTGGTTGTAGAAGGCGCCGCCGCTCAGCCCCACCGCCTTCATCAGCGCGTCCACACCGACGCTGGCGAAACCCTCGCGCTTGGCGATGGCGCCGCTGCTTTCCAGCAGGCGCTGGCGGGTTTCTTCCTTGTGGCTGGCTGAGTAGCGCATGGCGTGGGCTCCGCAAATGGCTTGACGACGACGGGAAGCATAACATAACGTCCGTTTACCAAACGATCGTTTACCCATAACAACCAGAGGAAACGAAGCATGAGCGCTGCCTCCCCCAACGAGAAGAAAGTGGTGCTGGTGATCGGCGCCGGCGACGCCACCGGTGGCGCCATCGCCCGCCGTTTCGCCCGCGAGGGCTACGTCGCCTGCGTTACCCGGCGCTCGGCGGACAAGCTGCAGCCGCTGGTCGACGCCATCCGCGCCGAAGGCGGCGAGGCCCACGGCTTCGCCTCGGACGCGCGCAAGGAAGAGGACGTACTCAGCCTGGTGGAGAGCATCGAACGCGACATCGGCCCCATCGAGGCCTTCGTCTTCAACATCGGCGCCAACGTGCCCTGCAGCATCCTCGACGAGACCGCGCGCAAGTATTTCAAGATCTGGGAAATGGCCTGCTTCTCCGGCTTCCTCACCAGCCAGGCAGTGGCCAGGCGCATGGTCACCCGCAAGCGCGGCACCCTGCTGTTCACCGGCGCCACCGCCGGCCTGCGCGGCGCGGCCGGGTTCGCCGCCTTCGCCGGGGCCAAGCACGGCATCCGCGCCCTGGCCCAGAGCATGGCCCGCGAGCTGGGGCCCATGGGCCTGCATGTGGCCCACGTGGTGGTCGACGGCGCCATCGACACCGACTTCATCCGCGACAACTTCCCCGAACGCTACGCGCTGAAGGACCAGGACGGCATCCTCGACCCCGAGCACATCGCCGAGAATTACTGGTACCTGCACAGCCAACCGCGCGACGCCTGGACCTTCGAGCTGGATCTGCGCCCCTGGATCGAACGCTGGTAAGAAATCGACAGACGCGCGGTTGGTCGTATGTCGATTTTGTGAATCCACAAAACGAACACAAAACAAAAAAGAGAGCCCCTTCATGAGCAAGAGCGTCGAGTTCTACTTCGACTTCGGCAGCCCCGCCTCCTACCTGGCCTACACCCAGCTGCCGGGCCTGTGCGCCGAGGCCGGCGCCGCGCTGGTGTACCGCCCGGTCCTGCTGGGCGGCGTGTTCCAGGCCACCGGTAACGCCTCGCCCGCCGCGGTGCCCGCCAAGGGCCGCCACTCCACCATCGACCTGGCGCGTTTCGCCCGGCGCTACGGTGTGCCGCTGAGAATGAACCCGCATTTCCCGATCAACACCCTGCTGCTGATGCGCGCCGCCACCGGCGTGCAGCTGCGCCAGCCGGAGCGCTTCGAGGCGCTGCTGGCCTGCGTGTTCAAGGGCATGTGGGTGGACGGCCTGAACCTGGGCGACCCGGCGGTGCTGGGCCCATTGCTGGCAGGCGCCGGCTTCGACCCGCAGGCGCTGCTGGCGCTGACGGCGGACCAGGACGTGAAGGACACGCTCAAGGCCAACACTGAAGCAGCCGTCAAGCGCGGCATGTTCGGCGCGCCGACCCTGTTCGTCGGCGACGAGATGTTCTTCGGCCAGGACCGCCTGGACTTCGTCCGCGAAGCGCTGGCCTGAGATAAATGGCGGCCCCATGGGGCCGCCCTTGTCGATCACAGACTGAGCGCGGCGGAGCGGCGCAGGCCGAAGAACTCCAGCTCCGCGAGCACCCCGACCGCCAGCGCCTGGCCGATCACGAAGACGCAGCCGGCCACGGTCGGCTGCACCCAGCCGCTGAGCAGCAGGAGCAGACTTTCCACCACCCACAGCAGATTGGCGGCGATCACCACCCAGACGCCGGCGCGCGACAGCGGGTCGCCGTTGGCCATCCAGGCCAGCACCAGGGCGAAGGGCAACAGCACGATGCCGGCCACCATCAGCAGTGGCATCGGCAGGCCGAGCAGCCCGCTCAAGGGTTGCGCGGCCAGCGCCAGCAGCAGGCCGGTGGCGCCGCTGGCCAGGGCGTCGAGTTGCAGGGCGCGGCGAAGCAGCGGGGACGGTTGCAGCAGAGTCATGGCGAATCCTCCTGAACGAAGCGCCATCGGTTGGCGGCGCCTGGCAGCAGAATCCGCCGGGCCCGGCGGCGCGTCGATTACCTGCCAGGTAATGGCCGCGCCGCGCGCGCGGGTCTATCGTTCGATCCCATGAACAGCCCGACGACCCAACCCGTCGGCGCCCTGCTCCGCCAATGGCGCCAGCGCCGCCGACTCAGCCAGCTCGACCTCGCCTGCGACGCGGAGATTTCCACGCGCCACCTGAGCTTCGTCGAGAACGGCCGCGCCCTGCCCAGCCGCGAGATGCTCCTGCACCTGGCCGACCAGCTCGACATCCCGCTGCGCGAGCGCAACCGCCTGCTCAGCGCCGCCGGCTACGCGCCGGTGTACACCGAACTGCCGCTGGACGACCCGGAGCTGACCGTGGCCCGCCAGGCCATCGACCAGCTCCTCAAGGCCCACGAGCCCAACCCGGCGATGGTGGTGGACCGCCACTGGAACCTGCTGGCCTCCAACCACGCGGTGAGCGTATTCCTCACCGGCGTGGACGCGGAACTGCTGAAGCCGCCGGTGAACGTGCTGCGCATGAGCCTGCACCCCAAGGGGCTGGCGCCGCGCATCCTCAACCTGGCGCCGTGGAAGGTGCACGTGATGGCGCGCCTGCAAAGGGACATCGAGGCCAGCGGTGACGCGGCCCTGCAGGCGCTGCGCGATGAGTTGGCGAAGTACCCGGCGCCGCCCTGCGAGGAGCCGGGCGTCGACGACCGGGTGCTGATTCCGGTGCAACTGCAGACCGAACTGGGCGTGGTCAGCCTGATCGGCACCATCACCGTGTTCGGCACCCCGGTGGATGTGACCCTGTCGGAACTGGCGCTGGAGACCTTCTTCCCGGCCGACCCGGACAGCGCGCGGCTGCTGCGCGCGCTGGTCGGCGCGGACTGACGCGGCTCAGGCGGCGGCTTTCTTGTCGCGGATGCAGGTTGGCCCGGCGCGTTCTTCCACGGCGCGGCGCACATCGTCGCGCAGGCCGAGCAGGAAGGCCGCCTCGGCGGCGACGAACAGCGGGCCGACGATCAGCCCCACCAGGTCGTCGACGAAGGCCGGCTTGCGCCCCTCGTAGTAGTGGCCGACGAACTGGATCACCCAGCCCACCAGGAACAGCCCGAGGCCCCAGACCAGCCAGCTGCCGGTGGAACCTGCGGCCAGCGCGGCGCCGCACCACAGCGACAGCGCCAGCAGCGCGGTCATCAGCAGGCCGAAGCGCAGGTCCAGGCGCAGGTAGAACACCGCCGAAGCCGCCGCCACCAGGGTCGCCGGCGCCAGCAGCAGGCCACCGACCTCCACGCCCGGGCGCGACAGCAGTACAGCGATGGACAGGACGATCATGGGGATGCCGATGAAGTGGCTGAGGATGTTGCGGCGGTCGCGGTGATAAGCGGCGTACTGCGCCAGGTGGTCAACGAGGGTTTTCATTGTTGTGTCGTTTCCAGGCAAGGTGCTGGCATCATGGCTTGGACTGCCGTACCACTCTGTCAACTAGCCGACAAAGCCCATGCCCGACACCGCCGCCTGCCTGCACCGCATCGCCTCCGGACGCTGGTTCCAGCACCTGCCCGCCGACCTGCGCGAAGCCCTCGGCCACGCCGCCGTGGTCCGCCGCCTGCCCGCCGGGCAGCGCCTGTTCGCCCGCGGCGACGCGCCCTGCGGGCTGTACTGCGTGGTCGAAGGGCGGATGCGCGTCGGCGCGGTCGGCGCCAGCGGCAAGGAGGCGCTGCTGGCGCTGGTCGAGGCGCCCAACTGGTTCGGCGAGATCTGCCTGTTCGACGGCCAGCCGCGCACCCACGACGCCTACGCCGAAGGCCCGACCACCCTGCTGCAGGTGCCGCAGCCGGCGCTGCACGCGCTGCTCGCGGAAAAGCCGCAGTACTGGCGCGAGTTCGCCCTGCTGATGAGCCACAAGCTGCGCCTGGCGTTCACCGTGCTGGAGGAACAGGCCCTGCTGCCAGCCGCCCAGCGCCTGGCGCGGCGCCTGCTGATGCTGGCCGCCAGCTACGGCGAGGCGCAGGCCAGCCAGCGCGAGTTGCACCTGCCGCAGGAACAGCTGGCGGCGATGCTCGGCCTGTCGCGGCAGACCACCAACCACCTGCTCAAGGAGCTGGAGGCCGCCGGCGTGCTGCGGCTGAGCTACGCCGGCATCGAAATCCTCGATCCGCATGGCCTGCGCGCCGCCGCCGGGGTCGAAGCATGACGCGGTTGGCGAATCACTCTTTCGGATGGTTGCAGCGGCCGGCTTAGTCGCTAGCCTGTTGCGAACCCCGCGACGGCGGGGCACGGTTTCCCGCGCAGGGGGCCGGCCGGCCAAGCCGGTGCTGTTCGCGAAACCATCCACGCCCGGCGAAGCCGGCGTGGCCAGGCGGCCAACAAGAACAACAGGGAAACTCCCGCCATGAACCGCAAATACGTCCTGCTGTACGTGTTTCTGTGTCTTTTCGCGATCCTCTCCCCCGCGGCCCGGGCCAACCTGCCCAGCGAGGAACTGCAGCTGCAGAGCATGCAGGTCAACGCCTGCCGCGCCCTCGACAGCCTGATGCTGCTGCGCGGCGAGGGCTTCCAGGAGGTCCACGCCACCCAGCTGAAGGCCGACCTGGCCGCCCTCGACGGCGCGGTCAAGGGCTACGCCAAGGCCGATGCCGACCTCAAGAAGGCCTACCAGGAGCTGGTCACCCAGGTGCACGCCGGCACCACCTACGGGCCCAAGGAAGACGACCTGCCGTGGACCTACTCCAAGGACCTCAGCCACGCCCTGCGCGACTTCCTCGGCCAGGTCGAACGCTTCGTGCCGCCACCGGCCAAGCCCGGCGAGCTGGCCCTGTGGCAATTGCCGGTACGGGTCGAGTACCTCTCCGTGCAGTACCTCGGGCGCGCCTACCTGGGCGGCCTGGAGATCGCCCGCGAGGCGCCGCAGCAGTACCTGGGCCAGGACGAGAGCGTGCTGCTGCCGCTGCTCGACCAGCAGATCGCCCAGTTGCCCGCCGGCGACACGAGCAAGAAGCTGCAGGTGCGCTGGGAGTACCTGAGCGCCGCCCTGCGCGACATGAACAGCAAGAGCAACTCGCTGGTCAGCGCCTCCGGGCGGCCTTGGGCGCCGATCATCGTCGAGCGCCACGCGCGCCAGGTGGCCGGCGAGCTGATGCAACTCAGCCAGGCGCAGTGACGCCGGGCGCCCGCCGTCCGGCGGCGGGCGCTACAGCCAGCCTTTGTACTTGAACCAGAGGTACGGCAGGATCGCCGAGACCACCATGGCCACCAGCGCCAGGGGGTAGCCGGCGATCCAGGCCAGCTCGGGCATGTGCTGGAAGTTCATGCCGTACACCGTGCCCACCAGGGTTGGCGGCAGGAACAACACGGCGGCGATCGAGAACACCTTGATGATGCTGTTCTGCTCGATGTTGATGAAGCCCAGGGTGGCGTCGAGCAGGAAGGTGATCTCGTTGCTCATCTTCGACAGGTACTCGCCCAGCGAGCGCACGTCGCGCTCCACCGACTTCATGCCCAGGCGCGCGTCCTCGCTGACCCAGGCGTTGCCGTTGCCGCCCTGGCGGAAGTAGGCCAGCGGCCGGCTGACGCTGAGCAGGCTCTCGTTGAGCTTGGACAGCAGCGAGTTGCCACGGCCCAGCTGCTTGACCACCTGCTGCAGGTCGGCCTTGGGCGCGCGCGCCTTGCCCGGCGCGCCGTCGTTCTCGGCGAAGATGTCCCGCGACAGCGCGTCGAGCTGGCCCTGCACCGACTCCAGCACGTCGGCGATGCGGTCGACCACGGCGTCCATCAGGCTGACGAAGAGCAGGTCGCTGCTGCCCTTGCAGCCGCCGCGCTGGGCCCGCGTCTCGAAGGTGCGGAACGGCAGCAGGTCGGCGTAGCGCACGGTCACCAGCCATTGCGGGGTGAGCACGCAGGTCACCTCGGCGGTGCTCGGGCGGTGCTCGCGGATGCCGCTGACCACCGAGGTGGTCATGTACAGCGCGCCGTTGCTCTCGTAGAAGCGCGAGGAATCCTCGATCTCGGCCATTTCCTCGCGGGTCGGCACGTTCACTTCGATGAACGACTCCAGCACGCGCTCTTCCTCGGCGGTCGGGTGCAACAGGTCGATCCACAAGGTGCCCGCCGGCATGGCCGCGCCGACCTCACCGGTGTGGCGCTGGAGACGGTCGCCGTCGAGGGTGTAATAGGTAATCATGTCGCACTTGGGTCCTTCTGCGGTGTCAGCGCAGGTTGGACAACTTCCACCGGCTGCACAAGCCCGCACGGAGCCATCCGACATGAGCGAAAACGACGAAAGCGAAGAGTCCTTCGCCGAGGACACCCTGATCCAGGCGATCGAGAACCAGATCGAGAGCGAACAGCCGCCGGCCGCCCGCGCGGTGTTCAACAAGCTGACCCTGGTCGGCTACGAGCGCGACGACGCGCTGCACCTGATGGCCCTGGTGCTGGCCCACGAGATCGAGGCGATGCTCGCCGCGGACCGCGCCTTCGACGGCGTCTGGTACGAACAGGCCCTGCGCGCTTTGCCGCAACTGCCCGGCGAGGAATGAGCTTGCCGGCGGCGGGGTGGCTGTGGCTAAACTGGAGCCTCACTGCCCCCGAGGAGTCGCCATGGCCTTCACCCATGATCTGGTAGCGGAACTGGAATTGCTTGCCCTGTTCGATCTCGAGAACAGCCAGGCGGGCCTGAAGATCCACACTGACGCATCCCCCACCGCCGTGGCGGCCGCCGGAAGGCTGCACGCCAAGGGCCTGATCGACCAACCCGACGGCGGCTACCTGACCAGCCTGGGGCTGGACGCCGCCGAACACGCCCAGGTGCTGCTGGGCATCCTCAAGACCGCCTGAGGTCCGCGGGCCGCCATCCATCGGCGGCCCCTTCCCCGCGCTAAAGGACGGCGCCGCTCCGGTCGATATAAGCTGCACATCCACGGCGTAATGGCACCCTGCCACGAGCGCTCGACAGCTGACCCCGGCAGGCCATGACCTTCACCCACGAAATCCGCCCGGACATCGACGACGGCATCGACCGCAAGACCCTGGCGCGCCTGCGCCAGCGCTTCCTGGCGGTCAACCAGGGTCGCCTGGAGCGGGCCACCGCCGCCCTATCGAGCCGCCAGCAACTGGTGCTGCGCCTGCTGCCGCTGCTGTTCGACGTCAACCATCCGCTGCTGCCCGGCTACGTCTCTGGCGCCACCCCGGCCGGCCTGTGCGGCTTCGTGCCCGACGACGAGCTGCTCGCCGAAGCACAGCGCCTGACCCGCTCGTTCAGCTACAAGCCCCGCCGCGGCGAAGTCGACCTGCCGATCCATGGCCTGTTCCTGATGGGCAGCCTGGGCACCCTGGCCCAGGCCGAGCAGAGCGACCTCGACCTGTGGGTCTGCCACGCCCCCAACCTGGCGCCGGCGGCGGTGACCGAGCTGCGCCGCAAGTGCGAGCTGCTGGAAAGCTGGGCGGCCAGCCAGGGCGCCGAGGTGCACTGCTTCCTGATCGAGCCGAAGTCCTTCGTCAGCGGCGCGCGCAATGCCCGGCTGACCTCCGACGACTGCGGCACCAGCCAGCACTACCTGCTGCTCGACGAGTTCTACCGCACCGCCATCTGGATCGGCGGGCGCACGCCCTTGTGGTGGCTGGTGCCGGTGTACGAGGAAGGCCGCTACGGCGAATACGTCGACACCCTGCTGAACAAGCGCTTCATCCGCGCCGACGAGGTGCTCGACCTCGGCCACCTGGCGCACATCCCGCCGGGCGAGTTCGTCGGCTCGGGCATGTGGCAGCTGTTCAAGGGCATCTCCTCGCCGTACAAGGCGGTGCTCAAGCTGCTGCTCAGCGAGGTCTACGCCAGCGAGCACCCGCAGGTCGGCTGCCTGGCGCTGCGCTTCAAGGCCGAGGTCTACGCCGGGCGCCTGGCGCTGGACGACCTCGACCCCTACATCCTGCTGTACCGGCGCCTGGAGGAGTACCTCGGCGGGCGCGACGAGCAGGAACGCCTGGAGCTGGTGCGCCGCTGCCTCTATCTGAAGGTCGGCAAGAAGCTCAGCCGCCGTCCGCGCCAGGGCCGCAAGAGCTGGCAGCGCCTGCTGATGGAGCGCCTCGCCGAAGCCTGGGGCTGGGACGAACGCGTCCTCGGCCTGCTCGACGCGCGCAGCCAGTGGAAGGTCCGCCAGGTCAGCCTGGAACGCCGCGCGCTGGTCAACGAACTGACCCACAGCTACCGCTTCCTGTCGCTGTTCGCCCGCCAGCAGCAGGCCGCCAGCGACATCGCCCCGCAGGACCTGGGCGTACTCGGGCGGCGCCTGTACGCGGCCTTCGAGCGCAAGGCCGGCAAGGTGGAGCACATCAACCCGGGCATCGCCCCGGACCTGGGCGAGGACATCCTCACCCTCGCCCGCCTGCCCGCCGCCGGCGGTGCCGCCGAAGGTGGCTCCTGGGCATTGTTCCCGGGCAACCTGGCGGCGGCGGAGCTGGCCGACTACGCACCGCTCAAGCGCGCCCGCGAGCTGCTCGAACTGCTCGCCTGGAGCCACCGCAACGGGGTGATCGACGCCAGCACCCGGCTGTCCCTGCAGCCCGGCGACAGCGACCTTACCGACCACGAACTGGGCAACCTGCTGGGCAGCCTGCAGCAGGCCATGCCGATGCCCCTGCAGGACGTCGCGGAGAGCGCCCTGCTGCGCCCCAGCGCGCCGTCCAGCGTGCTGATCCTGGTCAACGTCGGCCTCGACCCGCTGCGCCAGCACAGCCAGGCCAACCTGCACATGACCACCGGGCGCACCGACTCCCTGGGCTACTCCGGGCTGCGCGACAACCTGGTGCTGACCCTCGACCAGGTCAGCCTGAACAGCTGGAACGAGTTGCTGGTCAGCCGCTACGCCGGGCCCGGCGCGCTGCTCGACTGCCTGCGCGACTTCCTCAATTCCCTCCCCGCCGAAGGCACGCCGCCGCGCCTGCTGGTGCGCTGCTTCTGCCGCAACCGCGCGGCAGCCATCGCCCAGCGCGTCGAAGAACTGTTCCGTGACGCCTACCTGCAGCTGATGAGCGGCAACGGCGGGCGCTACCTGCTGCAGATCCGCCAGCAGTACCACCTGCTGCGCCTGGCGCCGGGCCAGGTCAGCCACCAGAGCCTGGCCGACCTGCCGGCCCTGGTCGAGCACCTGGGCGAACGCCAGGAGGCCTACAGCCCGCTGCATCTGGACCGCCACGCCCTGGAAGGCGAGGACCTGGCGCTGCTGCTGCCGCTGGGCCGCCCGGACTGCATCCAGGTGTTCTTCCGCCTCGACGAAGGCCAGGCCGAGCTGTACCTGCTCGACGAGCGCAATTCGCTGTGGCGCGGGCGGCAGGGCTGCGACGACGAGCAGACCCTGCTGATCCCGCTGCAGCGTTTCCTCCAGGCGATGCTCTACCGGCGCAGCGCGCAGCTACCGTTGGGCGCCGCGCAGCCGATCCAGGAAATTCTTTATTACGAATTGCTACCGGCGGGTCGCGGCCGGGCGCGCAAGGTGGAGCGCCGGAGCCCCCCGCAGCAGCCGCAGGAGCGCCCGTACTACAACGTCCAGGCGATCGTCGAGCCGGGCGCCGGTCAGCGTCCGCGCATCACCCTGTACTGCAACCACCGCGAATTCTCCGAACTGGAGTACGGCGCCGGGCTGTTCCAGGCCGTGGCCCGGCACATCCTCGCCCAGCGTCGCGGGCAGGAGCGCTACCCCTGCTACATCACTGACCTCGACCTGTCGGCGATCGCCGCCGAGTCGGCGCTGCAGAGCATCCACTACCTGCGCTACAAGCAGCGCCTGGAGAGCGCGCTGAACCAGGCCCTGGCCAGCGCGTGAGGATTAACGATCGTAGTCGCCGGCAGCTTCCGGCTGATAGGTGATGTCCAGCAGGCTGAGCTTCAGGGTCTTGCCGCCGGGGGCCGGCCAATCGATGCTCTGGCCGATGGTCAGGCCCAGCAGCGCGGTGCCCACCGGGGCTAGGATCGACACCTTGCCCTCGCCGCCGGCGGCGTCCGGGTAGACCAGGGTCAGGCGGTACTCCTTGCCGCTGCCTTCCTCGCGGCAGAGCACGCTGGAATTCATCGTCACCACACCCGGCGGTACCTCGTCGTGGCCGACCACCTGGGCGCGGGACAGCTCGGCTTCCAGCGCTTCGGCGGCGGGGCCGTACTCATCCAGGCTGTCGAGCAGGCGCTCCAGACGTTGCAGGTCGAGACGGGTAACGGTGATGGGTGGCGTGGTCATGATGGCCGGCAGACTCCCTGGCAGTGGTTCGGAAAAAGAAAAACCCCGCCCAAGGCGGGGTTTTCAACGGACACTAACACAGTGCCGCGAATTAGCAAGACTGCCCAGTCAGGCCCCGGGCCACAGCGGCTTGCGGCGTTTCAGCGCAGCGTCGAGGATCTGCCGGCGACGTTCGCCGCCGGCTTCGTTCCACTCAAGGATCTCCGCCAGGCTGCGCCCGCACCCCATGCACACGTCCCGCTCATCCAGGCAGCAACGCCGGCAACAGGGCGAGGGAACGGGCGCCTCAGAGGCCGGGGAATTCGACATCCTCGCCCGCCTGTTCCAGGGCCACCCGGCTGAGCAGCGCGCCCAGCGGTTCGCGGGTGCTGTCGTTCAGCCACAGGCTGCCGGACTCGTCGAAGTCGAAATGGAAACCGCCCGAACGCGCCGCCACCCACAGCTGGCGCAGCGCCGGCTGACGGCTGAGGATCAGCTGGGTGCCGTTCTCGAAGCGCACGGTGAGCACGCCGCCGGAATTCTCCAGGTCCAGGTCCAGATCGCTGTCATCGAAGGCGTCTTCCACCGTGGTCTGCACCTCATCGACCAGGTCATGGAAACGGGCTTCGCTCATGCTGCTCATGCATCGTCCTCAAGAATCTGCCAAAGGCTGCAGTGTACGCCGGTATTCGCCAAGACTCTGCCCCGTCCAGCGACGGAACGCCCGCGCCAGCGAGCCGGCCTCGCTGAAGCCGACCAGGCTGGCGACGTCGGCCAGTTCCAGCGCCGGGTCGCGCAGGTGGTGCAGCACCAGCTGCTGGCGGGTCTCGTCCACCAGGCGGCTGAACGACAGGCCGCTGTCGCGCAGGCGGCGCTGCAGGGTGCGCGGGCTCAGGGCCAGCTCCGCGGCCAGCGCCTCCAGGTCGATGGCCTGCTCCGGCAGGCGCTCGGCCAGGCGCCGGCGCGCCCGTTCGAGCACCCCGTCGCCACGCCGGATGGCCTCCAGCAGGCGCCCGGCGTAGGCGTCGAGGGTGCGCTGGATCTGGCTGTCGGCCTGTTCCAGGGGCAGGTTCAGCAGGCGCCGGGGAAACACCAGGGCGTTGTCGGCCTGGTTGAACAGCACCGGGCAACGGAAGATGCGCTGGTGTTCGCGGGTGTCGTCCGGCGCCGGGTGGCGGAAGCGCACTTCCACCGGGGGCTGCTGCTGGCCGCTGATCCAGTGGCCGAAGCGCAGCCAGCAGGCCAGGGTTTCCTCCGCCAGCTGGCGCGGCAGGCGCGGCAGCAGCGGGTCCCAGCTGTGCCGCACGAGCGGTTCATGGCCGGCGCGCGGCGGCTCGTCGGCCAGTTCGACGCGGCCCAGGCTGCCGACCAGCTCGGCGTAGCGCGCCTGGCGGTGCAGGGCGTCGCCCAGGGTCGCGCAGCTCATCAGCAGGTAGCCGAGCACGCCGAAGTGCCCGGGGCGCACGCCTTCGCCCAGGTGCAGGCCGAGGTCGGCGTCGCCGCTGAGCTCCAGGCCCAGCTGCAGCAGGTCGACGTAGACGCTGGCGGCGATGCGCGCCTCGCGCTGGGCGAGGATCGCCGGGTCGAGCTGGACGCCGGCGAGCAACCGCCGCGGCGCCACGCCACGGCGTTCGAGGTGGTCAACCAGGCCCTGCACGTAGGCGATGGCGATGGAACCGGCGAGTGGGGCGGGGGCTTGCATGAGTCCTCCGATTTTTCCTTCAGATGCTACCCGGAAGGCCCGCCGGGCGGGAGTCCGCTTGCATAGGCAAGGCGCCGGGGGGTCGGTATACTCCGGCTCAATCACGCTTTGATTACAAGGATTCCGCCATGAAGCGACTGCTTCTTCCCTTCGTCGCGCTCGCCGTGCTCAGCGCCGCGCTCGCCGGTTGCGGCCAGAAAGGCCCGCTGTACCTGCCGGATGACCAGCAAGCCCAAAGCAAGCACAGCAAGGACCGCTACGGTCTGTAAGGGAGCAGCACATGGAGGCATTCAACGTCCGCGACGGGCAGCTGTTCGCGGAAGGCGTCGCGCTGTCGGCGCTCGCCGAGCGCTTCGGCACCCCCACCTACGTCTACTCGCGCGCTCACATCGAGCAGCAGTTCCGTTCCTACACCGACGCCCTGCAAGGCATGCCGCACCTGGTGTGCTTCGCGGTCAAGGCGAACTCCAACCTGGCCGTGCTGAACGTCCTGGCACGCCTGGGCTCGGGTTTCGACATCGTCTCCCGCGGTGAACTGGAACGCGTCCTGGCCGCCGGCGGCGACCCGGCCAAGGTGGTGTTCTCCGGCGTCGGCAAGTCCCGCGAGGACATGCGCCGCGCCCTGGAAGTCGGCGTGCACTGCTTCAACGTCGAATCCGCCGTGGAACTCGAGCGCCTGCAGGACGTGGCCGCGCAGCTCGGCGTGAAGGCGCCGGTCTCGCTGCGGGTAAACCCGGACGTGGACGCGCAGACCCACCCGTACATCTCCACCGGTCTGAAAGAGAACAAGTTCGGCGTCGACATCGACGCGGCCGAGGCCATCTACGCCCGCGCCGCCGAGCTGCCGAACCTGGACGTGAAGGGCGTGGACTGCCACATCGGCTCGCAGCTGACCCAGCTGGAGCCCTTCCTCGACGCCCTCGACCGCCTGCTGGCGCTGATCGACCGCCTGGCCGCGCGCGGCATCGCCATCCGCCACCTGGACCTGGGCGGCGGCCTCGGCGTGCGCTACCGCGACGAAACCCCGCCGCCGGCCAGCGACTACATCCGCGCCATCCGCGAGCGCCTGGGCAGCCGCCAGCTGACCCTGGTGTTCGAGCCGGGCCGTTACATCGTGGCCAACGCCGGCCTGCTGCTGACCCGCGTGGAGTACCTCAAGCACACCGCGCACAAGGACTTCGCCATCATCGACGCGGCGATGAACGACCTGATCCGCCCGGCCCTGTACCAGGCCTGGATGGACGTCACCCCGGTGCAGGCGCGCGCCGGCGAGAAGCGCAACTACGACCTGGTCGGGCCGATCTGCGAAACCGGCGACTTCCTCGCCAAGGACCGCGAGCTGGTCCTGGAGGAAGGCGACCTGCTGGCCGTGCGTTCGGCCGGCGCCTATGGTTTCGTCATGAGCTCCAACTACAACACCCGCGGCCGCGCCGCCGAGGTGCTGGTGGATGGCGAGCGGGCCTTCGAGGTGCGCCGCCGCGAGACCGTCCAGGAGCTTTACGCCGGCGAAAGCCTGCTGCCGGAGTGAGGCCGAGACCATGCTGCTGCGTTTCACCAAGATGCACGGGCTGGGCAATGACTTCATGGTCCTCGACCTGGTCAGCCAGCACGCCCACGTGCTGCCCCGCCACGTCAAGAGCTGGGGCGACCGCAACACCGGCGTCGGCTTCGACCAGCTGCTGATCGTCGAGCCGCCGGGCAGCCCCGACGTCGACTTCCGCTACCGCATCTTCAACGCCGACGGCAGCGAAGTGGAGCAGTGCGGCAACGGCGCGCGCTGCTTCGCCCGCTTCGTGCTGGACAAGCGCCTGACGGTGAAGAAATCCATCCGTGTCGAGACCAAGGGCGGAATCATCGAGCTCAACGTCGCCAACGACGGCCAGGTCACCGTGGACATGGGCGCGCCGCGCCTGGACCCGCTACAGGTGCCGTTCCAGGCCGACGCCGAGGCGCTGAGCTACCGCCTCGAGGTCGACGGGCAGAGCGTCGAGCTGGCCGCCATCTCCATGGGCAACCCGCACGGCGTGCTGCGCGTGGACGACGTCGACAGCGCCCCGGTGCGCACCCTCGGCCCGCAGCTGGAAGTGCACCCGCGCTTCCCGGCCAAGGCCAACATCGGCTTCCTCCAGGTGGTCGACGCCAACCATGCGCGCCTGCGCGTGTGGGAACGCGGGGTCGGCGAGACCCTGGCCTGCGGCACCGGCGCCTGCGCCGCCGCCGTGGCCGGCATCCGCCAGGGCTGGCTGAGTTCGCCGGTGGCCATCGACCTGCCCGGCGGGCGCCTGAACATCGAGTGGGCAGGCCCCGGCCAGCCGGTTATGATGACCGGGCCCGCCGTGCGTGTGTACGAAGGCCAGGTCCGCCTATAACCGAGACGCCCATGACCGAGAACAGCCCGGAAAACCGCCCGCCGCTGGATGCCGAACAGGTCGCCGAGTACCTGCGCCAGCATCCGGAATTCTTCGTCGAGCATGACGAGCTGATCCCGGAGATGCGTATCCCCCACGAGAGCGGCAGCGCCGTCTCGCTGGTGGAACGCCAGGTGCGCCTGCTGCGCGAGCGCAACATCGAGATGCGCCACCGCCTGGCGCAGCTGATGGATGTGGCCCGCGACAACGACCGGCTGTTCGACAAGACCCGCCGGCTGGTGCTCGACCTGCTCGACGCCACCAGCCTGGAAGACGTGGTCAGCACCGTGGAAGACAGCCTGCGCCACGAATTCCAGGTGCCCTTCGTCAGCCTGATCCTGTTCAGCGACAACAACCTGCCGGTGGGTCGCTCGGTGAGCAGCGCGGAAGCGCACCAGGCCATCGGCGGCCTGCTCTCCGGCGGCAAGACCGTCTGCGGCGTGCTGCGCCCCCACGAGCTGACCTTCCTGTTCGGCGAAGCCGAGCGCGACGGCGTCGGCTCGGCGGCGGTGGTCTCGCTGACCTACCAGGGCCTGCACGGCGTACTGGCGATCGGCAGCCCGGACCCGCAACACTACAAGAGCACCCTCGGCACCCTGTTCCTCGGCTACGTCGCCGAGGTCCTGGCCCGCGTCCTGCCGCGCTTCTCCACGCCGCTGCGTTCGGTACGCTGACGGCGGCAAGCCTCTGGCGGCAAGCGCGGGCAGACGAGCCTTCCACCTGGAGCTTGCAGTTTGACGCTTGCAGTTGATCTCGACGCCTACCTCGAACACCTGCGCAGCGAACGCCAGGTGTCCGCCCACACCCTCGCCGGCTACCAGCGCGACCTGCTCAAGGTCGTCGCCCTCTGCGACAAGCACGGTATCGCCGCCTGGGCCGACCTGCAGGTGCGCGAGCTGCGCGCCCAGGTCGCCCGCCTGCACGCCCAGGGCCTGTCCAGCCGCAGCCTGGCGCGGCTGCTCTCGGCGGTGCGCGGGCTCTACCAGTACCTGATCCGCGAAGGCCGCTGCCGGCACAACCCGGCCGACGGCCTGTCCGCGCCCAAGGCCGCGCGCAAGCTGCCGCGCACCCTCGACGCCGACCGCGCCGGCCAGTTGCTCGACGGCGCCCTGGAGGACGACTTCATCGCCCGCCGCGACCAGGCCATGCTGGAGCTGTTCTATTCCTCCGGCCTGCGCCTGTCCGAGTTGGTCGGCCTGGACCTCGACGGCCTCGACCTGTCCGCCGCGCTGGTACGCGTGCACGGCAAGGGCAACAAGGTCCGCGAGCTGCCGGTAGGCCGTGCCGCGCGCCAGGCCATCGAGGAATGGCTGCCGCTGCGCGAGCAGGCCCGCCCGGCCGACCGCGCGCTGTTCGTCGGCCACAGCGGCAAGCGCCTGACCCCGCGCGCCGTGCAGCTGCGCGTACGCCAGGCCGGCGTGCGCGAACTGGGCCAGCACCTGCATCCGCACATGCTGCGGCATTCCTTCGCCAGCCATATCCTGGAATCCTCCCAGGACCTGCGCGCGGTGCAGGAGCTGCTCGGCCACGCCGACATCGCCACCACGCAGATCTATACCCACCTGGACTTCCAGCACCTGGCCAAGGTCTACGACCAGGCCCACCCCCGCGCCCGACGCGGCAAACGAGACAGCGATACAGGAGCCGAGGAATGAGCATCCGGCTGGTCACCTTCGACCTCGACGACACCCTGTGGGACGTCGCCCCGGTCATGAACAGCGCCGAGGCCACCCTGCGCGAATGGCTGGCGGTGAACGCCGCGCAACTGGGCCCGGTACCCATCGAACACCTGTGGGCGATCCGCGCGCGACTGATGCAGGTGGACCCGATGCTCAGGCACCGCCTGAGCGAACTGCGCCGGCGCATCCTCCTGCACGCCCTGCTCGACGCCGATTACCCGCAGGCGCAAGCCGAGGAGCTGGCCGAGGCCGGCTTCCAGGTGTTCCTGCAGGCGCGCCACCAGGTCAGCCTGTTCCCCGAGGTGCACCCGACCCTAGAGGCCCTGGCCAACCGCTTCATCCTCGGCGTGCTCACCAACGGCAACGCCGACGTGCGCCGCCTGGGCCTGGCCGACTACTTCCAGTTCGCCCTGTGCGCGGAAGAGCTGGGTATCGGCAAGCCCGACCCGAAGCCCTTCCAGGAAGCGCTCAGGCGCGCCGGCGTGGCCCCGCAGCAGGCGGTGCACATCGGCGACCATCCCAGCGACGACATCGCCGGCGCGCGCCGCGCGGGCCTGCAGGCGATCTGGTTCAACCCGGCTCGCAAAACCTGGGAAGGCGAGGAAGCGCCCAGCGCGATCATCCACAGCCTGGCCGAGCTGCCGGCGGTGCTGGCGCGCCTGTAGGCGCCCGCCAGGCGGCGCAGGCAAGAAAAAGCCCGCCGCTCCCCTTCCGGGGAGGGCGGGCTTTTCCACGACATCGCCCTTAGATGGGGCGGCTGCCGTACTTGCTGTCGGGCTTCTTCGGCGGGTCGGCGACCACGTTGGGCTCGATTTCCTGCACCTTGCCGCCGCGAGAGAGGAAATCCTCCATCGCCTTGGCCAGGGCATCGCGCTCCTTGTTCTTGGCCGCCACCGAAGGCAGCTCCTCTTCCTCTACGGCAGCCTTGGCTTTCTTGCCGCCAGAGGAAGCAGCAGGGGCCTCGTCGGCGTCGCCATCGGCTTCGCCATCGTCAGCCGCGGCCAGCTCCTCGCCGTCGTCCTCGTCGCCAGCTTCCAGCTCGTCTTGTTCCAGTTCTTCGTCGCTCATTGCTCAACCTCGTGGTGCTGCAAAGCAGGTTAGTTATAGCCCAGCTGCGCGCTTTGACGAACGCCGCCGGAAAAAATTCACGGAGCCTCACCCTGCAGGGTCGCCAGCACCTTGCGCGGCCCGCCGTGATCGCGGTGCTCGCCCAGGTAAACGCCCTGCCAGGTGCCCAGCGCCAGGCGTCCGGCGCTGACCGGCAGGGTCAGCTGGCAGCCCAGCAGGCTGGCCTTGAAGTGCGCGGGCAAATCGTCCGGCCCCTCGTAATCATGTTCATAGCCACCCTCGCCCTGCGGTACCAGACGATCGAAGAATCGCTCGAAGTCCCGCCGCACCGAGGGGTCGGCATTCTCGTTCAGCGTCAGCGACGCCGACGTGTGCTGCAACAGCAGGTGCAGCAAGCCGATCCGGCAACGCGCCAGCTCCGGTAGCGCCGCCAGCAACTCATCGGTGACCAGGTGGAAACCGCGCGACCGGGGTCGCAGGGTGATCAAAGTCTGCTGCCACATGGCGGGCCTCCGATTGGCTACCGATGCGGGCGCATTCTAGCGAAAGGCGGGAAAAAACAAAGGGCGCCCGAGGGCGCCCTTCGTCGAACTCGCGCGAACCTTACAGGTTGTAGCCGCGCTCGTTGTGCAGGGCCAGGTCCAGACCCACGGTTTCCTCTTCCTCGCTGACGCGCAGGCCGATGACCATGTCCAGCACCTTGAGGATGATGAAGCTGACGATGCCGGTGTAGACGATGGTGAAGGCCACGCCCTTGAACTGGATGAACAGCTGGGCGCCGATGTCGGTGACGGTGCCGAAGCCACCCAGGGCCGGAGCGGCGAACACGCCGGTCAGCAGGGCGCCGACGATGCCGCCGACGGCGTGCACGCCGAAGGCGTCCAGGGAGTCGTCGTAGCCGATGGCGCGCTTGAGGGTGGTGGCGGCGAAGAAGCAGATCACGCCAGCGGCCAGGCCGAGGATGATCGCGCCCATCGGGCCGCAGGTGCCGGCGGCCGGGGTCACGGCTACCAGGCCGGCGACGACGCCGGAGGCGATGCCCAGGGCGCTCGGCTTACCGTGAGCGATCCACTCGGCGAACATCCAGCCCAGGGCGGCGGCGGCGGTGGCGATCTGGGTCACCAGCATGGCCATGCCGGCGGTGCCGTTGGCGGCGGCGGCGGAACCGGCGTTGAAGCCGAACCAGCCCACCCACAGCAGGGCAGCGCCAACCAGGGTGTAGCCCAGGTTGTGCGGAGCCATGGCGGCAGTCGGGTAGCCCTTGCGCTTGCCCATCACCAGGCAGGCCACCAGGCCGGCGACACCGGCGTTGATGTGCACCACGGTGCCACCGGCGAAGTCCAGCACGCCCCAGTCCCACAGCAGGCCGCCGTCACCGCTCCAGACCATGTGCGCGATCGGTGCGTAGACCAGGGTGAACCACAGCGCGGTGAAGATCAGCAGCGCGGAGAATTTCATGCGCTCGGCGAAGGCACCGACGATCAGCGCCGGGGTGATGATCGCGAAGGTCATCTGGAACATCACGAAGACGCTTTCCGGGAACAGCGCGGCGGCGGAGGTCAGGCCGGTGCTGGTCAGGCCGCTGAGGAAGGCCTTGTCGAAGCCGCCGACGAAGGAGGCGAAGTTGATCACGCCCTTTTCCATGCCGACGGTGTCGAAGGCCATGCTGTAGCCGTAGACGACCCAGAGGATGCTGACCAGCGCGGTGATCGCGAAGCACTGCATCATGATCGACAGGACGTTCTTGGCGCGCACCATGCCGCCGTAGAACAGGGCCAGGCCGGGAATGGTCATCATCAGCACCAGGGCGCTGGAAATCAGCATCCAGGCGGTGTCACCGCTGTTCAGGACCGGAGCCGCGGCCTCGTCGGCCATGGCCAGAGCGGGCATTGCGAGGGGCAATAGGGCGCCGAGCCCTGCGAACTTGCGCAGAGTCATTTTTGTTTCTCCTGGGGCGTGGGGTTCGGTGTGGGCTTGGCTTAGATCGCGTCGGTGCCGGTTTCGCCGGTACGGATACGAATGGCCTGTTCCAGATTTACGACAAAGATCTTGCCGTCACCGATCTTCCCGGTGTTGGCGGCCTTGGTGATGGCTTCGATAACACGATCCAGCTGGTCATCGGCGATGGCGACGTCGATCTTCACCTTGGGCAGGAAATCGACGACGTATTCCGCGCCACGGTACAGCTCGGTGTGACCCTTCTGCCGGCCGAAGCCCTTGACTTCGGTCACAGTGATGCCCTGCACGCCGATCTCGGACAGCGACTCGCGCACGTCGTCCAGCTTGAACGGCTTGATGATGGCTGTGACTAGCTTCATGTAACTCTCTCCCGTGTTTTGGTGGACCCGCCCCAGGAAGAACGAACCCGGAGACAAGTCTAAGCGCAGTGTCTGGCTTTTGTAATGCGCCGGCCGCCCTACCTCAGCACTCCGACTTCCTTCAGCCGCTTCCGCGAAGCGCTCGTCAGCTCCGCCAGCAGCACCGGACCTGCATCGGTGCACGCCATGCAAGCCCCAAAGCAGGAACCTTGCCAGCTCGCCGAAAACCCCGGTTATTCAGCCGTTTAGCGAAAAACCGCGACGTCCAGGGGATGGCCGCGTGCCATATGCCGCACCAGAACCGGGCAGTCATCCCGGTGCGCCTGCGCAAAAAGCGTGCAACGAATCGGCTCGGGCAGCGCCCTCCAGAGGCTCGGGCCCACGTGGTAGACTGCCGCCCCAGTTCATTCGGAAATCGCCGCCATGCTGCCGCCCAAAGCCTTCCTCGACGCCCTCGGCCAACAGGCCAGCCGCCTTTTCGGCGGTGAATCGCCGCTGCCCCGCGCCGAGCTGGAAGCGCAGTTCAAGGTCTTGCTGCAGAGCGCCTTCGGCAAGCTCGACCTGGTCAGCCGCGACGAATTCGACAGCCAGATGGTGGTGCTCGCCCGCACCCGCGCGCGCCTCGAGGCGCTGGAAGCCAAGGTCGCCGAAATGGAGGCCAAACTCACGCCGCCCGAGGCCGAATAAGCCCGCAGCGGGCGGCATGCGCTCAAGGAGAGAGGCATGTCCCTGGCGATCGTCCACAGCCGCGCCCAGGTCGGCGTGGAAGCCCCCGGCGTCACCGTCGAGGCGCACCTGGCCAACGGCCTGCCGTCGCTGACCCTGGTCGGCCTGCCGGAAACCGCGGTCAAGGAAAGCAAGGACCGCGTGCGCAGCGCCATCCTCAACTCGGGCTTCGAATTCCCCGCCCGGCGCATCACCCTCAACCTCGCCCCGGCCGACCTGCCCAAGGACGGCGGACGCTTCGACCTGGCCATCGCCCTGGGCATCCTGGCCGCAGGCAACCAGGTGCCCGGCGCCAACCTGGACGACCTCGAATGCCTCGGTGAACTGGCCCTTTCCGGCGCCCTGAGGCCCGTTCAGGGTGTGCTTCCTGCAGCCTTGGCGGCACGCGCGGCGGGAAGAAGTCTGGTAGTGCCGAGGGAAAACGCCGAAGAAGCCAGCCTGGCCAGCGGCCTGACGATCTACGCCATCGGCCACCTGCTGGAACTGGCCGCACACCTGAGCGGGCAGACCCCCCTGGCGCCCTACCAGGCCCGGGGCCTGCTGCGCGAGACGCCGCCCTACCCCGACCTCGCCGAAGTGCAGGGCCAGGCGGCGGCCAAGCGCGCCCTGCTGGTCGCCGCCGCTGGCTCGCACAACCTGTTGCTGAGCGGCCCCCCGGGCACCGGCAAGACCCTGCTGGCCAGCCGCCTGCCCGGCTTGTTGCCGCCGCTGAGCGAAGACGAAGCCTTACACGTGGCGGCCATCCACTCGGTGGCCGGGAGCGGCCCGCTGACCCACTGGCCGCAGCGCCCGTTCCGCCAGCCGCACCATAGCGCCTCGGCCGCCGCCCTGGTGGGTGGCGGCAGCCGACCGCAGCCGGGGGAGATCACCCTGGCCCACGCCGGCGTGCTGTTCCTCGACGAGCTGCCGGAATTCGATCGCAAGGTACTCGAGGTGCTGCGCGAGCCCCTGGAAAGCGGGGAAATCGTCATCGCCCGGGCCAACGGCCGGGTCCGCTTCCCGGCGCGCTTCCAGCTGGTGGCGGCGATGAACCCCTGCCCCTGCGGCTACCTGGGCGACCCCAGCGGGCGCTGCCGCTGCACGCCGGAGCAGATCCAGCGCTACCGCAACAAGCTCTCCGGCCCACTGCTGGACCGTATCGACCTGCACCTGACCGTGGGCCGCGAAAGCACCCGGCTGGCGCCGCAAGGCAGCAGCCTCGGCAGCGCCGAAGTCGCCGCGCAGGTCGCCGACGCCCGCGCGCGGCAACTGAAACGCCAGGGCTGCGCGAACGCCGTCCTCGACCTCAAGTCAATGCACCAAAACTGTGCACTGAGTTCCCAGGACCAGACCTGGCTGGAATCCGCCGGCGAGCGCCTGGACCTCTCCCTGCGCGCCCTGCACCGCGTGCTCAAGGTCGCCCGTACCCTGGCCGACCTGGAAGGTGCGGAACACATCGCCCGCCCGCAGCTGGCCGAAGCCCTGCAATACCGCGCCGGTCACTGAGCTTCAGCAGCGCCAGAACGGACGCATCGCCTCGATGCGCGCCTGTTCGCGGCTGATGCCGATATCGCGCAACTGCTCGTCGCTGAGTTCCAGCAACTGCCTGCGGGTGCGCACCCGCCGCCAGAACTGCTGCCAGCGGCTTTCCCGCGGGCCGCGCGGCGCCACGCGGGCGCCGTCGATGCCGAGCAGTTCCTGCTGGTACAAGGTCAGGCGTACATCGGTCAAACCGTTCATTGGGCAACTCCTCCTCCAAGCCTGGGGATAGAGTGGCGAACGGACGGTTTTCATTACAGATTCAAAGAATCCATATTTCCTCCATACAGACAGGCGAAAAAACCAACTGAATGGCGTATTTTGGCCAGATCTGTACTGGTCAGCGCCGCGATGTCGCGGCACGGGGCATCTGTGATGAAGCGATACGCACAACTGGCCGCCACCCTGGGCGAGCGCATCGAGCAGGGGCTGTACCGCCCCGGCGACCGTCTGCCCTCGGTACGCGCACTGAGCGAGGAGCACGGCGTCAGCATCAGCACCGTGCAACAGGCCTATCGCGTGCTGGAGGACGCCGGGCTGGTGGAGCCACGGCCCAAGTCTGGCTTCTTCGTTCCCGAACGCCGCCCGTTGCCGGCCATGCCACCGATGACCCGACCGGCGCAACGCCCGGTGGATGTCTCGCAGTGGGACCAGGTGCTGGAACAGGTGCGCCGGGCCCCCGGCGGCGACTTCGTCCAGCTCGGCCGCGGCACCCCGGACATCGCCAGCCCCTCGCTCAAGCCGCTGCAACGCGCCATGGCCAACGCGGCGCGCCGCACCGACCTGCAGAGCCTGGGCTACGAGGGCATCCAGGGCTCGCTGCCCCTGCGCGAGCAGATTTCCCGGCTGATGCTGGATTCCGGCTGCCAGGTGCCGCCCAGCGAGATCATCGTTACCACCGGCTGCCAGGAGGCCCTGGCCGTCACCCTGCGCGCCATCTGCCAGCCGGGCGATATCGTCGCCATCGACTCGCCGAGCTTCCACGGTGCCATGCAGGCGCTCAAGGCCCACGGCCTGAAGGCGCTGGAGATTCCCACCGACCCGCTCAACGGCGTCAGTCTGGAAGCCCTGGAGCTGGCCATGGAGCAGTGGCCGGTGAAGCTGATCCTGCTCACCCCCAACTGCAACAACCCGCTGGGCTACATCATGCCGGACGCCCGCAAGCGCGCCCTGCTCAGCCTGGCGCAGCGCTACGACGTGCCGATCCTCGAGGACGACGTCTACGGCGAGCTGGCCTACGCCTACCCGCGGCCACGCAGTATCAAGTCGTTCGATACCGACGACCGCGTGCTGCTCGCCAGCTCGTTCTCCAAGACGGTGGCGCCCGGGCTGCGCACCGGCTGGGTGGTGCCGGGGCGCTACCTGGAGCGCATCCTCCACTTCAAGTACATCGCCAGCGGCACCTGCGCGCCACAGCCGCAGATGGCCCTGGCCGAGTTCGTCGGCGGCGGCCATTACGAGCCGCACATCCGCCGCATGCGCGCGCAATATCAACGTCACCGCGACCTGATGACCGAGTGGGTGCGCCGCTATTTCCCCGAAGGCGCGCTGGTCAGCCGGCCCCAGGGCGGCTTCATGCTCTGGGTGGAGCTGGAAGCGCAGTTCGACAGCGTGCGCCTGAACCAGGCGCTGCTGGCCGAGCGCGTCCAGGTGGCGGCCGGCAGCATCTTTTCCGCCTCCGGCAAGTACCGCAACTGCCTGCGCATGAATTACTCCAGCCGCGACCTGCCGCGCATCGAGGAAGCCGTGCGCAAGGTCGGCGCCTGCGCCACGCGGCTGGTGGAGGCGTTGCACGCCGAGGCCATGGACGATATCGCCTTGGCTTGAGCACCTCCTTGCCCCCGTAGGAGCGCGCCACGCGCGCGATTCGCGGGCATGGCCCACTCCTACAAGCTACCGGGGAGTGCTGGGGTCGAAACATTTATCCACAGCACGCTTCCCGCCCGGCCGCGCCGGGCTGCGATACTCGGCGCCTGCCTCCCGGAGCCCATCATGACCAGCCTGATTCTCGGCCCCTTCGCCATCCCCATGCCGCAAGCCCTGCTGATGCTGGGCTTCATCTGCGCCCTGTTCGCCGGCTGGCTGGCCGCACGCAAGCACGGCGGCAACCCGGAAGGCACGCTGTTCGCCATGCTCCTGGCCGGGCTGTTGGCGGCACGCCTGGGGTTCGCCGCGCGCTACGCCGAGCAATACGCCGCCATGCCCTGGAGCCTGCTGGATATCCGCGACGGCGGCTTCCTGATGCTCCCCGGCGTACTCGCGGCGGCCACCGTCGGCGCCTGGCTGGCCTGGCGCCGCACGGGCCCGCGCCGGCCGCTGGTCATCGCCCTGGTGAGCGGCCTGTGCGTGTGGGGAGGCGCCAGCGCGGTGGTCGCCGCCCTGGACCGCAGCCAACAGCTGCCGGCGGTGGCGTTGACCGACCTGCAAGGCCGCCCGGTCGATCTCCAGCGCCTGGACGGCCGCCCGCTGGTGGTCAACCTCTGGGCCTCCTGGTGCCCGCCCTGCCGCCGCGAAATGCCGGTGCTGGAGGCGGCCCGGCAGGCCCGGACGGATGTGCGCTTCGTGCTGGTCAACCAGGGCGAGTCGGCCGAAGCCGTGGCCAGCTTCCTCGCCAGCCAGGGCCTGCAGCCCGCCGAAGTGCTGCTCGACAGCGGCAACCGCCTCGGCCAGGCCACCGGCTCGTACGGCATGCCGACCACGCTCTTCTATGCCGCGGACGGCAAGCTGCGCCACAGCCACATGGGCGAACTGTCGGCCGCCAGCCTGGAGCGTGGCCTGGAACAGCTGCAGCCCTGACGCGTTTCAGCGGAAGCGCCCGACCTCCTGGCGCAGCCCCTCCGCCAGCCCGTCGAGTTCCTTCACGGTGCGCGCCAGCTCGCCGATCACCTGGCGCTGCTCGCCGTTCACCTGGGCCACGCCCTGCAGGTTGCCGCTGAGCATCGTCGCGGTGCGGCTCTGCTCGTGGGTAGCGGTGGTGATGACTGTGAACTGCTCGCCTGCCGCGCGGCTCTGCGCGGCGATCTCCGCCAGCGCGGCGGCGACTCGGCCGTTGAGTTCCAGGCCATGCTGCATCAGCTGGTTGCCCTGCTCGATGGTTTCGATGGCGCCGGCGGTTTCCTGCTGGATGGTGGCGATCATCGCCGAGATTTCCGTGGTCGCCTCGCGGGTCCGCGCCGCCAGGCTGCGCACCTCATCGGCCACCACGGCGAAGCCGCGGCCCTGCTCGCCGGCACGCGCCGCTTCGATGGCCGCGTTGAGCGCCAGCAGGTTGGTCTGTTCGGCGATGGAGGTGATGACCCCGACGATGCTGCCGATTTCCTGGGAGCGCGCGCCCAGGGTGTTGACTCGTCCGACCGTCTCGCCCAGGGCCGCGGCGATCTGCGCCAGCGCCGCCGTGGCCTCGTCCATGGCCTGCTGGCCGATGCCGGTCTGGCGCGTGTTCTCCGCCGCCGTGCGCTCGGTGCGGCGCATGTTGTCGGCGATGTCGGCCGCGGTGGCACTGAATTCCTCGACCGCGCCGGCCATGCTGTTGATCTCGCCGGACTGCTGCTCCATCCCGGCGAAGGCGCCGCCGGACAGGCCCGACAGGCTGCCCGAGCAGCGTCCGACCGCCGCCGCCGAGCCGCGCACGCCTTCGACCATGCGCGCCAGCGCCTCGCCCATCTGATTGAAGCCCTGGGCCAGCTCGCCGATCTCGTCATGGCTGGTAATCCGCAGGCGCGCGCTGAGGTCGCCCTCGCCGAGGGCCCGCGCCTGGCGCACCAGGTCGCCCAGCGGGCGCAGCTTGCGCCGCAGCAGCCAGGCCGCGGCGACCACCGCCAGGGCCATGGCGATCAGGCTGCCGATCGCCAACTGGCTGCCGACCCGCCAGGTCACCGCGCGGATTTCCCGCTGCGGCATGCTCGCCAGCACCGTCCAGGGTCCGCCGGCGAAGGGCGCGGCGACACTGTAGAAGTCCTCTGCGCCGTCGCTCCAGGTGGCCCCCCTGCCCGCCTGCGCGGCAAGGCCGGCGAGGGTCGCGGCGACGCGCTCGGGCTCCCGTGCGCCGGCCGGCGGCACCAGCCAGTGGCCCTGCTCGTCGAGCAGCGCCAGGGAGCCGCCGACGCCCAGGCGGAAGCGCGCGAGGTTGGCGAACTGGTTGCGCTGCGCGTCGGTGTAGTCGAAGCCGACGAACAGAACGGCGATCACCCGCCCGCTGGCATCGCGCACCGGGCTGTACTGGGTCATGTAGAAACGCTCGAACAGTGCCGCGCGGCCCAGGTAGCCCTCGCCGCGCAGCAGTTTCTGGTACGCCGGGTGCTGGTGGTCGAGCACGGTGCCGAGGGCGCGGCTGCCGTCCTGCTTGGTCAGCGAGGTGGTGATGCGCACGAAATCGTCGCCGTCACGGACGAATACCGTGGCCACCCCGGCGGTCAGCCGGCGGAATTCGTCGACCAGCGTGAAGTCGCCGTTGAGCCGTGTCGCGCCCAGGTACAGCGCCGGCGCGGTGCGCCCGGCCAGCGTCACGGGTTCGTCCACGCGCAGCTGCATGCCCCCGCTGAAGCTCTGCTCGAACAATCCGGCCAGGCGCCCAGTGCTTTCCCGCAGGTTGCCGTGGAAGGTCTCCAGCTGGTCGGCCAGCAGGCGCGCCTCGCTGGCCAGGTGCTCCTCGCGGATGCTCAGGGTAGCGCTGTCTAGCGAACGCAAGGCAAACAGCGTGCTGCCGCTGATGAGCAGGATCAGAAGGATGGCGAGTGCACCGGCGAGCTGCCAGGCGATGCGCGAACGGGATGGATTCATGGTGTTTTCTACGGCAACGGTCGAGCCCCACCGGCGAAGGCGAAAGCGCGCAAGGAATGGAGTGGGACGGGCGGAATACGCCCTGCTACCGCGCTATCGGCGAACGCCGGGAGTACTTGAGTCTTTTGGACGGATATGGCGGACGAACGGTATCGCGGCCTCCCGCCGGCCGGCGGGAGGTCTTCGGCTCGTTCGGCGTGCCAAGCACGCTCTTCTATTCCGCGGACGGCAAGCTGCGCCATAACCACATGGGGAAACTGTCGGCCGCCAGCCTGAAGTTTGAGTGGAGAAAACTGGAAGTTCTGCCCACTAATCTTCTTCAAAATCTATTGAAGTGGCTGAAGGAACTAAGCTCCATCGAACAGAAAGCCAATATCATCCAAATAAAAAATCAGAACAGTCAAAGCCTTGGTATTCCTGAAAAATAAGAGCAGAAATTTCCTACAGAGCCTCACGAGCAGCTCGAAACATCGAATAACAACTAGCGATCTATACAAAACTCCGGTGCGCCATCAGTGTTTCCTGAAACACATAAAGCATATGGACGTGCATGCAATGGAACATACCTACCCACTCAAAGAACAGCGTTGCGGCACCTGCGGAAAGCTGCTTGCCAAAACAGGTAACTATACGGCACTCCAGATAAAGTGCCCCCGCTGTGGAACCCTTAACCATCTGAAGACCGAGAGTCTCGAACATTCGCCAGCGAGCGAGTTACCGAGGGCCACAGAGCCCAAATTAACTAACCCTGGAGAAAATATCGTGAAACTCTCTGACGAAGAAATCCAAGACCTCATGAGCTTAGTGGGCAGTATTTGGACACCGGCAATTGCCCAAAACATAAATTACAACACCGAGGTGCTCGTCGTTATCAACACAGCACTTGATGAACTGTTCAAATGCTCAAAAATACTCTTGGACCTACTTTCCACGCTGGCTGATTCAGCCATAGGGGCGTTATTCAGCCTACCCTGGCTAATTGCCAAAAGCGCATCAATTGCAGCGACACTTGCACAGATACAAAACAATCTGCAGGTGCGCGCGTGCATAAACCGTATCGCCGCTGTCTACCGAACACCGTTGGAGCTAGCGTCTAACGGCATTTGAAAAAGGCTGTATAGAGGGCCGCGAGCCCCTGAAAAAAGGCAAGAAGAATGCTCAAAATCGGAGCTCCGCTACTGATACTGCTGCTCCTCGCCCTCGCCTTCTCCGGCGGAACGACGCTACCGGAAGAGCGGGTAAAGTCTTTCGTACTCGCGAACCTGAGCCACCCGGAAACGGCGGAGTTCCGTAACCTGAAAGGTGCCTGCGGCGAGGTCCGTTATCTGGATTACTTCAGGCAGGATTCCGGCTTCAAGCGCTTCGTCGCGACCAGTGGCAGCAACGTGGTCATTGAGGTGATCGCGCAAGATCGACAGTTCCGCCGCGCCTGGTCCCACTCGTGTTGAGAGGCAAGGCTCGCGGCCCCCGGCTGAACATCCCGGCATTGTTCATTCTCGTGGCGCTCTGCTCCCTGGCGCTGCTCTGGTTTGCATTCCGTGAGTCTCCACAGCAGAGGACAGAGCGCGTCGGGCGTGAAGGTTCGGTCCGAGCCCTGTTGCTGGCTCAGTTGCATGATGCCCGTGACATCGAGTTTCGCAACCTTCGCGGAACCTGTGGCGAAGTGCGTTATATAACCGCCCAAGGTGTACAGGTCGGCTTCAAGCGGTTCGTGGTCATGTCCGATACCCGCGCCTGGATCGAACAGGCCGATTCGCGCCTGCCCTTCAGCGTGGTCTGGCAGGGTGAATGCCTGCGCTGAAGGGCCAGCGCAGGCTGTAGCGGCGTCGTATCTACTGAATCTGCTCGGGCGTCACTATCACCCAGTTCTTGTCCGCGGTGACCGGCTGGCCCAGCTTGGCCTGGGCTTCGGCGTTGCGCTTGATCATGCCGTTGAGCTGGTCCATGTACTTGGCCTTGCGGTTTATCCACAGGTGGACGCCGTTCTCCGCGGTGCCGTTGAACAGCATGTAGCCATCGCTGCTGGGGGTGTCGCCGCCGACCAGGATCGGCTTCTTCCACTGGTCGATGTAGGTGAGGATGGCGGCCTGCTTGCCGGCCATCCAGGTCGCCGGGGTCCACAGGTAGGGGGTGACTTCCAGGGCGAGGTTGGCCTTGGGGTCGTAGTTGCCGGCGGCGATCTGCTTGCGCGCGGTGGTCAGTTCGCCGGTCTTGCGGTCCTTCAGCAGGGTGGTGACGCCGATGACGTTCTCCGGCTTCACGTTGTAGCCGTACTTGGGGTCGGCGGCGACCATGCGTACCAACTCTTCGTGGGCGGCGGTCATCACGTAGACCTCGATGCCGTTCTCCATCAGCTTGTTGTACAGCTCCTGCTGGCCGGTGAAGACCTTCGGCGGCTGGATCTCGACGGTCTTCACCGCGTCGCCTTCGTAGTAGGTGCTGGGGATCGGCTTGCCGTACGCCATCAGTTCGTCGACGTAGCCTTTCAGCTCTTTCAGGGTGAAGCCAGAGAACACCTGGGCGACCCAGGGGTAGCAGACCAGGTCGTCGACCTCGCAAAGGCGGTAGTAGTAGCTGTTCAGGCTTTCCTTGTGGCCGCCGATGTCCTTGAAGGGGATCAGCTTGAGCGACGGGTCGAGCTTCTCGCGGGTCAGCACGCCCTTCATTTCCAGGAACGGCAGCAGCGCCTCTTCCAGGTCGTAGCGGTAGCTGGTGTTGTCCATGTCGAAGACGGCGAAGGCGCCCTTGTTGGCGTTGGCCGCGATCAGCGCGTCCAGTTGCTTCGCGGCCGGCTCCGGCCAGTGCTTGAGTTCGGTGGCGGCGAAGGCGCTGCTGGCGAGGCCGCCGAGCAAAAGCGCGGCGAGCAGGGTGCGCATGGGTTTCATCTGGTTTCCCCCGGGGTGTCTGCTGGCGGAGGAACCCGACGCGGGCCCTCCCTGGACTAGTCCAGGAAACCCTAGCAAAGCCGTGTTGCAGTCCGGCGATGAGGGCGACCTCGGGCGTCGCCTGCGCGCCAGGACATGGCCGGGAGCGACAGGCCATGCCTGGGAGCGGCGCCCGCCGGGGGCGGGCACCGCGATCGCTCAGAGGATTTCCTCGGGCGTGACCACCACCCAGTTCTTGTCCGCGCTGACCGGCAGCTTCAGTTCGGCCTGGGCCCCAGCGTTCTGCTTGATCATGCCGTCGAGCTGGTCCATGTACTTGGCCTTGCGGTTCACCCACAGGTGCACGCCGTCTTCCGCCGTAGCGTGGAACAGCATGTGGCCGTCGTTGCTGGGCGAATCGCCGCCGACCAGGATCGGCTTCTTCCACGGGTCGATGTAGGTCTGGATAGCCGCCGTCTTGCCGGCCATCCAGGTACCCGGGGTCCACAGGTAGGCGGTGAACTCCAGGCCGCGATTGGCGTCGGGGTCGTACTTGCTCTCGCTGATCTGCCGGCGCGCGGTGGTCACCGCGCCGGTCTTGCGGTCCTTGAGCAGGGTGCTGACACCGATGACGTTCTCCGGCTTCACGTTGTAGCCGTACTGCGGATCGCTGGCGACCATGCGTACCAGCTCTTCATGGGACGCGGTGAGGATGTAGACCTCGATGCCGTTCTCCATCAGCCGCTGGAACAGTTCCTGCTGGCCACGGAACATCTGCGGCGGCTGCACCTCGACCTTGTGCAGGGTATCGCCCTCGTAATAGTCGCTCTTGATCGGCTTGCCACTGGCCATCATCGCGTCGAGGTGGCCCTTCACCTCGCCCAGGGTCAGGCCGGACAGCGCCTGCGCGGCCCAGGGGTAGCAGACCCGATGATCGAATTCGCAGAGTCGCGTGTAGTAGCTGTTGAGGCTCTCCCTGGTTTTCCCGGCGTCCTTGAAGGGGATCAGCTTCAGCGCCGGGTCGAGCTTTTCGCGGGTCAGCACGCCCTTGTTCTCCAGGTACGGCAGCAACGCCTCGGCGACGTCGTAGCGATAGCTGGTGTTGTCCATGTCGAAGACGGCGTAGGCGCCCTTGTTGGCGTTGGCCGCGATCAGCGCGTCCAGTTGCTTCGCGGCCGGCTCCGGCCAGTGCTTGAGTTCGGTGGCGGCCAGCGCGCCGTGGGCCAGGCCGCAGGACAGCAGGCCGGTGAACAGCAGGTTGCGGATTTTCATTGGGTCTCCCCCCAGGATTGAAATACGGGGAAAGCCGCGACGGCAGAGCGGGACGTTTCAGCGGGAGACCAATGCCGGGCGCTTTCCAGACATTCTTCTTCTGACTTCTGAGCCGGAACCTACCAAGGGCAGCGCCGCTCAAGAACGCGGTGCAGCGCCACATGCGCACTTTCACCACAGGCGGCCCGGGGTCACTCCAGGCGTTCGACCGCCGGCAGGCGCATCGCGCGCAATTCGGCCAGCAGGAACTCGCGCAGCCGGCGCAGGCGTTCCTGCTGGCGGCGCGCCTTCGGCCATACCAGGTAGTAGCTCTCGCCGCTGGCCACGGCGCTCGGCCAGGGCAGCGCCAGGCGCCCGGCGGCGGCGTCCTCGGCGACCATCACCAGGTCGCCGATGGACAGGCCGTAACCCCGGGTCGCCGCGACTATGCCCAGCTCCAGGGTATCGAAGACCTGGCCGCCCTTGAGCGAGACGCGCTCCTCCAGGCCCATGCGCTGCAGCCAGCGGCGCCAGTCGCGGCGGTCCGGCGTCGGGTGCAGCAGTTCGGCGCCGGCCAGGCGCTCGGCGTCCCAGGGGCCATCGTCGAGCGACTGCGGCGCGCCCACCGGGATCAGCCACTCGGGGAACAGCAGGCAGCTTTCCCATTCCTCGGGGAAATGCCCTTCGCTGAGCAGCACCGCGCAGTCGAAGGGTTCCTGGGCGAAGTTGACCTCGTCGACATCCATCCAGGCGCTGGTCAGTTGCACCTCGATGTCGCTGTTGGCCATGCGGAACGCGCTCAGTCGCGCCAGCAGCCAGCGCATGGTCAGGGTCGAGGGCGCCTTCAGGCGCAGCACGTCTTCCTCGCTGCGCAGGCTGGAGCAGGCGCGCTCCAGGGCGTCGAAGCCGTCGCGCAGGCCGGGCAGCAGCAACCGCGCCGGCTCGGTGAGGCGCAGCTGGCGGCCCTGGCGCTGGAACAGCTGGCAGTCGAAGTGCTCCTCCAGGGTACGCACGTGGCGGCTGACCGCGCTCTGGGTGATGGCCAGCTCCTCGGCGGCGCGGGTGAAGGATGCGTGGCGGGCGGCGGCCTCGAAGGCGCGCAGGGCGTAGAGCGGTGGCAGGCGACGGGTCATGGGCGGCGATCATGCATGAGTCTGACTCATGCATTGCATCGCTTTTTTCCTTTTGTGGGAAGGCCCGCACGCCCACCAGAATAAGCCCATCGACGAACCTCGAGCGCTCGCCCACGGCGCCCAGCCCAACCCAGACTCATTCCATGCCTACCCCGTACCGCACCGAACTGCAGGCCATCCTGCGTCTCGCCGGGCCGCTGATCGCCGCCCAGCTGGCCTACGTCGCCATGGTGTTCACCGACACTCTGATGATGGGCAAGCTCGGCCCCCAGGCGCTGGCCGCCGGCGGCCTGGGCGCCTCCACCTACGCCTTCGTCTCCACCGTGTGCAGCGGCGTGGTGGCCGCCACCGGCAACCTGGTGGCGATTCGTCATGGCGCGCGCGACGCCGCCGGCGCCAGCCGCGCCACCCAGGCCGGGCTGTGGATCGGCATGGTCCTGGCGCTGCTGGCCGGCGGCCTGCTGTGGAACCTGGAAGGTGTGCTGCTGAGGCTGGGCCAGGCGCCGGAAACGGTGCACGGCACCATGAGTTTCCTGCACAGCATCGTCTTCGCCCTGCCCGGTTACCTGGCGTTCATGGTGCTGCGCGGCTTCACCAGCGCCATCGAGCGGCCGGGCCCGGTGATGGCCATCAGCGCGCTCGGCGCACTGGTCAACCTGGCGCTGAACTACGCCTTCCTCGACGGCTGGTTCGGCCTGCCGCGCCTGGGCCTGGCCGGCATCGGCCTGGTCACCGCGCTGGTGATGAACGCGCTGCCGCTGGCGCTCGCCCTGTACCTGCGCTGGCACCCGGCCTACGCCGCCTACTCGTTGCGGCGGGGCCTGCGCCGGGTGCGGCGCGCCGACCTCGGCGAAACCCTGCGCCTGGGCCTGCCGATCGGCGGCACCTACGCGGTGGAGTCCGGCATGTTCGCCGTGGCCACCCTGTGCATGGGCGCCATCGGCAGCACCGCGCTGGCCGCGCACCAGATCGCCATCCAGTCGGTGTACCTGGCCTTCATGGTGCCGGTGGGGATTTCCTACGCGGTGACCTTCCGCATCGGCCAGCACTATGGCGCCGGCCGCCTGTTCGAGGCGCGCCGCGCCGGGCGCGTGGGAATCGGCTTCGGCGCGCTGTGCATGTTCGCCTTCGCCGCGCTGTTCTGGCTGGCGCCGCGCCAGGTCATCGGCCTGTTCCTCGACCTCGACGCACCGGCCAACCAGGCGGTGGTGCAACTGGCGGTGAGCCTGCTGGCGATCGCCGCCTGGTTCGAATTGTTCGACGGCCTGCAGAGCATCGCCATGGGCGCCATTCGCGGCCTCAAGGACGCCCGCACCACCTTCCTGGTCGGCCTGGCCGGCTACTGGCTGGCCGGCGTGCCGCTGGCCTGGCTGCTGGCCTTCCCCTTCGGCTGGGGCGCGCACGGCGTCTGGTGGGGCCTGGCGACGGGGCTGGCGTGCACCGCGCTGGGGCTGCTGCTGGCTTTCGAATGGCGCACCGGCCGGCTGCTGCGACCGGCGTCCGGGGCGGGCCTCAGTTGCCTACCGGGTCCTGCTGCCTGAGCGCGCGGCCGGCGCCGAACACCAGGAAACGCGCCAGCTCGGCCAGCGGCAGAGGCCGGCTGATCCAGTAGCCCTGCACCTGGTCGCAGCCGAACTGGCGCAGCTGCAGCTGGTGCTCGGCGCTTTCCACGCCCTCGGCGACCACTTCCAGGTTGAGGTTGTGCGCCAGGTTGATCATCGCCCGTACCAGCTGGCGGTTCTCGGCGCGCTCGGACATGCCGCCGACGAAGCTCTTGTCGATCTTCAGCAGGGTGATCGGCAGGCTGTTGAGGTGCACGAAGGAGGAGAAACCGGTGCCGAAGTCGTCCAGCGAGAAGCGCACACCGAGCCGGCCAAGGGTCTGCATGGTCTGCAGTACCTGGTCGCTGCGGCGCATCACGGCGGTTTCGGTGAGTTCGAACTCCAGCCAGCGCGCATCCACCCCGCGTTCGGCGATCAGCCGTTGCAGGGTCGGCAGCAGCTGGCTGTCCTGGAACTGGCGGAACGACAGGTTGATCGCCATGTGCAGCGGCGGCAGGCCGCGCCCGAGCAGCCACTGCATGTCGCGCAGGGCGCGGGAGATCACCCAGTAGCCGAGCGGCACGATCAACCCGCTCTCCTCGGCCAGCGGCACGAAGTCGCCGGGGGTGAGCAGGCCGCGTTCGGGGTGGCGCCAGCGCACCAGGGCCTCGAGGCCGACGATGGCGCCGCTGGCCAGGTCCAGGCGCGGCTGGTAGTGCAGCTCCAGCTCGTCGCGGCGCAGGGCGCGGCGCAGCTCGCTTTCCAGGTCGGCCAGGCTGCGCGCGCCACGGTTGATGCGTTCGTCGAACAGGTGGAAGGTGCAGCCCTGGCGGATTTTCGCGTGCTGCATGGCGATGTGCGCGTGCCACATCAGCGCGTCGGCGCTGTCGCCGCTGCGGGCGTGGGCGACACCCAGGCTGCAACCCAGCAGCAGGCTTTCGCCTTCGACCCAGTAGGGCTCGCCGAGTACCTCGACCATGCGCTCGGCCAGGCGCTCGGCGCGACGCGGGTCGCGGCGGGTATCCAGGAGCAGGGCGAATTCGTCGCTGCCCAGCCGCGCCAGTCGGTCGCCGTGCTCCAGTTGCGCCTTCAGGCGCGCCACCACTTGCAGGATCAGGCGGTCGCCGGCCTGGTGGCCGAGGGCGTCGTTGACGTGGCGGAAGTTGTCGAGGTCGAGGTGGCCGAGGGCCAGGCCGCGGCCCTGGAATTCGCTGAGCTGGGCCGCCAGCAGGGTCTGGAAGCCCTGGCGGTTGGCGATGCCGGTCAGCGGGTCCTGCTCGGCCAGGCGCTGCAGGGTGGCCTCCAGGCCGCTGCGTTCGCGGGCGTAGCGCAGGGCGCGGCGCAGCACTTCGCTGCTCAGCTGCTGCGGCACGAGCCAGTCGGTGACGCCGGCGGGGGCTTCCGTGGGTTCCTTGTCCAGCAGCAGGATCAGCGGCAGGTGGCAGCTGTCGCGCGACGGCAGCATGCGCGGGGTGGCCAGCACCAGGCCGACCTGGTCCTCGTCGAACAGGCTGCAGGCGGATTCCCAGGACGGCGCGGTGATCAGGGAATAGGCGTTGCCCAGTGCGACGAGATGCTCGCGCAGCAGCTGGGCCCACTGCGGCGTTTCCGCCAGCAGGAGCAGGCGCGTGGACTCGACCGACGCAGCCAAGCGACCCCCATACAAAGGCAAGGAGACGACCCGCCGCCATCCCTGCGCCGGTCATCCGAATGGTGTTCCATCGCCCGACCGTGGTCGCTTGCCGGGGTGGAGCCGAGGAAACTCTTCAGAGTTTTCTTCAAGTATTGCTGCCACAAGCCTAATACAAGTATGAATTTATCCAAAACAATGAAGCTCGACGGCGTCACAGAACACCGCTTTTCCGCTCGCCGCCACAGCCCCCGGGCGGCCTGTTAGAATGGCCGTCCGCTTCGCCATTGAATCCCTTCCCGAATCATGTCCCGACTCAATCCCCGGCAGCAGGAAGCCGTGAACTACGTCGGCGGCCCCTTGCTGGTGCTGGCCGGCGCCGGCTCCGGCAAGACCAGCGTGATCACCCGCAAGATCGCCTACCTCGTCCAGCAGTGCGGCATCCGCGCGCAATACATCGTCGCGGTGACCTTCACCAACAAGGCCGCGCGCGAGATGAAAGAGCGCGTAAGCACCCTGTTACGTCCGGGCGAAGGCAAGGGCCTGACCGTCTCCACCTTCCACAACCTGGGCCTGAACATCATCCGCAAGGAATACGCCGCCCTGGGCTACAAGCCCGGCTTCTCGATCTTCGACGAGAGCGACGTGAAGGCGCTGATGACGGACATCATGCAGAAGGAGTACTCCGGCGACGACGGCCTGGACGAGATCAAGGGCCTGATCGGCAGCTGGAAGAACGACCTGATCCTGCCCGAAGAGGCCCTGGAGCAGGCGCGCAACCCCAAGGAAAAGACCGCCGCGATGGTCTACCTGCACTACCAGCGCACCCTGCGCGCGTACAACGCGGTGGACTTCGACGACCTCATCCTGCAGCCGGTGAAGCTGTTCCAGAACCACCCGGACATCCTCGAGAAGTGGCGCAACCGCGTGCGCTACATGCTGGTGGACGAATACCAGGACACCAACGCCAGCCAGTACCTGCTGGTGAAGCTGCTGGTGCAGCAGCGCGCGCACTTCACCGTGGTGGGCGACGACGACCAGTCGATCTACGCCTGGCGCGGCGCGCGCCCGGAAAACCTGATGCAGCTGAAAGAGGACTTCCCGTCGCTGAAGGTGGTGATGCTGGAGCAGAACTACCGCTCCACCAGCCGCATCCTCAAATGCGCCAACATCCTCATCGCCAACAACCCCCACGTGTTCGAGAAGCAGCTGTGGAGCGAGATGGGCGAAGGCGACCCGATCCGGGTGATCCGCTGCCGCAACGAGGAAGCCGAGGCCGAGCGGGTGGCGATGGAGATCCTCACCATCCACCTGAAGACCGAGCGCCCCTATAGCGAATTCGCCATCCTCTACCGGGGCAACTACCAGGCCAAGCTGATCGAGCTGAAGCTGCAGCACCACCAGATTCCCTACCGGCTCTCCGGCGGCACCAGCTTCTTCGGTCGCCAGGAAGTGAAGGACCTGATGTCCTACTTCCGCCTGCTGGTGAACCCGGACGACGACAACGCCTTCCTCCGGGTGATCAACGTGCCGCGCCGCGAGATCGGCTCGGCGACCCTGGAGAAACTCGGCAACTACGCCACCGAACGCGGCTGCTCGATGTTCGTCGCCGCCGGCGAGCTGGGCCTGTCCGAGCACCTGGACGCCCGCTACGTCGAGCGCCTGGCGCGCTTCAAGCGCTTCATCGACAAGGTCCGCGAGCAGTGCGCCGGCTCCGACCCGATCGGCGCGCTGCGCAGCATGGTGATGGACATCGACTACGAGAACTGGCTGCGGCAGAACGCGTCCAGCGACAAGGTCGCCGACTTCCGCATGGGCAACGTGTGGTTCCTCATCGAGGCACTGAAGAACACCCTGGAGCGCGACGAAGAAGGCGACATGACCATCGAGCAGGCCATCGCCAAGCTGGTCCTGCGCGACATGCTCGAACGCCAGCAGGAAGAAGAGGAAGGCGCCGACGGCGTGCAGATGATGACCCTGCACGCCTCCAAGGGCCTGGAGTTCCCCTACGTGTTCATCCTCGGCGTGGAGGAGGAAATCCTCCCGCACCGCTCCAGCATCGAGGCCGACACCATCGAGGAAGAGCGGCGCCTGGCCTACGTCGGCATCACCCGCGCCAAACGCAACCTGGCGATGACCTTCGCCGCCAAGCGCAAGCAGTACGGCGAGATCATCGACTGCTCGCCGAGCCGCTTCCTCGACGAACTGCCACCGGAAGACCTGGTCTGGGAAGGCCAGGAGGACGCGCCGGCGGAAGTGAAGGCGGCCAAGGGCAACGCCGCGCTGGCGGACATCCGCGCGCTGCTCAAGCGCTGAGCCCGAGCGCTTTCGTAGGAGCGGATTCATCCGCGATGGCGCCGGCATGGCCGGCCCACGGTATCGCGGACAGAGTCCGCTCCTACAAAAGCATGCCATGGCGATGGCTCTGGAAGCTGTCCATTCGATCAGCTTCTTCTTTTGTCGGAAGGTCGCGCAGGCCGGCGCTTCCGAGGTACAATTGCGCGCTTCATCAGCGGCCCCAGCTCCGCCAGGAAGCCCCCAAATTGAACACCCTCAAAGACAAGATTCGCAGCGAAGGCATTGTCCTCTCGGACCAGGTCCTCAAGGTAGACGCCTTCCTCAACCACCAGATCGACCCGCTGCTGATGAAGCAGATCGGCCATGAATTCGCCGAGCGCTTCAAGAACCAGGGCATCACCAAGATCGTCACCATCGAGGCCTCGGGCATCGCCCCGGCGGTGATGGCCGGCCTGGAGCTGGGCATTCCGGTGATCTTCGCCCGCAAGTTCCAGTCGCTGACGCTGAAGAACGACCTGCTGATCTCCAAGGTGTTCTCCTTCACCAAGCAGACCGAAAGCACCATCGCCATCTCGGCGCGGCACCTGACCGCCGCCGACCACGTGCTGGTGATCGACGACTTCCTCGCCAACGGCCACGCCGCCAAGGCGCTGATCGACCTGATCCAGCAAGCCGGGGCGAGCATCGCCGGCCTGGGCATCGTCATCGAGAAGTCCTTCCAGGACGGCCGCAAGCTGCTGGAAAGCGAAGGCTACCGGGTCGAGTCCCTGGCGCGGGTGAAATCCCTGGCCAGCGGCGAGGTCGAGTTCCTCGACTGATCCAGGCTGCGCGGTAAAAAAGGCGGGCGCCCGGCAAGGGTTCCCGCCTTTTTCGTGCCTGCTGCCGGAACGGCCGGCTC
>NZ_JARJLT010000260.1 GCF_029335315.1 Pseudomonas citronellolis
GCCTTTCAGGTCCGGCTCGCCGGCGCCGGGTTCCTCGGCCAGGCAGGCCGCGGCGGTGAAGAGCACGTCGGTGGAGGAGTTCAGCGCGGTCTCGGCCGAGTCCTGCAGGATGCTGATGACGAAGCCCACCGCCACCACCTGCATGGCCACCTCGCCGGAAATGCCGAACAGCCCGCAGGCCAGCGGAATCAGCAACAGCGAGCCGCCGGCCACGCCGGAGGCGCCGCAGGCGCACAGCGCCGAGACCACGCACAGCAGCAGCGCGCTGGGCAGGTCGACGGGAATGCCCAGGGTGTTGGCCGCGGCCAGGCTGAGCACGCTGATGGTCACGGCGGCGCCGGCCATGTTGATGGTGGCGCCCAGCGGGATGGATACCGAGTAGGTGTCCTCGTGCAGGCCCAGGCGCTCGCACAGCTGCAGGTTGACCGGGATGTTGGCTGCCGAGCTGCGGGTGAAGAAGGCGGTCACGCCGCTTTCGCGCAGGCAGGTGAAGACCAGCGGGTAGGGGTTGCGGCGCAGTTTCCAGAACACGATCACCGGGTTCACCACCAGCGCCACGAACAGCATGCAGCCCAGCAGCACGGCGAGCAGGCGCGCGTAGCCGAGCAGGGCGCCGAAGCCGGATTCGACCAGGGTGCTGGCCACCAGCCCGAAGATCCCCAGCGGGGCGAAGGCGATCACCACGCGGACGATCAGGGTCACGCCGCCGGCCAGGTCGTCGAGCAGGTCGCGGGTGCTCTGGCGGGCGTGGCGCAGGGCGATGCCCAGGCCCACGGCCCAGCCGAGGATGCCGATGAAATTGGCTTCCAGCAGGGCCTGCACCGGGTTGCTCGCGACACTGAACAGCAGCGTACGCAGCACCTCGCCGATGCCGCCGGGGGGCGCGGCTTCGGCGGCGGCCGCGGTGTTCAGCACCAGGGTGGAGGGGAAGGCGAAGCTGGCCGTCACCGCCACCACCGCCGCGGCGAAGGTGCCCAGCAGGTAGAGCACCAGGATCGGCCGGATATGCGTGCGCTGGCCGACCTGGTGGTTGGCGATGGAGGCGCACACCAGCACCAGTACCAGGACCGGGGCCACGGCCTTCAGCGCCGCGATGAACAGTTTGCCGAGCAGGCCGACGGCCAGCGCCGCGCTCGGCGAGACCAGGGCCAGGGCGATACCGGCGAGCATGCCGACGAAGATGCGTGTCACCAGGCTGCTGCGCTGGATCCGCTGGAACAGGGTGGGAGTGGGAAGCGTCATGACCTTACCGCTGCTGGAGAGTGGGAACGCGGGCGCTAGGGCCGCGGAAGGGCGCGAATTATGCCCGCACGGGTGCGATCAGGGGCGCTGGCCGTCGGAAATCCGCAATGGGCTGGCGTTCATGCAAGAGGCAGTATGAGCCGCCACAGCTGGCCGGAAATTGATCCATGCCAGCCAGGTGGGGATTTCCGCGCCTGTGGTCAGGCCGGTGCGTTGAGCCGGCGCGGGCGCAGCAGGCGCTCGCCGAGCAGCACCAGCAGGCAGGCCACGATGAAGGGCGCGGTCATGAAGGGCACGCCGAGGGCGACCATGCCGCGTTGCAGCAGCAGCGCCAGCACGGCGCCGGCCAGCGGCGCGGCGGGGCCGGGGAAGCGCAGGGCCAGGGCGAGGGCGGCGAGCGCGCTGTTCATGCCGAGCAGGCCGCTCTGCACCGCGTCCTGGGGGATGCCGGCGAACACCGCCACCGGCAGCGCCAGCACCGCGCCGAACAGTCCCCAGGTGGCGGCGCGCGGCGCGCCCAGCAACAGGCCGAGGAAGATCAGCGCGCCGGCCAGCGGGGCGTCGAGGAAGATCACCTGGCCGAAGGCCCGCGCGCTGGCTTCGAGGAACGCCGGCAGCGCCAGGTGCAACAGGCCGGCGCCGGGCGCGCCGGCGCCCAGCCCGAGCCACTGGCCGAGCGGCGCCAGCGTCCAGCCGAGCAGGACGAAGGCCAGGGTGTAGGGCGGCAGCCCGTGGCGATGGCGCGAACTGGCCAGCAGCAGGTGTTGCAGCAGGACACTGGCGATGCTGGCGAGCAGCACCAGGATCAGCAGTGCTGGCGACCAGGCGAACTTCAGCGGCAGCAGCAGGCCGATCAGCACGGCGTTGTAGCCGTACAGGCCGTCGTCGATATCCGCTTGGCGATAGCGCAGCAGGCGCGCGCAGGCCGGGCCGGTGGTCGCGCCGAGCAGGGCGCCGGGCAGCAGGCTGGGCGCGCAGGCGCCGATCAGAGCCAGGCAGAGCAGGCCGAACAGCGGTGCGCGCTGCAGGAATACCTGGCTGAAGCCGCGCAGCCAGAGGGTCAACAAGGGGAGTGGGCGCATCGAGGGTCTGGGCAGTGGAAGGGGATGTCCGGGGTTTCTCCGTTTCCGCTCGCGCGGCCGTGCACTCCATCGGGGGAGGGCATCGCGGGAAACGCCGTGGGTCGTTTCAGCGGGTGCATTCTGCCATGGCACCATTTTGGGGCGTGAGTAAAAAAAGAGGCCGGTCCCCGGGATCGCCGGAGGGTGGCCTCGAACTCCATAGCCTGCGTGGGCGTTGCGAGGTGGCTATGGCCGACAGTTGCGCTGGCCGTTTAAGGCCATTCCCGGACGGACGGGGTCGCGGCCCCGTTTTCCCGACCCCGTCCGTCCGGGAGTGACGCGGTGTGGAACCTCGCCTGGGCGTGGTTCCGGAACTCATTCGCCCGTTCTCCGAAGGGCGGGTGGCAGCCCGGCGCAGCCGGTAACGCCGACGCCTCGCCTTCTGCCACCCAGCCCCCTCTCCCGCTGGCGGGAGAGGGTTGGGGAGAGGGGCTCTTCGATCTCACACGGGCAGCGCAGGCGCCACCGTCTCGATCCGCAACATATTGGTACTCCCCGGCTGCCCGAACGGCAGGCCGGCGGTGACCACCACCGTGTCGCCGCGCTGGGCCATGCGTTGGGCCAGGGCGATCTCCAGGGCGGTGGCGCAGATCTCGTCGACATGCGCCAGCTGCGCGTTGACCACCGAGTACACGCCCCAGGCCACGCTCAGCCGCCGCGCCGCGCGCAGGTTCGGCGTCAGGCTGAGGATCGGCGCCTTCGGCCGCTCGCGGGAGGCGCGCAGGGTGGAGCTGCCCGACTCGGTGTAGTTGACCAGCACCGCCACCGGTAGGATGCGGCTGATCCGGCGGATGGCGCAGCTGATGGCGTCGGACACCGTGGCTTCCGGCTCCGGGCGGTTCAGTTCGAGCTGGCCGGGGTAGTCCGGCTCGGCCTCCACCTGGCGGATGATCTTCGCCATCATCTCCACCGCTTCCACCGGGTACTGGCCGGAGGCGGTCTCGGCGCTGAGCATCACGCAGTCGGCGCCCTCGCTGACCGCAGTGGCCACGTCGGTGACCTCGGCGCGCGTCGGCGCCGGGGAGAAACGCATGGATTCGAGCATCTGCGTGGCCACCACCACCGGGCGGCCGAGCTGGCGGCAGACCTGGATGATGCGCTTCTGGATGCCCGGCACGTTCTGCGCCGGCACCTCCACGCCGAGGTCGCCGCGGGCGACCATGATGGCGTCGGCCAGGCGGGCGATCTCTTCGATGGACTGCACCGCCGAGGGCTTCTCGATCTTGGCCATGATGAACGCCTTGTCGCCGATCAGCGCGCGGGCTTCCTCTATATCTTCCGGGCGCTGCACGAAGGACAGCGCCACCCAGTCCACGCCCAGTTCCAGGCCGAATTCCAGGTCGCGGCGATCCTTGGCGGTCAGCGGGCTGAGCTTGAGCACCGCCTCGGGCACGTTGACGCCCTTGCGGTCGGACAGCTCGCCGCTGTTGAGCACGCGGGTCTCGATGGCGTCGCCGTGGTTGTTCAGCACCTGCAGACGGATGCGCCCGTCGTCCAGCAGCAGGCTCATGCCCGGCTCCAGGGCCTGGATGATCTCCGGGTGCGGCAGCGTCACGCGGCGCTCGTCGCCGGCGGCGTCCATCAGGTCGAGGGTGAAGCTCTGGCCCTTGTGCAGCATCACCGCGCCATTCTGGAAGCGGCCGACGCGCAGCTTCGGCCCCTGCAGGTCCATGAGGATGCCGATGGGCGTGCCCAGCTCGGCCTCCACCTCGCGCACCCACTCGTAGCGTTGGGCGTGGTCGGCGTACTCGCCGTGGCTGAAGTTCAGGCGGAACAGGTTGGCGCCGGCGTCCACCAGGGCGCGGATGTCCTCGCGGCCCTTGATGGCCGGGCCGAGGGTGGCGAGGATCTTGACCTTCTTGTCGCTGTTCATTGCTCGTCACTCTCGAGGATCAGGATGGCGCGGAAGTCGTTGACGTTGGTGCGGGTCGGCCCGGTGACCACCAGGTCGTCCAGCTCGGCGAAGAAGCCGTAGCCGTTGTTGTCGTCCAGTTCGTGCAGCGGGTTCAGCCCGGCGGCCAGCGCGCGCCGGTAGCTGCGCGGGCTCATCAGCGCGCCGGCGTTGTTCTCCATGCCGTCGATGCCGTCGGTGTCGCCGGCCAGCGCCCAGATGCCCGGCTCGCCCTTGAGCGCGGCGGTGAGGCTGAGCAGGAACTCGGCGTTGCGCCCGCCGCGGCCCTTGCCGCGCACGCTGACGGTGGTCTCGCCGCCGGAGAGGATCAGGCAGGGCGCGGCCAGCGGCTGGCCATGCTTGCGAACCTGGCGGGCGATGCCGGCGTGGACCTTGGCGACATCGCGCGATTCGCCCTCCAGGTCGCCGAGGATCAGCACCTCCAGGCCGGCGGCGCGGGCCTTGGCGGCGGCCGCGTCGAGCGCCTGCTGCGGCGTGGCGATGAGGGTGAAGTAGCTGCGCGACAGGCAGTCGTCGCCGGGCTTCACGGTCTCCGAGCGCGGGTCTTCCAGCCAGGCGCGGATGTGCGCGGGAATCTCGATGGCGTAGCGCTTGAGGATCGCCAGGGCGTCGGCGGAGCGGGTCGGGTCGCCCACGGTGGGCCCGGAGGCGATCACCGTGGCGGCGTCGCCGGGCACGTCGGAAATCGCGTAGGTGTACACGCTGGCCGGCCAGCAGGCGCGGGCCAGGCGGCCGCCCTTGATCGCCGAGAGGTGCTTGCGCACGCAGTTCATCTCGTCGATGGCGGCGCCGGATTTGAGCAGGGCCTTGTTCAGCGCGCGCTTGTCGTCCAGCGAGATGCCCTCGGCGGGCAGGGCGAGCAGCGCCGATCCGCCGCCGGAAAGCAGGAAGATCACCCGGTCGTCTTCGCTGAGGTCGCTGACCAGTTCCAGCACGCGACGGGCCACGCGCTCGCCGGCGTCGTCCGGCACCGGGTGCGCGGCTTCCACCACTTCGATGCGTTGGCAGTTGGCGCCGTAGCCGTAGGGGGCGACCACCAGGCCGGCCACCTGCTCGTCCTGCCAGTGCGCCTCGACCACCTCGGCCATGGCCCCGGCGGCCTTGCCGGCGCCGATGACGATGGTGCGCCCGCCGTGCACGCGCGGCAGGTGGCGGGCCAGCGTCTGCGCCGGGTGGGCGGCGGCGATGGCGGTGTCGAACAGCTCGCGCAGCAGGGCGCGTGGGTCGAGGCTCATCTGGGGCTCCTCAGGTTCTTGTCGTTGTTCTTTATTTCGGCATTGCGCAGGCGCCTGGGGGCAAGCGCCTGGGCAATACCTTCGAAACACCCGGCCGGCGAGGCCGTGAACGCCGGCCGGGGTTCGAAGATGAGTCGCTGGGCCCCCGCGTTCGCGGGGGTGACGTTGATCCGTATGCCTGCCTGTCACTCCCATAACCAGCCGGCACATGGCGTTTCCGTCATTCCCGCGAACGCGGGACGCGGCCCCATCGCGAACAGCGCTTGCGCTGGCCCGAAGGGGAATAACCCAGTGACTCTCCTCAGTCCTTGCGGATCGAGAAGTTGGCCATGTGCTCCAGGCCCTTGATCAGCCCGGAGTGGTCCCAGTTGCTGCCGCCCAGCGCCGCGCAGGTGCTGAACACCTGCTGGGCGTTGGCGGTGTTGGGCAGGTTCAGGCCCAGTTCGCGGGCGCCGGCCAGGGCCAGGTTGAGGTCCTTCTGGTGCAGGCTGATGCGGAAGCCCGGGTCGAAGGTGCCCTTGACCATGCGCTCGCCGTGCACCTCGAGGATGCGCGAGGAGGCGAAGCCGCCCATCAGCGCCTCGCGCACCTTGGCCGGGTCGGCGCCGTTGCGCGCGGCGAACAGCAGGGCCTCGGCCACCGCCTGGATGTTCAGCGCGACGATGATCTGGTTGGCCACCTTGGCGGTCTGGCCGTCGCCGCTGCCGCCGACGCGGGTGATGTTCTTGCCCATCGCCTGGAACAGCGGCAGGGCGCGCTCGAAGGTGTTCGCGCAGCCGCCGACCATGATGCTCAGGCTGGCCGCCTTGGCGCCGACCTCGCCGCCGGAGACCGGGGCGTCCAGGTACTGCGCGCCGGTGGCCTTGATCTTCTCGGCGAAGGCCTTGGTGGCGGTCGGCGAGATCGAGCTCATGTCGATCACCACCTTGTTCGGGCCGACGCCCTGGGCGATGCCGTCCTGGCGGAACAGCACGTCCTCGACCTGCGGGGTGTCCGGTACCATGACGATGATGAACTCGGCTTCCTGGGCCACTTCCTTGGGGTTGGCCAGGGCGACGGCGCCGCCTTCGACGAGTACGGCCGGGGCCTTGTCGTGGTGGGTGGAGAGGAACAGCTGGTGGCCGGCTTTCTGCAGGTTCTGCGCCATGGGCAGGCCCATGATGCCGGTGCCGATGAATCCGATCTTGGCCATGAGGGTGTCTCCTGGTGTGCTCAATTGGGGTTGC
>NZ_JARJLT010000261.1 GCF_029335315.1 Pseudomonas citronellolis
GCGAACCGCGCTAGAGCAGCGTCCGCAACGGGATATGCGACTCGACATCGCCGTCGCTGAAGATTTCCCCCTCGCCCGTCAGGCTGCCCACGTTCAGGTAAAGCGCTTCGCCGCTGCCCACCACGCCATGGTTCGCCAGCCCTTCGGCGTTCAGCCAGAGGTCGCCGTAGGTGAGGATGCTGCCACGGTTGACTACCCGCTTGCGCACATCCAGGGTCAGGTAGGCGCCACCGATGATGCTGCCGCCGGCGTGCAGGTCGATGGAGTCGGCGCTCATGCGGAAACTTTCGTCGCTCATCAGCCGCCCGCCGCCGCTGTACATGCCGCGCAGGTCCAGCTCGAAGCGGCCTTCGCTGGTCATCTGCCCGGCGTTGCGCCAGTTGTCGCCTTGGCCACGTAGCGCCAGTGTGCCGTGCAGGCGGCCGCCGGCGCCCTGCTCGAGCTCGCCCACGTCGAGAATCAGTTCGCGCGCCTGCAGGCTGCTGCGGTTGACCCAACGATCGCGCTTGATGTGCAGCACCGAGCGGGTGACGAAACGGCCGCCGGCAAGGCCCAGTTGCTCCAGGTCGATGCCGAAGCGGCCGGAACCGCCGTGCCAGACCCAGCCGCCGTCATTGAGCAGGCCGCCGCTGCGCAGGTCGAGGTCGCGGGCGTTGCTGTCCAGCCGGCCGTTGCGGTTGTCCAGCAGGCCGGCGATGCGAATGTCCGTGCTGCCTTCCCAGCCGCGCACGTTGATGCGCCCCTGGCCGTTGCTCAGGCTGGCGGCGGCCAGACCCAGGCGGCCACGGCTTTCGATCAGCCCCTGGGTGTTGTACAGGGCGCCGCCCAGGGTGAAGTCCAGGTCCTGCCCGCGCAACTGGCCGCCACGGTTGTCCAGGCCGCCACCCAGGCGGATCGACAGCCCGCCGCCGGCGTCCAGGCTCCCCCGGTTGCGCAGGTCGCCCGCAGCCTCGATATCGACCTTCCCGGCGGCCGCCAGGGGGCCGCCCAGCTCAATGTCGCCGGCCTTCAGCCGCACGCCACCGGCACTTTGTGCGCGGGCGAGCTCGAGGCGGCCGTTGGCGTCGATATGGATATCGCCGGCGCTGGCGGCCATCTCGCCGGCCAGGCGCACGCCGACGCCGCGTTCGGTGCCGACCAGGCGAATGGCGTTGGCGTACATGCCGCCGAGGGCCGAGCTGTCGATGGCTAGGCCCGGCGCCTGGCTGCCGTCGGCGGCCTTGGCGCTGGCGGCCAGGCTCTCGCCGTCGACCCGGTTGCGCCCGGCGACGACGCTCAGGTGCTGCGCGTGCAGCGCGGCGTTGAGCGTGGCGCTGCGGGTGATCAGCTCGAAGCGCTCCACCTGGCGTGCGTCGAGGCCGGCGCCTTCGATACCGATGTGCCCGCCGTCGACGTCGTAGCCCTGCAGGCGCCCGCCCTCGACCAGCGGCCGGCCGGTGCTCAGGGTGGCGCGCGGCATGTTGATGAAGCCGCAGCCGTTGCAGGTGATGCCGTGGGGATTGGCGAGGATGAAGTGCGCGCCCGGCCCGGCGATCTCGATGGCGCCGCGCAGTTGCGAGGGGCTGCCGCCGGTGACTTCGCCGAGGATCTTGCGCGCCGCGCCGCCGACGAGATTGGGGTTGCCGGCGATGGCGCCACCCAGTTGGGTGTGCGCGCCGCCCGGCGAATTGTTGAGGATCAGCCCTTCGCGGCCGACGTTGAAATCCTGGAAACGGTTATGCGACAGGCCGTTGGCGTTGGGCGCTGCGATGTCGACGATGGGCACGCCATTGCCGGCGGCGGCGGCGTGGGGAAGTGCGCAGAAGGACAGCAGGGTGGCCAGGGCGGCCGGCAGGTGCAAGGCGTTGCGTTCCATGTCGCTGGACTCCGGGTTCCGTAGGAGCCCTTTACGCTATGAGGGAAACACTTCGGAAATCGGTACTTGTGGTGTCGGAAGACTCGCCATCCACCCCTGGAAGCCAGGCCGGCCGGGGCACCCTGCACGCGCCCGCGGCGATGCAGTAAAGTAATGCCCCCGGCGGCCACCGCACGCGCCGCCCTCCCATTCCAGGAACCCGCATTCGATGGAACATCGTGAGTCGCTTCTCGCGTTGCGACATTTCCTCTCCAGCCAGATCCTCGGCCAGGAAAAGCTCATCGAGCGTCTGCTCATCGCCCTGCTCGCCGACGGCCACCTGCTGGTGGAAGGCGCGCCCGGGCTGGCCAAGACCAAGGCCATCAAGGACCTCGCCGAAGGCCTGGAGGCCGAATTCCATCGCATCCAGTTCACCCCCGACCTGCTCCCGGCGGACATCACCGGCACCGAGATCTATCGCCCGGAAAACGGCACCTTCTGCTTCCAGCAGGGGCCGATCTTCCACCACCTGGTGCTGGCCGACGAGATCAACCGCGCCCCGGCCAAGGTGCAGTCGGCGCTGCTCGAGGCCATGGCCGAGCGCCAGGTCAGCATCGGCCGCAGCACCTACGACCTGCCGCCGCTGTTCCTGGTGATGGCCACCCAGAACCCCATCGAGCAGGAAGGCACCTACCCGCTGCCCGAGGCGCAGCTCGACCGCTTCCTGATGCACGTGAAGATCGGCTACCCGGAAGCCTCGGTGGAGCGCCGCATCCTCCAGCAGGCGCGTGGCGAGGCGCTCAACGGCAGCGCCCGCCCGGAACGCCAGGTGACCCAGGAGGCGATCTTCGCCGCGCGCAAGGAAACCCTCGGCCTCTACATGGCCGACGCGGTGGAGGAATACCTGGTGCAACTGGTGATGGCCACCCGCACCCCGGCCAAGTTCGACCCCGAGCTGGCCGAGTGGATCGCCTACGGCGCCAGCCCGCGCGGCTCCATCGCCCTCGACCGCTGCGCGCGCGCCCACGCCTGGCTGGGTGGCCGCGACTTCGTCAGCCCCGAGGACATCCAGGCGGTGCTGTTCGACGTGCTGCGCCACCGCCTGATCCTCTCCTTCGAGGCGGAAGCCGCGGGGATCGACCAGGACCGCGTGGTCCAGCGCATCCTCGACGTGGTCGCCGTGGCCTGATGCTGGACACCGCCAGTTCCGGCGTGACGGTCAGCCTGCAGGAGCTGATCGAGGTACGCCATCGCCTGCGCGAGGTGCAGCTGTTCTCCACGCCGGCGCGGCGCAGCCCGCTGATCGGCCTGCACCATTCGCGCCTGCGCGGGCGCGGCGTGGACTTCGACCAGGTGCGCGTGTACCAGCCCGGCGACGACGTGCGCACCATCGACTGGCGCGTCACCGCGCGCACCCGCGAGCCGCACACCAAGCTGTTCCACGAGGAGCGCGAACGCCCGGTGTTCGTCCTCGTCGAGCAGAGCCGGCGGACCTTCTTCGGCTCCGGCCTGTGCCTGAAATCGGTGCTCGCCGCGCGCGCCGCGGCCCTCCTCGGCTGGGCCGCGCTGGGCCACAACGACCGCATCGGCGGGTTGGTGCTGACCGACCACGACACCCACGAGATCAAGCCGCGGCGCAGCAAGCAGAGCCAGCTGCAGTTGCTCAACCTGATCGTTCGCGCCAACCACGCGCTGCTCGTCGACGAAGGCCAGCCGGCCAGCGCCGACGGTTTCGGCCTGGCCCTGCGGCGCGCCCGCGAGGTGCTGCGCCCGGGCAGCCTGGTGATGATCGTGTGCGACGAGCGGGCGCTGGGCAACAACGCCCAGGGCGACCTCGCCGAACAGCAACTGAGCCTGCTGGCACGGCACACCGACCTGGTCCTGCTGCCGGTCTCCGACCCGCTCGACCACGCCCTGCCGGCCGCCGGACTGATGCGTTTCACGGAAGGCCAGGCACAGCTGGAGGTCGACACCCTGGTCGACGAACAGCGCCTGGACTACCGCGCCCTCGGCGAAGCCCGTCGCGAACGCTGGAAGCGCCTGAGCCAGCGCCTGGGCGTGCCGCTGCTGCCGCTGAGCACCCAGGAGGAACTGATCGACCAGTTGCGCGACCACCTCGAACAATCCGCCTCGGGGCGCCGCCCATGAGCGCCCTCGACGCCCTGGA
>NZ_JARJLT010000262.1 GCF_029335315.1 Pseudomonas citronellolis
GCGCACCAGCAGGGCGATGCTGGAGACGCCCATCTTTTCCTTGATCTTGGTGCGGTGCACGTCCACCGTCTTGACGCTGATGTTCAGCTCGCGGGCGATCACCTTGCTGGCCTTGCCGTCGATGACCATGCCCAGCACCTCGCGCTCGCGCCCGGTCAGCAGGTCCAGGCGCTGCTGCAGCTGGCGCTTCTGCTGGGCGCCGGCCTGCACCTGCACCGCGGCCTTGAGCGCGGCCTGGATGCGTTCGAGCATCTGCTGCGGGTTGTAGGGTTTCTCGACGAAATCCAGGGCGCCGTTCTTCATGGCCTGCACCGACATCGGAATGTCGCCGTGGGCCGAGACGAAGATGATCGGCAGCGCCGCGCCGCGCTCGTTGAGCATGGCCTGTAGCTGGAAGCCGCTGGTTTCCGGCATGCGCACGTCGAGCACCAGGCACGCGGGCTGGGTGGGGTCGTAGTGGGCGAGGAATTCCTCGGCGCCGGCGAAGCACTCGGCCTGCACGCTCACCGACTCCAGGAGCCAGGCCAGCGAGGTGCGCAGGTCCTTGTCGTCGTCGACGATATAAACAACGGGTTTGCGGGTATCCATCAGGCACTGCCACGGTCTTTCTAATACTTGTAATTGCTCGCAGGTGGGCTGCGGCACGCATAAGGCGGGGCTCGCGGACGCGCCCCGGGGTCAGCATACCCAGGCCAACGGGCCCTGGCGATAAAGAAACCCCCTAGACGACTAAAGGCCAGCCACCGCCGCCATGGGATTCGTCTGGATACCGCCGGCTTGCGCGCCTCCGTAGATTGGAAGCCATCGACCACCGGCCGCAAGGGCGTCCCCATGAACAACCTGAGCCAGACCCAGATCGACTTCCGCAACGCCATGGCGCGGCTGCCCGCCGCGGTGAACATCATCACCAGCGACGGCCCCGGCGGGCGCTGCGGGATCACCGCCAGCGCGGTCTGCTCGGTCACCGACTCGCCGCCCACGGTGCTGGTCTGCATCAATCGCGGCAGCGCCAGCCACGAGCCGCTGCGGGTCAACGGCAACCTGTGCATCAACGTGCTGCGCGGCGAGCAGGAAGACCTGGCCAAGCACTTCGCCGGCATGACCCGGGTGCCGATGGAAGAGCGCTTCGCCTGGGACCTGTGGGAGGAGGGCTGCACCGGCGCGCCGGTCCTGCGCGACGCCCTGGTGACCCTGGAAGGGCGCATCAGCGAGTGCAAGGAAGTCGGTTCGCACTCGGTGCTGTTCGTCGAGCTGGAGCGCGCCGCGGTGCGCGAGCAGGGCGCCAGCCTGGTGTACTTCAACCGCCTGTTCCACCGCGTCGACGGCGAATCGGCGGCGGCCTGAGGGCGCTCCATCACTGCACGGCATGAGTACTATCGACGCCGACGCGTGGTCAGGCGCGGGGCATGCCGTTAGAGTCCCGCTCAAAGCCACGCCCGTGCGCGCGTCGCGCGGGCCTCGACTGGAGCGTCCATGAAGTCCCTGTCCGAAACCGCCTTCTCCATGCTCGACCTGGTCCCGATCCGCGACCAGGGCACCGTCAGCGAAGCGCTGAACAACGCGGTGGAAGTCGCCCGCCACGTCGAACGTCTCGGCTTCAGCCGCTACTGGCTGGCCGAGCACCACAACATGGACGGCATCGCCAGCTCGGCGACCTCCGTGCTGATCGGCCACATCGCCGGCAAGACCGCGCGCATCCGCGTCGGCTCCGGCGGGGTGATGCTGCCCAACCACCCGCCGCTGGTGATCGCCGAGCAGTTCGGCACCCTCGCCAGCCTCTACCCGGGGCGCATCGACCTGGGCCTGGGCCGCGCCCCCGGCGCCGACCAGGCGACCATGCGCGCCCTGCGCCGCGACCGTATGCTCGGTGACGGCGAAGACTTCCCAGAACAGGTCGCCGAACTGGAAATGCTGCTCGGCCCGCGGCGCCCGCAGCAGACCCTGCTGGCGATCCCCGGCGAGGGCACGCGGGTGCCGATCTGGCTGCTCGGCTCCAGCCTGTTCAGCGCCCGCCTGGCGGCGGAGAAGGGCCTGCCCTACGCCTTCGCCTCGCACTTCGCGCCGCGCTACCTGCACGACGCGCTGCGCATCTACCGCCAGCACTTCAAGCCCTCGGCGATCCTCGACGAGCCCTACGCGATGATCGGTGTGCCGCTGATCGCCGCGCCCACCGACGAGGAAGCCGAATACCTCGCCACCACCGCGTTCCAGCGCGTGCTGGCGCTGATCCGTGGCGAAAGCCTGAAGCAGAAACCGCCGGTGGAACGCATGGCCGGCCTGTGGCTGCCCCACGAGCAGGAAGCGGTGGGCAACTTCTTCGGCCTGGCGGTGATCGGTGGCCCGGAAAAGGTCCGCAGCCGCCTGGAAATCCTCGTCGAGCAGACCGGCGCGGACGAGATCATGTTCACCAGCGACATCTACGACCACGCGCTGCGCCTGCGCTCGCTGGAAATCGTCGCCGGCCTGCGCAAGCCGCGCTGATCCACGCGTAGGGCGGATAACCGTTCGCGGTTATCCGCCGTTTCACCAGGGCCCGCCTGTCCAATCCGCTCATCCATATCGCCCCCTTTCGACATTGCCGCCGCGCCGCGCCGGCGCGAACATCCCGGTACTCCCTACAAGAACAAGCCAGGAGTTCCGCGATGCGCCCCTATGCCGCCGCCGCTGCCGAATTCGATTACCCGGCCACCGCCCGCGCCACCCTCGCCGGTAGCCTCGACGCGCTCAACGCCTGCGTCGAATGCTGCGATCGCCACGCCCAGCCCGGGCGCATGGCGCTGTACTGGGAAGGCCGCAACGGCGAGCGCGCCGACTACAGCTTCGCCCAGTTGCAGGCGCTGGCCGCGCAGTTCGCCAACCTGCTCCACGAACTCGGCGTGCGCCCCGGCGACCGGGTTTCCGGCATGCTGCCGCGCACCCCCGAACTGCTGGTCACCATCCTCGGCACCTGGCGCCTGGGCGCGGTCTACCAGCCGCTGTTCACCGCCTTCGGGCCCAAGGCCATCGAGCACCGCCTGGGCATCGCCGGCAGCCGCGTGCTGGTCACCGACAGCGGCAACCGCGCCAAGCTTGACGAAGTGCCCAACGCGCCGCAGGTCATCACCCTCAGCGGCGGCCAGGCGGTTCCGGCCGGCGACCTGGACTTCTGGCAGGCCCTGGAAGGCCGCTCCACCGAATTCGCGCCGGTGCCGCGCAGCGGCGAAGACCCCTTCATGCTGATGTTCACTTCCGGCACCACCGGCCTGGCCAAGCCGCTGGCGGTGCCGTTGAAAGCGATCCTGGCGTTCACTGGCTACCTCCGCGACGCCGTCGACCTGCGCCCCGAGGACCGCTTCTGGAACCTCGCCGACCCGGGCTGGGCCTACGGCCTTTACTACGCCGTCACCGGCCCGCTGGCCCTGGGCCACGCCACCACCTTCTACGAAGGCGCCTTCACGGTGGAAAGCACCTGCCGGATCATCCGCCAGTTCGGTATCACCAACCTGGCCGGCTCGCCCACCGCGTATCGCATGCTCAAGGCTTCCGGCGAGGACGTGGCGCGTGAGATCAAGGGCCGCCTGCGCGCCGTGAGCAGCGCCGGCGAGGCGCTGACCCCGGAGGTGATCCGCTGGTTCGCCGAGGGCCTGGGGGTGACCATCCACGACCATTACGGGCAGACCGAGCTGGGCATGGTCCTGGCCAACCACCATGCGCTGGCGCACCCGGTGCACCTGGGCGCGGCCGGCTACTCCATCCCCGGCCACCGCGTAGTGGTGCTGGACGACGACGGCCGCGAACTGCCCGCCGGCCAGCCCGGCATCCTCGCCATGGACCGCACGCGCTCGCCGCTGATGTGGTTCGCCGGCTACCAGGGCATGGAAACCAAGGCCTTCGTCGGCGACTACTATCTGAGCGGCGACACCGTCGAGCTGAACCCCGACGGCAGCATCAGCTTTGTCGGCCGCTCCGACGACCTGATCACCACCTCGGGCTACCGCGTCGGCCCCTTCGACGTCGAGAGCGCGCTGATCGAGCACCCGGCGGTGATGGAAGCGGCGGTGATCGGCAAGCCCGACCCGGAGCGCACCGAAGTGGTCAAGGCCTACGTGGTGCTGTGCCCGCGCCACCAGCCCAGCCCCGAACTGGCCGAGGAGCTGCAGCAATACGTGCGCAAGCGCCTGTCGGCGCACAGCTACCCGCGCGAGGTGGAGTTCGTCGACGAACTGCCGAAGACCCCCAGCGGCAAGATCCAGCGCTTCCTCCTGCGCAACCAGGAGATCGCGCGGCAACGCGAGGCGGCCGAACGCGCCGCCGCGCAGCACTGATTCGGAGAGATTCCATGCAGATCAAGGACAAGGTTTTCCTCATCACCGGCGGCGGTTCCGGGCTCGGCGCGGCCACCGCGAAGACCCTGGTGGAGGCCGGCGCCCGGGTGCTGCTGGCCGACGTCAACGCCGAGGCCGGCGCCGCCCGCGTGGCGGAACTGGGCGAGGCCAACGCGCGCTTCGTGCGCACCGACGTGACCCGCGAGGCCGATGGCCGCGCCGCCGTCGAGGCCGCCTTGGAAAGCTTCGGCGCGCTGCACGGGCTGGCCAACTGCGCCGGCGTGGCGCCGGCCGAGAAAGTCCTCGGGCGCAACGGCGCGCACGGCCTGGACAGCTTCGCCCGGGCGATCAACATCAACCTGGTGGGCAGCTTCAACATGCTGCGCCTGGCCGCCGAGGCCATGAGCCGCAACGAGCCGGACGCCGGCGGCGAGCGCGGGATCATCGTCAACACCGCCTCGGTGGCGGCCTTCGACGGGCAGATCGGCCAGGCCGCCTACGCCGCGTCCAAGGCCGGGGTGGTCGGCCTGACCCTGCCGGTGGCCCGCGAACTGGCGCGCCACGGCATCCGCGTGATGACCATCGCCCCCGGCATCTTCGAGACCCCGATGATGGCCGGCATGCCCCAGGAAGTCCGCGATTCCCTCGGCGCCAGCGTGCCGTTCCCGCCGCGCCTGGGTCGTCCCGACGAGTTCGCTGCACTGGTCCGGCACATCGTCGAGAACAGCATGCTCAACGGCGAAGTGATCCGCCTCGACGGCGCCATCCGCATGGCCGCCAAGTGACAGGAGAACAGCAATGAACGATCCCGTAGTCATCGTCAGCGCCGTGCGCACCGCCATGGGCGGCTTCCTCGGCGACTTCAAGGACACCAACGCCGCCACCCTCGGCGCCGCCGCCGTGCGCGCGGCGGTCGAACGCGCCCGGCTGGGCGCCACCGAGGTCGACGAAGCCATCCTCGGTTGCGTGCTCGCCGCCGGCCAGGGCCAGGCCCCGGCGCGCCAGGCGGTGCTCGGCGCCGGCCTGGACCGCGGCACACCCTGCACCACCATCAACAAGATGTGCGGCTCGGGCATGAAGGCCGTGATGCAGGGCCACGACGCGCTGCTGGCCGGCAGCGCCGGAGTGGTGCTGGCGGGCGGCATGGAAAGCATGTCCAACGCTCCCTACCTGCTGGAGCGCGCTCGCAGCGGCTATCGCATGGGCCACGGCAGGGTGCTCGACCACATGTTCCTCGACGGCCTCGAAGACGCCTACGACAAGGGCCGGCTGATGGGCACCTTCGCCGAGGACTGCGCGCAGAGCTACGGCTTCACCCGCGAGCAGCAGGACGCCTACGCCATCGCCTCGCTGACCCGCGCGCAGCAGGCCATGGCCGACGGCCGCTTCGCCGCCGAGATCGTCCCGGTGACGGTCAAGGCCGGCAAGGAAACCCGCGAGATCGGCCAGGACGAGCAGCCGCCGAAGGCCCGCCCGGACAAGATCCCGACCCTGAAACCGGCGTTCCGCGACGGCGGCACCGTTACCGCGGCCAACTCCAGCTCCATCTCCGACGGCGCCGCCGCGCTGGTCCTGATGCGCCTGTCCGAGGCCGAGAAGCGCGGCCTGGCGCCGCTGGCGGCGATCCGCGCGCACGCCTCCTACGCCGCCGCGCCGAACCTGTTCCCCACCGCGCCGGTGGGCTCGATCCAGCGCCTGCTGCAGCGCAGCGGCTGGAGCCTGGGCGAGGTCGACCTGTTCGAGATCAACGAAGCCTTCGCCGTGGTGGCCATGGCCGCCATGCGCGAGCTGGACATCCCCCACGCCAAGCTCAACGTCCACGGCGGCGCCTGCGCCCTGGGCCACCCGATCGGCGCCTCGGCGGCGCGCATCCTGGTGACCCTGCTGTCGGCGCTGCAGCAGTACGACCTGAAGCGCGGCATCGCTTCGGTGTGCATCGGTGGCGGCGAAGCCACGGCCATCGCCGTCGAACGCCTGTGAGGAGCGCAGCATGATTCCCAGCGAAGAAGCACTGCAGATCCGCGACGTCGCCCGCCAGTTCGCCCAGGAGCGGCTGAAACCCTTCGCCGCCGAGTGGGACCGCGAACACCGCTTCCCCGCCGAGGCGCTGAAGGAAATGGCCAACCTCGGCTTCCTCGGTATGCTGGTGGCGGAGGAGTGGGGCGGCGCGCAGACCGGCCACCTGGCCTACGCCATGGCCCTGGAAGAGATCGCCGCCGGCGACGGCGCCTGCTCGACCATCATGAGCGTGCACAACTCGGTGGGCTGCATGCCCATCGCCAAGTTCGGCAGCGACGAGCAGAAGCGCCGGTTCCTGGTGCCCCTGGCCCGTGGCGAGATGATCGGCGCCTTCGCCCTCACCGAACCCCAGGCCGGCTCCGACGCCAGCTTCCTGAAGACCCGCGCGCGCCGCGACGGCGACCACTACGTGCTGAACGGCAGCAAGCAGTTCATCACCTCCGGCAGCCACGCCGGGCTGGTGATCGTCTTCGCGGTGACCGATCCTGCGGCCGGCAAGAAGGGCATCAGCGCCTTCATCGTGCCCACCGACAACCCCGGCTACCGCGTGGTGCGGGTGGAAGACAAGCTCGGCCAGCACGCCTCGGACACCTGCCAGATCGCCTTCGACGACCTGCGCATCCCGGCCAGCTACCGCCTGGGCGAGGAGGGCCAGGGCTACGCCATCGCCCTGGCCAACCTGGAGGGCGGGCGCATCGGCATCGCCTCCCAGGCGGTGGGCATGGCCCGCGCGGCCTTCGAGTACGCCCGCGACTACGCCCACGAGCGGGAAACCTTCGGCAAGCCGATCATCCAGCACCAGGCGGTGGCCTTCCGCCTCAGCGACATGGCCACCGAGATCGCCGTGGCGCGGCAGATGGTGCACCACGCCGCCAGCCTGCGCGAAGCCGGCCTGCCGTGCCTGACCGAAGCCTCGATGGCCAAGCTGTTCGCCTCGGAGATGGCCGAACGGGTGTGCTCGGCGGCGATCCAGACCCTGGGCGGCTACGGCTACCTGCAGGACTTCCCGGTGGAGCGCATCTACCGCGACGTACGGGTGTGCCAGATCTACGAAGGCACCAGCGACGTGCAGCGCCTGGTGATCGCCCGCAGCCTGTAGCGGGCACGTCGCCGCTCTCGTAGGAGCGGGCCATGCCCGCGATTCGCGCGCATGGCGCGCTCCTACGCTTTGGCGCCCGGCGCTATGCCCTGAACCGCGCGCGATACTCCGTCGGCGTCACCCCAAGACGCTGCGCGAACACCAGGCGCATCCGCGCTGCGCTGCCGAAGCCGCAGCGCCAGGCCACCGCCTTCAAGGCCAGGTCGCCGCTTTCCAGCAGGCCGCGCGCCGCGTCCAGGCGGGCGCGCTGGACGAATTCCGCCGGGGTGATGCCGGCCTCGCGGACGAAGGCGCGGGCGAAGGTGCGTTCGCTCATGCGCGCCACCGCCGCCAGCTCCGCCACCGACAGCGCTTCGCCAAGGTGTTCCTGCACATGCCGCTGCACCCGCGCGATGGCCGAGTCGCCGGCGGCCGGCGCCTGCAGGTAAGGACTGAACTGCGACTGCCCGCCCTGGCGCTGGGCCACCACCAGCAGGCGTTTGGCCACGCTCAGGGCGACGCCGGCGCCGTGGTCCTCGGCGATCAGCGCAAGAGCCAGGTCGATGCCCGCCGTGACCCCGGCCGAGGTGACCAGCGCGCCGTCGCGCACATGGATGCTGTCGGGCTCCACCCGCGCCTGCGGGAACAGCTGCGCCAGTCGCGCGGCGTCGCTCCAGTGGGTGGTGGCGCGCTTGCCGTCGAGCAGGCCGGCGTGGCCGAGGAGGAAGGCCCCGGTGCAGATCGAGCCGTAGCGCGGCGCCCGCGCGCAGGCCTGGCGCAACCAGCCGAGGAGGGCGCTGGAGGGTGTCTCGACGGGCAGTCGCGGGCCGCCCGGCACCAGCAGGATATCGAGCTCGCCGACCTCGTCCTCCAGCGCGAAACCGGCGCCGAGCAGCTGGCCGTTGGAGGCAGGGATCGGGTAGACGCGTTCGGCCACGGTCAGCACCTCGTAGCCCGCGCCGGGCGCGACGAAGGCGTTGGCCTCGGCGAAGGCGTCCAGCGGGCCGGCGACGTCCAGCGCCTGCACACCGGGGAACAGCAGCATGGCCACGCGTTTCATGGGGTATTCCTGGCGACGAGCGGGCTTGCCATTGTGGGCGCGCCACACGCTGGCCGCAAAGCGTTCGAGCGTTCGGATCCTGCCAATCGCGGCGTACTTTATGCCGTTCCGGCAGCCCGATGGCACAAAGCCGGCGTTTGGCAAGGGCTCATTGTTACGCGATATGCACTAATCCCTTGTCGCATTGCCTCTGTGTCCGCGACGGCCGTTCAACTAGATTGAATGCACGGCAAGGCCAAATGGCCAGCACGCCGGAAACCGGAGAATCCCACCATGAAATCCACCCTGAAACGCAGCCTGCTCGGCCTGTTCGCCATCCCCCTGATGGGCGTCGCCCTGGCCGCCAGCGCCGCCGACGCCAATACCGTCGTCTACCACTACGGGATGAAGCTCGACGTGGCCAAGGTCATCAGCATCGAGCAAGCCAACGACCGCTGCGAGGTCGCCCCGGCGAAAATGACCTACGCCGACTCCAAGGGCCAGGTCCACGTGCTCGAGTACCTGCGCCAGACCGAGATGTGCAGCGACATCTGAGCATCCCAGCGCAACGGGTGGCGCGCTCGCGCCGCCCGCGCCGCGCGGACCTTCGTCAGTCCGCCGCTTCCCCCCCGTAGCCTTCGCGCTGCAATCTCGGCCAGTCGGCTATCTGCAAGAGCACGTCGCTCAGCGCCTGCGCCGCGCTGGAAAGCTTGTGTTCGGCCAGGCTGAACAGCCCCACGCGCCGCTCCACCGTGGGGTCGTAGAGGTCCACGCAGCGCGCGCCCAACTCCTCCATCTGTTGCACGCAGAGCCTGGGCACCGCGCTCACTCCCAGCCCCTGGGCGACCATGCGCCCCACCGTCACCAGTTGGTGGCTCTCGAAGGCCACCGCCAGCTTGCCGTGGCTGGCCGCCACGCTATCCTCCAACAGCAGGCGCACCGCCGAGGGCCGCTGCAGGGTGATGAAGGGTTGCTGCAGCAATTGCGCCCAGCTCAGCCGGCGCTGCCCGGCCAGCGGCGAGCCGGCCGGCAGCACGGCGACGAAGCGGTCGCTGTAGAACGGCTGGAAACTCAGGCCGTCGAGGCTCTCCGGCTCGAAGGCGATACCCAGTTCGACGCGATGGTTGCGCACCATTTCCAGCACCTGTTCGTTGATCACGTCATGCACCGCCACGTTGACCTTCGGGTAGCGCCGGCGGAAGGCCATGAGCGCGGCCGGCAGCAGGTTGCCGGCGAAGGAAGGCATGGCGGCGATGGAAACCTTGCCCAGCTGCAGGGTGAAGTGCTGGCGCAGCAGCTCCTCGGCGTTGTCCCAGTCGGCCAGCAGGCGCCGGGCGATCGGCAGCAGGGTCTCGCCCTCGGGAGTTAGCGCGACGCTGCGCGTAGTGCGCACCAGCAGTTGCCCGCCGAGGGACTCTTCCAGGTTCTTGATCGCCAGGCTCAAGGCCGGCTGCGACAGGTGCAGGCGTTCGCCGGCCTGGGCGAAGCTGAGGCTCTGCGCCACGGCGAGGAAGGCGCGCAGTTGCTTGACGGTCATTGATTTGGAAAGCCAATTAATCGATCGGAAAAACAAACTTAACAAATCAGTCCCCAGCGGTGAAGCTGCAGACGCTCTCCGACCGACCAGTCGGAAACCCTAACGATAAGAGAGGCGCAAGATGGCAGGACTCGACAAGCGGGTTGGCAGTTACGCGGAAGCCCTGGCCGGGCTCACCGACGGCATGACGGTACTGGCGGGCGGCTTCGGCCTGTGTGGTATCCCCGAGAACCTCATCGCCGAAATCCGCCGCCTGGGCGTGAAGGGCCTGACGGTGGTGTCGAACAACTGCGGCGTCGACGGCTTCGGCCTCGGCGTGCTGCTGGAGGAGCGGCAGATCCGCAAGATGATCGCCTCCTACGTCGGCGAGAACGAACTGTTCGAGCGCCAGCTGCTGTCCGGCGAGCTCGAAGTGGAACTCACCCCGCAAGGCACCCTGGCCGAGAAACTCCGCGCCGGCGGCGCCGGCATCCCGGCCTTCTTCACCGCCACCGGCTACGGCACGCCGGTCGCCGAAGGCAAGGAAGTGCGCGAGTTCAATGGCCGCCCGTACATCATGGAGCAGGCCATCACCGGCGACTTCGCCATCGTCAAGGGCTGGAAGGCCGACCACTACGGCAACGTCATCTACCGCCACACCGCGCAGAACTTCAACCCGGTAGTGGCCACCGCGGGGCGCATCACCGTGGTCGAGGTCGAGGAAATCGTGGCGCCCGGCGAGCTGGACCCGGCGCAGATCCACACCCCCGGCATCTACGTCGACCGCATCATCCAGGGAACCTTCGAGAAGCGCATCGAAAAGCGCACCGTGCGTTCCTGAGCCCACCGGACAAGAGAGACAAGACCATGGCACTGACCCGCGAACAGATGGCCCAGCGCGTCGCGCGCGAACTCAAGGACGGCTACTACGTCAACCTCGGCATCGGCATCCCGACCCTGGTGGCCAACTTCGTGCCCGAGGGCATGGAAGTGATGCTGCAGTCGGAGAACGGCCTGCTCGGCATGGGCGCCTTCCCCACCGAGGAAACCCTGGACGCCGACATGATCAACGCCGGCAAGCAGACCGTGACCGCCGTGAAGGGCGCGTCGATCTTCTCCTCCGCCGAGTCCTTCGCGATGATCCGCGGCGGCCACGTCGACCTCACCGTGCTCGGCGCCTTCGAGGTGGACGTGCAGGGCAACATCGCCTCCTGGATGATCCCCGGCAAGCTGGTGAAAGGCATGGGCGGCGCGATGGACCTGGTGGCCGGCGCCGACAACATCATCGTCACCATGACCCACGCCTCCAAGGACGGCGAGTCCAAGCTGCTCGACCGCTGCAGCCTGCCGCTGACCGGTGCCGGCTGCATCCGCAAGGTGCTCACCGACCTGGCCTACCTGGAGATCGAGGACGGCGCCTTCATCCTGCGCGAGACCGCGCCGGGGGTGAGCGTCGAGGAAATCGTCGAGAAGACCGCCGGGCGCCTGGTCGTGCCGGACGACGTCAAAGAGATGACCTTCTGAGTTAGTCGCGCTGTAAGAGC
>NZ_JARJLT010000263.1 GCF_029335315.1 Pseudomonas citronellolis
GCGCCCGCCGCGCCCCTGGCCGGCCAGCAGCGCTTCGACCTGGTGGTGGTCGGCGGCGGCTTCACCGGGCTGTGGACCGCCCTGCTCGCCACCCAGCGCTGGCCGGGCGCCAGCGTCGCGGTGCTGGAGGCGCGGCGCTGCGGCGGCGAGGCCAGCGGGCGCAACGGCGGCTTCTGCGCGCCGAGCATTTCCCACGGCGTATCCAACGCCCTCAAGCGCTGGCCCGAGGAGGCCGAGCAACTGGTGCGCCTGGGCCGGCAGAACCTCGACGAGCTGGCCGCCGACCTGACCCGCTTCGGCATGCAGGTGGAGTTCGAGCGCGAAGGCAAGCTGAACCTCGCCAGCCAGCCGTGGCAGGTCGAAGGCCTGCGCGCGATGCAGCGCAACTATGCCCGTTTCGGCATCGACTGCGAATGGCTGGAAGGTGCCGAGCTGGCCGGCCGCCTGGATTCGCGGCAATACGTCGCCGGCCTGTTCGAGCCCAACTACGCCCTGCTCAACCCGGCGAAGATGGTCGCCGAGCTGCGCCGCGTGTGCCTGGAACAGGGCGTGGCGCTGTTCGAGGACACCCCGGTGCGCGAGCTGCACCAGCGCGGCGAACGGCTGATCCTGCGCACCGCCGCCGGCGAGGTGGAAGCCGGGCAGGTCGCCCTGGCCACCAACATCGCCGCGCCGCTGCTCGGCCACCTGGCCTCCAGCGTGATCCCGGTGTACGACTACGCGCTGGTCACCGAGCCGCTGAGCGACGTGCAACTGGCCGCCATCGGCTGGCGCGGGCGCTACGGCATCGCCGACGCCGGCAACCAGTTCCACTACCTGCGCAAGACCGCCGACAACCGCATCCTCTGGGGCGGCTACGACGCCATCTACCACTTCGGCGGCCGCCGCGACGAGGCCCTGACCCAGCGCCCGGCCAGCTTCGAGCGCCTCGCCGAGCAGTTCCAGGAAACCTTCCCGGTCCTCGGCGGGGTGTCCTTCAGCCACGCCTGGGGCGGGGTCATCGACACCTCGGCGCGCACCACCCTGTTCACCGGCTGCGAGGTCGGCGGGCGCGTCGCCTACGCCCTGGGCTTCACCGGCCAGGGCGTGTCGGCCAGCCGCTTCGCCGCGCAGAACATGCTCGACCAGCTGGCCGGCGAACGCACCGAACGCACCGCCCTGCGCATGACCTCGCAGAAACCCTTCCGCTTCCCGCCCGAGCCGCTGCGCTTCGTCGGCGTGAAACTGGCCCAGCGCTCCCTCGCCCGCGAGGACCGCGACGGCCACCGCGACCTGTTGCTCAAGACCTTCGATGCCTTCGGCATCGGTTTCGATTCCTGACCGGAGACCTCCATGCCCACTGCCCTGCCCCGCCACGTCATCGACTTCGCCAACCCGGCGCTCGCCCCCCAGGAACGCGAGATCAACGACCCGGCCATCGTCGACGCGCCCTACCAGAGCCGCAGCTGGCGGCACTTCGCCAATGAACAGAAGAGCGCCATCGCCGGCATCTGGGAGGCCGGCGTGCACCTGGAGCGCTGCGAATGCGACTACGACGAGCTGTGCCACATCCTCGACGGCCAGGTGCGCCTGACCGACGCCGAGGGCGTGGCGAAGATCTTCGGCCCGGGGGATTCCTTCGTGGTGGCGGCGGGCTTCAAGGGTACCTGGGAAAACCTCACGCCGGTGCGCAAGGTGTATTTCA
>NZ_JARJLT010000264.1 GCF_029335315.1 Pseudomonas citronellolis
GCGCCCGGCGTGGCTGCGCAGCGGCCAGCTGAGGCCGCCCTGGTCGCTGGCGCGGCCGAGCAGGTCGTCCAGGCGCACCTCGAAGCACTCTTCCACCGAGCGTCCGAGCAAGCCGTCGCGCGGGCGGTCGAGCAAATTCAGCGCGCCCTGGTTGGCAGCGAGGATGCGCCCGGCGCCGTCGAAGGCCAGCAGGCCCTCGCTGAACAGCCCGACGTACTCCGCCTGCAAGTGGAAGCGCAGCAGCCACTGGCCCTCGTAGCGGCGCAGGAAATAGCAGCCCTCGATCAGCTTCGCCGAGAGATTGACCAGGGCCATGGTGTGGAACTGGCTCTGCCGCGACAGGTCACTGCGCGCCGAGGACACGTCGAGCACCGCCAGCAGTTCGCCGTGGGGGTCGAACACCGGGCTGGCCGAGCAGGTCAGCCCGGTGTGCAGGCTGCGGAAGTGTTCGTCGCGGTGGATGGTCAACGCCTGGCGTTCGATCAGGCAGGTGCCGATACCGTTGGTGCCCTCGCGGGCCTCGCTCCAGTCGGCGCCGAGCCACAACCCGGCCTGCTCGAAGGCGCCACGCTCGGCCTCGGCGCAGACGCGGTTGAGGATCACCCCGCGCGCGTCGGTGAGCAGCACCGCCTGGCCGGCGCCGGCGAGCTGCTGGTGCAGGCTGGTCATCTCGCCGCTGGCGATCTCCAGCACCTGCTGCAGGCCCTCGCGACGCTCGAGCATGCGCGCGTGCTCCAGCACCGTCGGCGGCAGGGTCTGCGCCGGGTCGAGATGGTGTTCCTCCAGGCAACGCAGCCAGGAGCGGGCGATCGACGGATCGGCCGCGGGACCGCTGGCGGGTTGCTGCCCGCGGGCCACAGTCATGACCTGGCGGGCGTGGCGACTCATGGCGTTCGCACTCATTGTTGTGGTTCTCCACGGAAGGGACGGCAGGCAGTCCCGGGGCGACCGTTCCCGCAGCATCGTCCAGGCCGCGGAGCAATGCAATGGCCGCGTGACCTGGCGGTCAGCGACTGTTCCGGAAGCGGTACAAAGTGTCACCCGGCACTGTCCCGGCGCTGCCACACCGCCTGTCGGCGCGACGCCATCAACCGACCGCCGGCCCAGCAACGGCGCGGCTCGCCCTGGCATGGCCCGGCCCTTGCTCTACGCTTGTCAGACCACAACGCGTCCTCCCCAACAAGCACAAGAGCCAGGAGATCAACCATGCGTTACGCCCAACCCGGTAGCCAAGGCGCTGTCGTTTCCTTCAAGTCCCGCTATGGCAACTACATCGGTGGCGAGTTCGTTCCTCCGGTCAACGGCCAGTACTTCGTCAACACCTCGCCGGTGAACGGCCAGCCGATCGCCGAATTCCCCCGCTCCGACGCCGCCGACATCGACAAGGCCCTCGACGCCGCCCACGCGGCCGCCGACGCCTGGGGCCGCACCTCGGTGCAGGAACGCTCGCTGATCCTGCTGAAGATCGCCGACCGCATCGAACAGAACCTGGAACTGCTGGCCGTGACCGAGACCTGGGACAACGGCAAGCCGGTGCGCGAAACCCTCAACGCCGACATCCCGCTGGCCGCCGACCACTTCCGTTACTTCGCCGGCTGCATCCGCGCCCAGGAAGGCGCCGCCGCCGAAATCAACGACACCACCGTGGCCTACCACATCCACGAACCGCTGGGCGTGGTCGGGCAGATCATCCCGTGGAACTTCCCGCTGCTGATGGCCGCCTGGAAACTCGCCCCGGCCCTGGCCGCCGGCAACTGCGTGGTGCTCAAGCCGGCCGAACAGACGCCACTGGGCATCTGCGTGCTGATGGAAGTCATCGGCGACCTGCTGCCGCCGGGCGTGCTCAACGTGGTGCAGGGCTTCGGCAAGGAGGCCGGCGAGGCGCTGGCCACCAGCAAGCGCATCGCCAAGATCGCCTTCACCGGCTCCACCCCGGTGGGCTCGCACATTCTCGAATGCGCGGCGAAGAACATCATCCCGAGCACCGTGGAGCTGGGCGGCAAGAGCCCGAACATCTACTTCGAAGACATCATGCAGGCCGAGCCGACCTTCATCGAGAAGGCCGCCGAGGGCCTGGTGCTGGCCTTCTTCAACCAGGGCGAGGTGTGCACCTGCCCGTCGCGCGCGCTGGTGCAGGAATCCATCTACCCGCAGTTCATGGAAGTGGTGATGAAGAAGGTCAAGGCGATCAAGCGCGGCGACCCGCTGGACACCGACACCATGGTCGGCGCCCAGGCCTCGCAGCAGCAGTTCGACAAGATCCTCTCCTACCTCGACATCGCCCAGAAGGAAGGCGCCGAGCTGCTGGCCGGCGGCCAGGTGGAGAAACTCGAAGGCAGCCTGTCCACCGGCTATTACATCCAGCCGACCCTGCTCAAGGGCAGCAACAAGATGCGCGTGTTCCAGGAGGAAATCTTCGGCCCGGTGGTGGGCGTCACCACCTTCAAGGATGAAGCCGAGGCCCTGGCCATCGCCAACGACACCGAGTACGGCCTGGGCGCTGGCGTGTGGACCCGCGACATCAACCGCGCCTACCGCATGGGTCGAGGCATCAAGGCCGGCCGCGTCTGGACCAACTGCTACCACCTGTACCCGGCGCACGCCGCCTTCGGCGGCTACAAGAAATCCGGAGTGGGTCGCGAGACCCACAAGATGATGCTCGACCACTACCAACAGACCAAGAACCTGCTGGTGAGCTACGACATCAACCCGCTGGGCTTCTTCTGACAGGCAAGCAGGTAAGCGCCACTCAGGAAACGCCACATGCACTGAACGATGCATCCATCATCAGAGACTGAAAAATACCTCGGACGATAGATTGCAACGTGCCACACCAGAAACCAGGGCCCTGCCCTGGTTTCTGCATTTCAGCCCCGCGCAAATCGCCCCGCCACAGCCGGGGCCTTGCATGGTCAAGTCAATCACCGGCTAGCCACTGGCGCCGCCGGAACGCCCGCCGGGTGACGGTTACAGCATATTTCAAGCCCGTCATCGCCTTGATCCCGATGGACGTTCAGCCCTCCTGCCCGGTCGGATCCCCCACGAAAAAAATCCACCATCCCCAAAAACTTATCCGCAAATCACTAACGGATATTTTCCTACTTCCGCGCCTCCACGCCTGACAACCCACCCTCTTGTTCAAATCAACTTGGCGATGCAGGGTTGTTTTGCCCCGGCAAAAAACGGCGCTTTCAAACATCCGGAGAAAATCAATAGAACCAATAGCACTCTGACAGCGCCGGTATTCGAAGCGTTTCAAGCGCAGGCCATCCGTGCAAATTATCGACCTGAAAGGAATAACCGATGATCAACCCAGATTTCTTCGTCACCAAAGATCAAGCCGAAGACTTCACCAACAAAGGTTTCCTTCTTCTCAAGAACTTCTACAAGAGCGAGTTCATATCCTACCTGCAGGCAACCATCGATGACCGCATCGATACACCCACCGACAAGTACCAGAGCGGTTTCAGTCGACTGGCGTTCGATATGTATGAAGACGACCCGGTTATATCGAGCGCCATTCAGAACCATAACTTCAAGAAGGTCATGCGACAGCTGACCAACAGAAACATGTTCTTCGCCCAGGCTCTGTCATTCGAACTGGAGCGCAACCTGAACAAGGGTTTTCCCTGGCACATAGGCACTCAAAGCTTTGGCTATCATCGAGCGGAAGACTACGGCTGCACCATCTGGGCGCCCCTGGTCGAGATCGACCCGCAGGGTCAACGGGGAGGAATGGCCTATGTGCCGAAAAACATGGTTTCTGGAAACTTCATGTACAGCCATGTCGACCCCGCCATATTCGATCTGCTGTCCGCGCGGATACAGGCAGGCGAAGAAACAACCACGGAGTATTTTGTCCAACTCCGCGACGGACCGCTCAATGATGGCGTCATGAAAGACCTGCTGGGCCACTTCTCGGTAGAAGACAGGTTCGAAGTTGGCGACGCACTGATATTCGACAAGAACGTCATACACCGGAGCATCATGTTGAACAGCGGCCCGCTGGAAAGGCGCGCGGCTTTCGTCATGCGCTTCTTCTGCGAAACCAGCCGCTATGACAAGAAGCGCGCCCATGCCCTCGAAATTCCCCGCGATCACTTCAACTACGCGGGACCGACGCGATTCCACCTGCAAGTCGCGGAAAACGACGGCGATCTATTGGTGGAAAGCGAGCGCTTTGCAAACCAGCCCTATCGCGCCCTGAAACATAAAGGCTGACGACAGCAAGGATGCAGGTAGCGGCGCGGCCGCTACCTTTGCAACTTCAGGTGAAACATGAGCCCGTATCTTCTGTATATCGCCATTTCCGCGTTGACCATCGCCAGCCCGGGCCCCGGAGTGCTACTCACCCTGAGCAATACCCTGGCCTACAGCTTTCGACAGGCGCTTCCCGGCATTCTCGGCGTAACCCTCGGCATGGGCGCAGTTGCCCTGGTAGCGGCGACCAGCGTGGGCATCCTGGTGTCCAGTTCGCTGGTGATGATGAACGCCGTGCGTCTGGCCGGCGCCCTGTACCTGATCCATCTCGGCATCAAGCTGATCCGAACCGGACCGAAACTGGACAGCGCGAATCTCGCGCCTGACAGCGCTCATCCCGGCGTACTGAAACTGTTCGGCCAGGGCGCCCTGGTCTCGCTGCTCAACCCGAAGCCGATCATCTTTTTCATGGCCCTGTTCCCGCAGTTTCTCGAGGAGGACGCGCCCTTCATCGGCCAGTTCACTCTGCTGGCGACGACCTTCTGTGTGCTGGTGTTCCTGATTCACTGCGGCTACGCCATCGCGGCGGAAGCAGCCACGAAGAAGCTCGCCGGCAGCCAGTGGTTCACCCTGTTGAACCGGCTGGGCGGAACGATTTTCATCCTGTTCGCTGCGGCGCTGATCTGCTCGATCCGCCTATCGACCAATACGGACGCAGGCTAAACCTTCACCCCGAGCGCGGTTCAGCCCTCGTCGCTGCGCCACTGCCGCGGGCTCACCCCGAACCAGCGGCGGAAGGCGCGGGAGAAGGCGCTGGTTTCCGAGTAGCCGAGCAGCGGCGCCAACTCGGAGATCGGCCGCTGGCGCTGGCGCAGGTAATGCAACGCCAGTTCGCGGCGGGTATTTTCCACCAATTGGCTGAAGCTCAGGCCGGCGTCGCGCAGGCGCCGTTGCAGGCCGGCGGTGGTCAGTTCCAGGCGTTCGGCGATCAGTTCCAGTACCGGCTCGCCCTCGCTCAGCGCCAGGCGGATCTGGGTGCCGGCGTCCTCCAGCAGGTCCGGGGCGTTGCCCTGCTCGCCCAGGCGGCGGATCACGTCCTGCACCAGGAACAGCAGGTTGGCGTCGCGCTCGGGCATCAGCCGCCCGCGCACGTCGCTCTTGGGCACCAGCAGCGAGTTGCAGCCGCGCTGGAAATGCACCGGCGCGCCGAACACCTGCGCGTGCTCCTGCCAGTCCGCCGGGCGCGCGTGCTCGAAGCCCACCGCGCGCGGCGTCCACTGCTCGCCGAGGACGTGGCGCAGCAGGTTCAGCGCCATGCCCATGGTCAGCTCGGCGTCCTGCCGGCGGTCGAGGATGGCGCCGTGCTGCACCTGGTAGTCGAAGCGCAGGCACTCGCCGCAATCCACCAGGCGGATCAGGGTGCTGTGCTGGTGATAGGGGAAGGCCTGGGCGAAGTTGCGCAGGGCGTCTTCCAGGGTTTCCGAGCACAGCCCGACGTAGCCCAGCAGGCCGAGGGCGCGGGGCTGGAACTGCTGGCCGTAGCGCAGGCCGAAGTTGTCGCAGCCGGACTGCCGCGCCGCCTCCTCCAACACCTGGCAGTAGTTGGTCAGGGCCAGGCTCAGGGTCGGGTGGCGCAACTGTTCGGGGTCGATACCGGCGCGGCCGAAGACCCGGTCGATGTCGCCGCCCTGGGCGGTGATGAAGCCGTCCAGGCCGCTGGCGGCGGCGGACAGCACGCCACGGTTGCTGGCCGAGGGCGCGAGGGCGGCGGAGAACAGGGACGGGGTCATGGGGCACGCTCGTTATTGATCGCTTATCCGATAAAAACGAAGCAAATCCCATGCCCCGCCCCGCAAGCCGCGCCGGGCGCGGCCCAGTGCGTTTTCTACGCGCGGCCGCGCAACATTTGCGTGCAGCCCCGGCCCATCCTGGGGCGATGGGTAACACCCTGTTGCAACTTGACCGCAAAGCCCGCACGCCGGGCTCCAGGGTCAAGTCTCGGCGGCCTCGCGTGGCTACCATCGAAGCCTGGCAACCCGTCCACGCCCCGAGGGGCAGAGGAGTCCGCAATGAGCGCATCACAACTAAAACCGACGCTGGGAACCTTGCACCTCTGGGGCCTCGCCGTGGGCCTGGTGATTTCCGGCGAATACTTCGGCTGGAGCTATGGCTGGGGCACCGCCGGCACCCTGGGCTTCCTGGTGACCACCCTGATGGTGGCGCTGATGTACACCTGCTTCATCTTCAGCTACACCGAGCTGACCACCGCCATCCCCCACGCCGGCGGGCCCTTCGCCTACAGCCTGCGGGCCTTCGGCAAGACCGGCGCGACCATCGCCGGCATCGCCACCCTGATCGAGTTCGTCTTCGCCCCGCCGGCCATCGCCATGGCCATCGGCGCCTACCTCAACGTGCAGTTCCCGGCGCTCGACCCGAAATGGGCGGCCACCGGCGCCTACTTCATCTTCATGACCCTGAACATCCTCGGCGTGAGCATCGCCGCCACCTTCGAGCTGGTGGTCACCGTGCTCGCGGTGGCCGAGCTGCTGGTGTTCATGGGCGTGGTGGCGCCGGGTTTCAGCTTCAGCAACTTCGTGCTCAACGGCTGGGCCGGCTCCAGCGAGTTCAGCGGCGCGGCCATCGGCGGCATGTTCGCGGCGATCCCCTTCGCCATCTGGTTCTTCCTCGCCATCGAGGGCGCGGCCATGGCCGCCGAGGAAGCCAAGGACCCGAAACGCACCATCCCGCGCGCCTACATCGCCGGCATCCTGACCCTGGTGACCCTGGCCATCGGCGTGATGATCTTCGCCGGCGGCGTCGGTGACTGGCGCACCCTGTCGAACATCAACGACCCGCTGCCGCAGGCAATGAAAGCCGTGGTCGGCAACAACTCGACCTGGATGCACATGCTGGTGTGGATCGGCCTGTTCGGCCTGGTGGCCAGCTTCCACGGCATCATCCTCGGCTACTCGCGGCAGTTCTTCGCCCTCGCCCGCGCCGGTTTCCTGCCTGCAAGCCTTGCGAAGCTGTCGCGCTTCCAGACCCCGCACCGGGCGATCCTCGCCGGCGGCGTGGTGGGCATCGCGGCGATCTTCAGCGACAACCTGATCAGCCTGCAGGGCATGACCCTGACCGCCGCGATGATCACCATGAGCGTGTTCGGCGCCATCGTCATGTACATCATGAGCATGCTCAGCCTGTTCCGCCTGCGCCGCCGCGAGCCGGACCTGGAGCGCAGCTTCCGCGCCCCCGGCTACCCGCTGGTGCCGGGCATCGCCCTGGGCCTGGCGGTGGTCTGCCTGGCTGCCATGCTGTGGTACAACCAGGTCATCGCCGTGGTATTCCTGGTGCTGATGCTCGCCGGTTTCATCTGCTGCAACCTGGTGATCGCCGCCCGCCGTGGCGTGCCGGCCAGCTTCGCCAGCGAAGGCTGATCCACCCGCGCCGGGTCGCGAGGCCCGGCGCTTCGAGTAGCAAGGAGTTCGCATGCCCGGATACGCCCACAGCGTCGCTGGCCAGACCTGGCGCTTCGACAGCCTCAAGGAACTCATGGCCAAGGCCAGCCCGGCGCGCTCCGGCGACTGCCTGGCCGGCATCGCCGCAGCCAGCGACGCCGAGCGCGTGGCAGCGCAGATGGCCCTGGCCGAGGTGCCGCTCAAGCGCTTCCTCGACGAGGCGCTGGTGCCCTACGAAACCGACGAGGTCACCCGGCTGATCATCGACGGCCACGACCGCGCCGCCTTCGCCCCGGTCAGCCACCTGACGGTGGGTGACTTCCGCGACTGGCTGCTCGGCGACGCCGCCGACGAGGCCAGCCTGCGCGCCCTGGCGCCGGGCCTGACGCCGGAAATGGCGGCGGCGGTGTCGAAGCTCATGCGCGTGCAGGACCTGGTGCTGGTGGCGCAGAAAATCCGCGTGGTCACCCGCTTCCGCAATACCCAGGGGCTGCGCGGGCGGCTGTCCACCCGGCTGCAGCCGAACCACCCCACCGACGATCCCGCCGGGATCGCCGCCAGCGTCCTCGACGGCCTGCTCTACGGCAACGGCGACGCCATGCTCGGGATCAACCCGGCCACCGACAGCCTGCAATCCATCTGCACCCTGCTGGAGATGCTCGACGCGATCATCCAGCGCTACGAGATTCCCACCCAGTCCTGCGTGCTCACCCACGTCACCAGCTCCATCGAGGCGATCAACCGCGGCGCGCCGCTGGACCTGGTGTTCCAGTCCATCGCCGGCACCGAGGCGGCCAACGCCAGCTTCGGCGTCAACCTGGCGATCCTCAGGGAAGGCTACGAGGCGGGGCTGTCGCTGAAACGCGGCAGCCTGGGCGACAACCTCATGTACTTCGAGACCGGCCAGGGCAGCGCGCTGTCCGCCAACGCCCACCACGGCGTCGACCAGCAGACCTGCGAAACCCGCGCCTACGCCGTGGCCCGGCACTTCAAGCCGTTCCTGGTGAACACCGTGGTCGGCTTCATCGGCCCGGAATACCTGTACAACGGCAAGCAGATCATCCGCGCCGGCCTGGAAGACCACTTCTGCGGCAAGCTCCTGGGCGTGCCCATGGGCTGCGACATCTGCTACACCAACCACGCCGAAGCCGACCAGGACGACATGGACATGCTCCTGACCCTGCTGGGCGTGGCCGGGATCAACTTCATCATGGGCATCCCCGGCTCCGACGACGTGATGCTCAACTACCAGACCACCTCCTTCCACGACGCCCTCTACGCCCGCCAGAGCCTCGGCCTGCGCCCGGCGCCGGAGTTCGAGGCGTGGCTGGAGCGCATGCACATCCTGCAACAGCGCGACGGCCGGGTGCGCCTGGCCGAGCAACTGCCGCCGGCGTTCCGCCCGGCCCTGGCGCAACTGAGCTGAGGACACGCGGATGAGTGAAGAGAAGTCCACCGCCACCCCCAACCCCTGGCAGGAACTGCGTCGCCTGACTCCGGCGCGGATCGCCCTGGGCCGCGCCGGCACCAGCCTGCCGACCCGCGCGCAGCTGGACTTCCAGTTCGCCCACGCGCAGGCCCGCGACGCCGTGCACCTGCCCTTCGACCACGCGGGCCTGAGCGCTGCCCTGGCCGAACGCGGCCGCGAAAGCCTGCTGCTGCACAGCGCCGCCGCCGACCGCCACGCCTACCTGCAGCGCCCGGACCTCGGCCGCCGCCTGCACGAGGACTCGGCCGCGCTGCTGCGCCAGCACGCCGCAAGCAACCCGCAGGGCTACGACCTCGCCGTGGTGGTGGCCGACGGCCTCTCCGCGCTGGCCGTGCAGCGTCACGCCCTGCCCTTCCTCGAACGCCTGGAGGAGCAGGTACAGGCCGAAGGCTGGAGCCTGTCGCCGGTGACGCTGGTGCAACAGGGCCGGGTCGCGGTGGCCGACGAAGTGGGCGAGCTGCTGAAGGCGCGGATGGTGGTCATCCTCATCGGCGAACGCCCCGGCCTCAGCTCGCCGGACAGCCTCGGCCTGTACTTCACCTGGGCGCCGAAGGTCGGCCTGAACGACGCCTACCGCAACTGCATCTCCAACGTGCGCCTGGAAGGCCTGAGCTACGGCGTGGCCGCCCACCGCCTGCTGTACCTGATGCGCGAAGCCTGCCGCCGCCAGCTCTCCGGGGTGAACCTGAAGGACGAGGCCGAGCTGCCGACCCTGGCCGGCGAAGGCCCCGGCGCCAATTTCCTCCTCGCCGACCACTGCCCCTCGCCGCC
>NZ_JARJLT010000265.1 GCF_029335315.1 Pseudomonas citronellolis
GCGCCCGGGCGATGATTTCCTTCATGATCTCGTTGGTGCCGGCGTAGATGCGCTGCACCCGCGCGTCGGCCCAGGCGCGCGCCACCGGGTACTCCCACATGAAGCCGTAGCCGCCGTGCAGCTGCACGCACTCGTCCAGCACCTTGCATTGCAGGTCGGTGGTCCAGTACTTGGCCATCGCCGCGGTGGGCACGTCCAGCTTGCCCTCCAGGTGCAGCTCCAGGCAGCGGTCGACGAAGGTGCGGCCGACCTGGATCTCGGTGGCCATCTCGGCGAGCTTGAAGCGGGTGTTCTGGAAGTCCGCCACCGACTTGCCGAAGGCCTTGCGGTCGCGGGTGTAGTCGAGGGTCCACTGCAGCGCCGCCTCGGCCGAGGCCAGGGCGCCCAGGGCCACGGTCAGGCGCTCCTGGGGCAGTTCCTGCATCAGGTAGATGAAGCCCTGCCCCGGCTGGCCGAGCAGCGCCTCCTTGGGCACGCGGACGTCCTGGAAGAACAGTTCGGCGGTGTCCTGGGCCTTCATCCCGACCTTCTCCAGGCGCTTGCCCTTGTCGAAGCCCGGCGTGCCGGCCTCGACCAGGAACAGGCTGGTGCCCTTGGCGCCGGCCTTGGGATCGGTCTTGGCCACCACTATCACCAGGTCGGCAAGGTAGCCGTTGGTGATGAAGGTCTTCGAGCCGTTGATCACGTACTCGTCGCCATCCAGCACGGCGGTGGTCTTCACCCCCTGCAGGTCGGAACCGGCGCCCGGCTCGGTCATGGCGATGGCGCCGACCATCTCGCCGGAGATCAGCTTGGGCAGGTAGTGCTGCTTCTGCGCCTCGCTGCCGTAATGCAGGATGTAGGGCGCGACTATGTCCGAGTGCAGCGAGAAGCCGATGCCGGTCAGGCCGAAGTGGCCGATCTCCTCGATCACCACGGCGCTGTAGAGGAAGTCTGCACCCATGCCGCCGTAGGCCTCGGGGACGTGCGAGCAGAGCATCCCCGCCTCGCCCGCCTTGTTCCACAGCGCGCGGTCGATGTGGCCGTCCTTCTCCCACTGCGCGTGGAAGGGCACCGCCTCCTGCTCGAGGAACTTGCGCACGCTGTCGCGGAACAGCTCGTGGTCGGAACTGAACAGGGTTCTGGGGATCATGCTCGCCTCCTGGCGCTTCGCTGAAGGGCCGAATGTAGGGCAGCCCGTCGGGCGGCGCCTACTGGACACTTGCGCCAAAAAATAAGACGATCCAGCCGCCATTTGACCGGTTCAGCGTCGAACCGGCCCGCCAACAACAATGATAAGAATGATGTCCGAACAATCCGTATCCCCGTTGAATCGGGTCAGTATCCTTGCGACCGACGGCGTCTTCGCCTCCACCCTGATGCAGGCGAAAGACTTCCTGCACATGGCCAGCCTGCGCTTCGGCAGGCAGGAAGGCCTGGGCCTGACGCCCCTGCTGCAGAGCCGCATCGTCAGCCCCGACGGCAAGCCGGTGCGCGCCTTCAGCGGCGACTCGCTGGCGGTGGACGGCGCCCTCGACGAATCCGACCTGGTGATCCTGCCGGCCTTCTGGGGCGACTTCGACCAGTTGCTCGCGCGCTACCCGCAGATCACCCCCTGGCTGCGCGAACGCCACGCCGCCGGCAGCTGCATCGGCAGCGAGGCCACCGGGGTGTTCTGGCTGGCCGAGGCCGGCCTGCTCGACGGCAAGGAGGCGACCACCTACTGGCGCTTCTTCGACGACTTCGCCACGCGCTACCCCAGGGTGCTGCTCAACCGCGAGAAGCACATCGCCGACGCCGACAACCTCTACAGCGCCAGCGGCGTCACCTCCTCCCGTGACCTCTACCTGTACCTGATCGAACGCTTCTGCGGCTCCAACGTGGCGCAGAGCGTGTCCCGCGACATCCTCTTCGAGGTGCAGCGCAGCTACACCCCCGGACGCATCGGCTTCGGCGGCCAGAAGCTGCACCACGACCCGGCCATCCTGCAGGTGCAGACCTGGCTGGAAGAGCACTACGCGGACAAGTTCCGTTTCGAGGACGTGGCCCGCGACCACGGCATGAGCATCCGCAACTTCATGCGGCGCTTCCAGACCGCCACCGGCGACAAGCCGCTGCACTACCTGCAGCGCCTGCGCATCGAGACGGCGCGCAGCCTGCTGTCGACCACGCGCAAGAGCATCAAGACCATCAGCTACGAAGTCGGCTACGACGACGCCAGCTTCTTCGCCCGGCTGTTCCGCCAGCACACCAAGCTGTCGCCCAACCACTACCGCAACCAGTACCTGCGGAAAGAGGCCTGAAACACGCCAGCCGTAGGATAGGTCCCGTGCTCCGGGGCGGCTCCCTATGATCGGGAACGCCCCCTCCAGAACAAGAACACGGGATACCGCCATGCGCCGCCTACTGCTCGCCCTGCTCGTCAGCCTCTGCCTGCCCGCGTTCGCCGCGGAGAACTGGAAACCCTTCCCCTACGACCAGACCGCCTTCGACTACTCCGGCGACAAGCTGCGCGCGGCCTGGCCGCAGCTGACCCGCGGTTTCGGCAGCTACCCCTTCCCCGACGCCGCCTGGGTAACCAGGATGGCCGCCGCCCATCCGGACGCGCTGGCCAGGACCGTCGCCGCCGGCACCGGCTTCAGCGGCAAGCCGGAAGAGGCCCAGGCCTACGCCGAGAAGCTGCAGGACGTGTGGCGCAAGCTGTTTCGTGGCGACTTCGCCCAGGCCCGCCAGGATGGCCTGGCACTGGGCGTCGGCGGCCAGGTGCCGGCGATGTTCGCCCAGGTGCTCTACGCCATGTTCCTGGCCCCGGCCGGGGACAAGCAGCGCCTGCTGGAGGAAGTGATCAGCTACACCGACGACGCCGGCCCGCTGATCAACGCCGACCCCATCGCCCAGTTCGGCCGCGTCTACGCCAAGGCGCGCCTGGCCGAAGAACTGCCGGTGGCGGTGGTGCTCAAGCGCGGCTACACCGGCGAGATCCCCAAGGAACTGGACGCCATTCTCGTCAAGCAGCCCAACCAGCCGTTCGCCCTGGCGCTCTACGGTGGCTACGAGGCGGGGGTGATCCGCAAGGTCGGCAAGCTGGTGGGTCGCATGACCTACGGCGTCAGCGCGGACAAGATGGAGGAGTACTTCGCCCGCTCCTTCCGCGCCAGCGCCGACCTGCCCATCGGCCACTACGAGTACGCCAACTCGCTGGGCTACGTATACGGCGACGACGAGCAGGAGAAGGCCCTGCAACAGCTGAAGACCGCGGTGGCGATCCAGCCGATCAACGCCATGGAAGCCCTGGAAGTCGCGCGCGCCAGGCAGCTGCTGCAGAAGGCCGAGGCGCAGACGGCGCAGCGCTGAAGGCTTCCGCTGGAGCGCGCCGGAAACGAAAAAGGGCTGCCATTGGCAGCCCTTTTCGCACCCGCGCCACACCATCAGGGACGGTGCGGGCGGCTCAGGTACTCGTGGGACTGCATTTCCAGCAGGCGGCTGAGGGTGCGCTGGAACTCGAACTCCAGGCGACCGCCGGTGTACAGGTCCTTCAGCTCGACCTCGGCGGAGAGGATCAGCTTGACGTTGCGGTCGTAGAACTCGTCCACCAGGTTGATGAAGCGACGGGCCATGTCGTCCTTCGCCACGTTCATCTGCTCGACGTTGGAGATCAGCACCGCGTGGAAGATCTTTGCCAGCTCGATGTAGTCGTTCTGGCTGCGCGGGCCGTCGCACAGTTCGCGGTAGTCGAACCAGGCCACGTCGTCGCAGGTCAGGCGCGCGCGGATCGCGCGGTTCTCGATCATCAGCACGTCATCGCGGGTGGCGGCGGCGCACTCCGGGGTGAGTTTGCGGAAGTCGCGGGCCATGGCCTGCTCGGCCTGCTCGCTGAGCGGCCAGTGGTACAGCTCGGCCTGCTCCAGGGCGCGCAGGCGGTAGTCCACGCCGCTGTCGACGTTGACCACTTCGGTGTACTGCTTGACCAGGGCGATGGCCGGCAGGAAGCGCGCGCGCTGCAGGCCATCCTTGTACAGGCCGTCCGGCACGATGTTGGAAGTCGCCACCAGGCTGACGCCGTTCTTGAACAGCTCTTCCAGCAGGGTCGCGAGGATCATCGCGTCGGTGATGTCGGAGACGAAGAATTCGTCGAAGCAGATCACCCGGGCCTCGTCGGCGAAACGCTTGCCGATGATGGTCAGCGGGTTCTTCTCACCCTTGAGGGTCTTCATTTCCTCGTGCACGCGCTTCATGAAGCGGTGGAAGTGCGTGCGCATCTTCTGCTTGAACGGCAGCGCGTCGAAGAAGGTGTCGACCAGGTAGGTCTTGCCGCGGCCCACGCCACCCCAGAAGTACAGGCCCTTGACCGGCTCGTTGGACTTCTTGCCGAGCAGCTTGCCGAACAGCCCGGGCTTGGCGCGGTCGGCCGCCAGCAGGTCGTCGTACAACCGCTGCAGATGCTTCACGGCGTTGGCCTGGGCCGCGTCGTGGAAGAAATCGGGACGTTTGAGGTCTTCCTGGTAGCGCTGTAGGGGCGTCATGATCGGTAGCAAGGCAACGAAAACGGGGCCGACACTTTAGCGACGGCCCCGCTTCTTGGCAATCGGCCATCCGTCGAGGATGGCCAAGTGCGATCTTACTCCTGGGGCGCCAGCGCCTCGCGCACGCGCTCGATGGCAGCGTCGCGGGCGGCGGCGTCGGCGAACGCGGGGCTCTGCGCCACCGCTGCGCCGTCCAGCCACAGGCTGAAGGCGTCGCCTTCGGCGCGCAGGTCCAGCGCTTCGCCGGCCTGCAGGCGCTTGCTCACCGCGCCAGCGGCCTTGCCGTCGGCGAAGGCGTTGGACAGCAGCAACTGCTCGCCGGCGGCGTCCAGCAGGCGGAAGCGGAAGCTGCCGTCTTCTTCGCGGAAGCTGACGATGCGCGCGCTCTTGGCGGCCTTCTTCTTGCCTTCGCCGGCCACCTGCACCTGCTCGCGGAACGAACGCAGGCCAACGGCCTCGCGCAGTTCGCCGAGGAACGGCGTGGCGGTGCGGCGGGCCTTGGCGGCGCCGGCCTGGAGGATGTCTTCCAGATCACCCGGGCGAGCGATCAGCGTATGGTAGCGCTCGCGGGCCTCGCCCAGCTCGCCTTCCAGCAGCTCGTACAGGCGCTGTTTGGCTTCGCCCCAGGCCAGGCCGTCGAGCAGCGCGGCGCGGAACTCGGCCAGCTGCGCCGAAGTGGCGAAGGCCTGGTAGAGGGTGAACAGGTGCGAGTTGTCCGGGTCCTTCGGCTCGCCGGGGGCGCGCGAGTCGGTGACGATGCGGGCGATGGCGTCCTTGAGCTGCTTGCTGCTGCCGAACAGCGGGATGGTGTTGTCGTAGCTCTTGGACATCTTGCGACCGTCCAGGCCCGGCAGGGTCGCCACTTCTTCCTCGATCACCACCTCGGGCAGGGTGAACAGTTCCTTGCCGTTGCCGAACAGGTGGTTGAAGCGCTGGCCGATGTCGCGGGCCATCTCCACGTGCTGGATCTGGTCGCGGCCGACCGGCACCTTGTGCGCATTGAACATCAGGATGTCCGCGGCCATCAGCACCGGGTAGCTGTACAGGCCCATGGTGACGCCGGCGTCCGGGTCTTCGCCGGCCTCGACGTTCTTGTCCACCGAGGCCTTGTAGGCGTGGGCGCGGTTGAGCATGCCCTTGGCCGAGACGCAGGTAAGCAGCCAGGTCAGCTCGGGAATCTCGGGGATGTCGGACTGGCGATAGAAGGTCGCCTTGTCGGCGTCCAGGCCGCAGGCCAGCCAGGTGGCGGCGATCTCCAGGCGCGAGCGCTGGATGCGCAGCGGGTCGTCGCACTTGATCAGCGCGTGGTAGTCGGCCAGGAAGTAGAAGGAATCGGCCTGCGGGTCGCGGCTGGCGACGATCGCCGGGCGGATGGCGCCGGCGTAGTTGCCCAGGTGCGGGGTGCCGGTGGTGGTGATGCCGGTGAGGATGCGGGTCTTCATGGGATACCAGAATTCAGCGCGGGAAAATGAGCGGCCTGGATGTTAACCCGCGGCGCCGGGCGGCGCGAGCCGGGGCTGCAGCAGGTCCTTGAGCTCGATCAGCTTGCCGTGGAAGAAGTGGCTGCACGCGGGCACCCGGAGCAGCTCGTGGGGCAGCGTCAGCGACTCGCTCCAGGCGTACACGCGGGCCGGGGTCACCACTTCATCGTCCTCGGGCTGGACCACGGTGATCGGGCAGTCGCGCGGCAGGTCGACCGTGAAGCGCTCCACCGGCGGCGCCAGCATGAACAGGTGGCGCAGCGCCACACCCTGCCCTTCCAGGCGCGCGGCGGCGTTGCCGGCGACGCAGGAGCCAAAGGAGAAGCCCATCAGGGTCAGCGGCAGGCCGGGGTGCTGCTCGCCGAGCCAGCGCGCCGCGGCCAGGGCGTCGTCGATCTCGCCGCGACCATCGGCGTAGCTGCCGGCACTCTGGCCGACGCCACGGAAGTTGAAGCGCAGGGTGGCGTAGCCGGCGTCGCGGGCGATGCGTTGCAGGGTAGCGACCACCTTGTTCTGCATGGTGCCGGCGAACAGCGGGTGCGGGTGGCAGATCAGCGCGACGCCGATGGCGTCGGGGGTATCCAGGTGCAGGGCTTCCAGCGGCCCGTCGGGCCCCTCGATGAACAGGGGTATTTCGCGGGTGGACAAACGGCAACTCCGTGACCCCGGGGCGGGTCGTCTCGTCTAGCTCGATACCGGCGCCATCGGCGAGGCCTCGCCTCGTGGTATACAGCGCCAGTGCAAGCCGCTAACGTAAAGCAAAGCCGTCTATAGAGGAAGGATTCGCGTGGAACAGTCCCTCACCACCTGGTTGGTCCCGGTCATCGCTCTGCTCGTAGGGGCCGCCATCGGCTTCCTGATCGCCCGCGTTCTGCCCAACGCCGCCCCCAACAAGATGCAGCGTCAAGTGGACGACCTGCAGGATCGCTTCGACAGCTACCAGCGCGAAGTGGTTACCCATTTCAGCACCACCGCCAACCTGGTGAAGAAACTCACCCAGAGCTACCAGGACGTTCAGGAACACCTGTCCGAAAGCGCCGAGCGCCTGGCTCTGGACGAGCAGACCAAGCAACGCCTGCTGGCCGCCATCCACGCCGAGGACAACTACCCGGAGCGTCGCGAACGCCTGACCCCGCCGGCCGGCCAGGAAGCGCCGAAGGACTACGCGCCGAAGACCGGCGAAGGCCCCGGCACCCTGGACGAGGCCTACGGCCTGAAGCGCAAGCTGTAAGCGTCGCAGCCCCACGAAAAGCCCCGCCTCGGCGGGGCTTTTTCATTTCCGCCGCTCCGCCACCAACGCCCAGCGTAGGGCGGATAACGTTCGACGTTATCCGCCGTTTGACGCGAGGCCCAATGCAATCTCGACAATTGGGACGGCGTATAACCGCGAACGGTTATACGCCCTACGACGCCCGTAACGAGATCCGCGTGCGCCGAACGTCAGCCAAGAAAAAGCCCCGCCGAGGCGGGGCTTTTTCAGTGCGCTGTCGCGATCAGATCGCGCCGCGCTGGCGCAGCAGGTCGAGGACCGCCTTGACGCCGTCTTCCACCGACTGGGACTGGGTGTCGATCACCAGGTCGGCGTCCAGCGGGACGTCGAACGGGAAGGACTCGCCCGGGATGTTGTCCTGGCCGGCGGCGTACAGGCCCTGCGGATCGCGCTCGCGGCACGCTTGCGGCGAGGCCTGGACGTAGACGGTGACCAGACGCTCGGCGCCGATCAGCGCCTTGGCCTGCTCGCGGCCTTCGGCGCTGGGGGCGACGAAGGCGCACAGGCTGATCAGGCCGGCTTCGTTGAACTGGCGGGCGACGTGGGCGGTACGCAGCCAGTTCTCGGTGCGCCCGGCGCGATCCTGCGGCAGACCCTTGTTCAGGTCGTGGCGCAGGTTCTGGCCGTCCAGTACGTAGACCGCGCGGCCCATGTCGAACAGCTTGCGCTCCACGGCGTAGGCCAGGGTGCTCTTGCCAGCGCCGGAGAGACCGCTGAACAGCACGGTGGCCGGCTGCTGGCCGAAGCGCGCGGCGCGCTCTTCACGGGCCACGTGGGCGCCCTGGCCATGGTGGCTGACGCTGCCATGGCCGGCCTTCGGCGCGGCGATGATCATGCCGGCGCCGACGGTGCCGTTGGTCAGCCGGTCGATGACGATGAAGGCACCGGTGGTGCGGTTCTGGTCGTAACCATCGAGAGCGATGGGCGCGTCCAGGCTGACCTTCACGCGGGCGATCTCGTTGAGCTTGAGTTCGCTGGCGGCGGTCTCTTCCAGGGTGTTCACGTCCACCTTGTGGGTGATGCTCGGAATCGAGCCCGGCACGTAGCTGGTGGCGCGCTTGATGTCGTATTTCTTGCCCGGCAGCATCGGCTCTTCGGCCATCCACACGAGCATGGCCTCGAAGCCGTCGGTGACCTGCGGGCGGTTGTCCGCGTGCACCAGCATGTCGCCACGGGAGACGTCGATCTCGTCTTCCAGGGTCAGGGTGACGGCCTGGCCGGGGCCGGCCTGCTCCAGCTCACCCTCGAAGGTGACGATGGACTTCACCTTGCTGCCCTTGCCCGACGGCAGGGCGATGACTTCGTCGCCCTTGCGTACCAGGCCGCTCGCCAGGGTACCGGCGAAGCCACGGAAGTTCAGGTTCGGGCGGTTGACGTACTGCACCGGGAAGCGCATGTCGTCGAGGTTGCGGTCGCCGGCGATCTCGACGGTCTCGAGGATCTCCATCAGCGATTGCCCGGTGTACCAGGGCGAACGCTCGGACTTGTTGACCACGTTGTCGCCCTTGAGCGCCGACATCGGCACGAAGTGCAGCGAATTGGTCTTCAGGTTGATCTTGTCGGCGAACTGCAGGTAGTCGGCCTTGATCTGCTCGAACACGCCCTGGTCGAAGCCCTTCAGGTCCATCTTGTTGATGGCCACGACGATGTGCTTGATGCCCAGCAGCGAGGCGATGTAGCTGTGCCGGCGGGTCTGGGTCTGCACGCCGTAACGGGCGTCGATCAGGATGATGGCCAGGTCGCAGGTGGACGCGCCGGTAGCCATGTTGCGGGTGTACTGCTCATGGCCGGGGGTGTCGGCGATGATGAACTTGCGCTTGGAGGTGCTGAAGTAGCGGTACGCCACGTCGATGGTGATGCCCTGCTCGCGCTCGGCCTGCAGGCCGTCGACCAGCAGCGCCAGGTCGACCTCGTCGCCGGTGGTGCCGACCTTCTTGGAATCCTTGGTGATGGCTTCCAGATGGTCTTCGTAGATCATCTTCGAGTCGTGCAGCAGGCGCCCGATCAGGGTGCTCTTGCCGTCGTCGACGTTGCCGCAGGTGAGGAAGCGCAGCAGCTCTTTACGCTCGTGCTGGGCCAGGTAGGCGAGGATGTCCTCGCTGATCAGATCGGATTGATGCGACATGGTGCGAGAACCTTAGAAGTAGCCCTGACGTTTCTTTTCTTCCATCGAACCGGCGGCGTCGTGGTCGATGACCCGGCCCTGGCGTTCGGAAGTCCGCGTCAGCAGCATTTCCTGGATGATTTCCGGCAGCGTGGTAGCGGTGGACTCCACCGCGCCGGTCAGCGGGTAGCAGCCCAGGGTGCGGAAGCGCACCATCTTCTTCTGGATGCTCGCCTTCTGCTCGGGCGTAAGGTGCTCGAGGATGCGCTCATCGTCGATCATGATCAGCGAGCCGTTCATCTCGATGACTTCGCGCTCTTCGGCGAAGTACAGCGGGACGATCGGGATCTGCTCCAGGTAGATGTATTGCCAGATGTCCAGCTCGGTCCAGTTGGACAGCGGGAAGACGCGGATCGACTCGCCCTTCTTCACCTTGCCGTTGTAGACGTTCCACAGCTCCGGACGCTGGTTCTTCGGGTCCCAGCGGTGCTTGCTGTCGCGGAACGAGTACACCCGCTCCTTGGCGCGGGACTTCTCCTCGTCGCGGCGGGCACCGCCGAAGGCGGCGTCGAAACCGTACTTGTCGAGGGCCTGCTTGAGGCCTTCGGTCTTCATGATGTCGGTGTGCTTGGCGCTACCGTGGGTGAAGGGGTTGATGTCCTGGGCCACGCCATCGGGGTTGATGTGGGTGATCAGGTCCAGGCCCAGTTCCTCGACCATCTTGGTGCGGAAACGGTACATCTCCTGGAATTTCCAGCGGGTGTCGACGTGCATCACCGGGAACGGCAGCTTGCCGGGGAAGAAGGCCTTGCGCGCGAGGTGCAGCATCACCGCGCTGTCCTTGCCGATCGAGTACAGCATCACCGGGTTGTCGAACTCGGCGGCGACCTCGCGGATGATGTGGATGCTTTCCGCTTCCAGCTGTTTCAGATGCGTCAGTTTGTCGACCATGGCTACTCACGGAATTGCTTATGGACGGCCGGCGGGCCGTAGACGAGGGCGCACTCTACCACAACGCCGAACTCTAACCGGCGAGCCACTTATACCGAAAAAATATACTCATATAGCCATCCGCGCTCAGTCCTCGATACGCTCCAAGCACCGCGCCACAAGGCCTGGCGCAGATTCGACGGGATGCTGCAAAGGGAGCCGGGACGTGCCCCGCGCACTTGCCAGGGGGCGGTTCCGCATCGCGAACCTGGGGTACTCCGCCCTTGAGGCGTTTCCGCCAGAGCGGTCGGAGACGGCGCGGAAGGCTCGACCGCGCTTGTGCGAGGCCCGGGGCGCGCTACCATACCAGCAGCCAACCCACCACACCGCAGATGTCCGATGCGCCGCCTAGTTCTCGTTTTGCCGTTTCTGCTTCTTCTTCCCGCGTGCAGTAGCAAGCCAACCACTCCGCCCGTGAGCGCCGCGCCGGCGCCCGCCAAGACGGTCCTGGCGCCGCGCGGCTACCCCGGCCTGCAGCCGATCCCGCAGGCCGCCCCGCTGACCGGCGACTTCGCCAAAAACGCCGCCGCGCAGCGCTTCATCGACAAGATGGTGGATATCCACGGCTTCGACCGCCGGCAACTGCATGACCTGCTGTCGCGCACCGAGCGCCTGGACTGGGTGATCCGCCTGATGGACCGCCAGGCGCCGACCTACCAGGGGCCGAGCGGCCCGAACGGCGCCTGGCTGCGCTACCGCAAGAAGTTCATCACCCCGGACAACGTGCAGAACGGCGTGGCCTTCTGGAACCAGTACGAGAGCGCCCTGCAGCGCGCCTCGCAGATCTACGGCGTGCCGCCGGAGATCATCGTCGGCATCATCGGCGTGGAAACCCGCTGGGGCCGGGTGATGGGCAAGACCCGCATCATCGACGCGCTGGCCACCCTGGCCTTCGACTACCCGCGCCGCGCCGACTATTTCGCCGGCGAACTGGAGCAGTTCCTCCTGCTGGCGCGCAAGGAAGGCGACGACCCGACCGCCCTGCGCGGCTCCTACGCCGGCGCCATGGGCTACGGGCAGTTCATGCCGACCTCGTTCGCGCGCTACGCGGTGGACTTCGACAACGATGGGCACGTCGACCTCTGGGACCCGCAGGACGCCATCGGCAGCGTCGCCAACTACTTCCACCAGCACGGCTGGATCAACGGTGACGGCGTGGCCATCCCGGCCATCGGCCAGGCCCCCTCGCTGGACACCGGCTTCCAGACCCAGTACTCGATCCAGGCCCTGGCGGCTGCCGGGCTGCGCCCGCAGTACCCGCTGGGACGCCACCAGAGCGCCAGCCTGCTGCGCCTGGACATGGGCAGGAACTACCAGTACTGGTACGGCCTGCCGAACTTCTATGTCATCACCCGCTACAACAACAGCACCCACTACGCGATGGCGGTGTGGCAGCTGGGCGACGCGGTGAAGCGCGCGCGCCTGCAGTGAGGGCGCGCGGCGCGCTCAGGCCGGGTTGGGGCAGTCGATGAAGCGGTGCTCGATGCCGAAACGCTCGGCCAGGTAGCGGCCCAGCGCCTGCACGCCGTAGCGCTCGGTGGCGTGGTGGCCGGCGGCGATGAAGCTGATCCCGTTCTCCCGCGCGCTGTGCACGGTCTGCTCGGACACTTCGCCGGTCAGGTAGCAATCCACGCCGGCGGCGATGGCCTGGTCGATGTAGCCCTGGGCGCCGCCGGTACACCAGGCGATGCGCCGGATCGGCCGGTCGCCCGCCACCAGCAGCGGCTCGCGGCCCAGTACGCGGGCCACGTGGGCGGTGAAGTCGGCCGGCGCCAGCGCTTCGGCCGGCGCGCCGAGCAGCACGATGGAGCGCGGGTTGCCCGGCTCCAGCGGCCCCTCGATGGTCAGGCCGAGCTGCTCGCCCAGCTGCACGTTGTTACCCACCTGCGGGTGCAGGTCCAGCGGCAGGTGGTAGGCGATCAGGCTGATGTCGTGGGCCAGCAGGGTCTTCAGACGGCGCTGCTTCATGCCCACCACGCAGGGGTTCTCGCCCTTCCAGAAGTATCCATGGTGCACCAGCACGGCGTCGGCGCCGTCGACCACCGCGGCGTCCAGCAGCGCCTGGCTGGCGGTGACGCCGCTGACGATGCGCCGCACCTGCTGGCGACCCTGCACCTGCAGGCCGTTGGGGCAGTAATCCTGGATGCGCGCGGCGTCCAGGTAGCGGTCGGATTCCTCGACCAGCAGGTTCAGATCGATCGCCATCGAAAATCCTCCAAGCTACAGAGTGGACAGCTATTTTCTTGGCACGCCGCCCGTATAATGGCGGCCACCCTAGCGGCCTTCCCCAGGCCGGACAACCCCCAAGGAACTTCCGATGCTGAAGGCCCTGCGTTTTCTCGGCTGGCCCGCGCTTGTCGGCGTCTTGCTGGCGCTGCTGATCATCCAGCGTAACCCCGAGTGGGTCGGCCTGCCGCAGCAGGAGGTACACCTGCAGCAGGCGCCGCTGCTCAGCCGCATCCAGCAGGGTCCGGTGAGCTACGCCGACGCGGTCACCCGCGCGGCGCCGGCCGTGGCCAACCTGTACACCACCAAGATGGTCAGCCGTCCGGGCAACTCGATGCTCGACGACCCGCTGTTCCGCCGTTTCTTCGGCGACAACCTGCCGCGTCAGAAGCGCATGGAGTCGAGCCTGGGTTCGGCGGTGATCATGAGCCCCGAGGGCTACCTACTGACCAACAACCACGTCACTTCCGGCGCCGACCAGATCGTCGTGGCCCTGCGCGATGGCCGCGAGACCACCGCGCGCCTGGTCGGCAGCGACCCGGAAACCGACCTGGCAGTGCTCAAGATAGACCTCAAGGACCTGCCGGTGATGACCCTCGGTCGCTCCGACGGCATCCGCACCGGCGACGTCTGCCTGGCCATCGGCAACCCCTTCGGCGTCGGCCAGACGGTGACCATGGGCATCATCAGCGCCACCGGGCGCAACCAGCTGGGCCTGAACACCTACGAAGACTTCATCCAGACCGACGCGGCGATCAACCCGGGCAACTCCGGCGGCGCCCTGGTGGACGCCAACGGCAACCTGGTGGGCATCAACACCGCGATCTTCTCCAAGTCCGGCGGTTCCCAGGGCATTGGCTTCGCCATCCCGATCAAGCTGGCGCTGGAAGTGATGCAGTCGATCATCGAACACGGCTCGGTCATCCGTGGCTGGCTCGGCGTCGAAGTGCAGCCGCTGACCCCGGAGCTGGCGGAGTCCTTCGGCCTGCAGGACCAGGGTGGGGTGGTGGTCGCCGGGGTCTACCGCGACGGCCCGGCGGCCCAGGCCGGCATGCAGCCCAGCGACGTCATCCTCGAGATCGACGGCAAGAAGGCCAGCGACGGACGTACCGCGATGAACCAGGTGGCCCGCACCAAGCCCGGCGAGAAGACCAGCATCGTGGTCCTGCGCAATGGCAAGCGGGTAACCCTGGAAGCGGAGGTGGGCCTGCGCCCGCCGCCCGCGCCGGCGGCGCAGACTCCGCCGGAAGAGCAACCGCAGCAGTAACGAAAACGGCGCCCGAAGGCGCCGTTTTCATTTCCACAAGGTCGACTCAGACGCGCGGCTGCAGCGCATCCAGCAAGGCCTGGTTCTGCTCTTCGGTGCCGATGCTGATGCGCAGGAACTGGGCGATGCGCTCCTGCTTGAAGTGGCGGACGATCACCCCTTGCTCGCGCAGGCCGGCGGCCAGCTCGGCGGCGTCGTGCGCCGGGTGGCGGGCGAAGATGAAGTTGGCCGCCGATGGCAGCACTTCGAAGCCCATGCCGCGCAGGCTGGCGACCAGCTTCTCGCGGCTGGCGATCACCGCCTGGCAGGTGCGCTCGAAATACTCGCGATCTTCGAAGGAGGCGACCGCGCCAGCCTGGGCCACGCGATCCAGCGGGTAGGAGTTGAAGCTGTTCTTGACCCGCTCCAGCGCCTCGATCAGGTCCTCGTGGCCAACCGCCAGGCCGACCCGCAGGCCCGCCAGGGAACGCGACTTGGACAGGGTCTGCGCCACCAGCAGGTTCGGGTAGCGTTCGACCAGGCTGATCGCGGTCTCGCCGCCGAAGTCGACGTAGGCCTCATCCACCAGCACCACGCTGTCCGGGTTGGCCAGCAGCAGGCGCTCGATGGCTTCCAGCGGCAACAGGCAGCCGGTCGGCGCGTTCGGGTTGGGGAAGATGATCCCGGCGTTCGGCTTGGCGTAGTCCTCGACGCGGATCTGGAACTGCTCGTCCAGCGCCACGGTTTCGAAAGGCACGCGGTACAGGCCGCAGTACACCGGGTAGAAGCTGTAGCTCACGTCGGGGAACAGCAGCGGCCGGCCGTCGTGCTGGAACAGCGCGTGGAAGGCGTGGGCCAGCACCTCGTCGGAACCGTTGCCGACGAACACCTGGCTCGGACGCACGCCGTAGTAGTCGGCGATGGTCTGCTTGAGGCGGTCGGCGTTGGGGTCCGGGTACAGGCGCAGGGCATCGCCCAGTTCGCCCTGCATGGCGGCCAGCGCCTTGGGCGACGGGCCGTAGGGGTTTTCGTTGGTGTTGAGTTTGACCAGCTTGGCCAGCTTGGGTTGCTCACCCGGCACGTAGGGCACCAGGTCTTTGACGAAGGGGCTCCAGAACTTGCTCATCGCCCTTCTCTCCTCGAAATCGATGGTGGGGCCGCCCCACACGGGGCGGCGGCACGGGTTCAGTTCTTGATGCGGTATTCGGCGCTGCGCGCGTGGGCGGTCAGCGACTCGCCACGGGCCAGGACCGAGGCGGTCCCGCCGAGCTTGGAAGCGCCATCGGCCGAGCAGAAGATGATCGACGAGCGCTTCTGGAAGTCGTACACGCCCAGCGGCGAGGAGAAACGCGCGGTGCCGGAAGTCGGCAGCACGTGGTTCGGCCCCGCGCAGTAGTCGCCCAGCGCCTCGGCGGTGTAGCGGCCCATGAAGATGGCGCCGGCGTGGCGAATCTTCGGCAGCCAGCTTTCCGGGTCGGCGACCGAAAGCTCCAGGTGCTCCGGGGCGATGCGGTTGGCGACCTGGCAGGCCTGCTCCTGGTCGGCGACCAGGATCAGCGCGCCACGGTTGCTCAGCGAGGTACGGATGATCTCGGCGCGCCCCATGGTCGGCAGCAGCTTCTCGATGCTGGCGGCGACCTTGTCGAGGAACGCGGCGTCCGGGCTGACCAGGATCGACTGGGCGTCCTCGTCGTGCTCGGCCTGGGAGAACAGGTCCATGGCGATCCAGTCCGGATCGGTGCCGCCATCGCAGACCACGAGGATCTCCGAGGGGCCGGCGATCATGTCGATGCCGACCTGGCCGAACACGTGACGCTTGGCGGTGGCTACGTAGATGTTGCCCGGGCCGACGATCTTGTCCACCTGCGGCACGCTCTCGGTACCGTAGGCCAGCGCGGCCACGGCCTGGGCGCCGCCGATGGTGAAGACGCGGTCGACGCCGGCGATGCAGGCGGCGGCGAGGACGATTTCGTTGATCTCGCCACGCGGGGTCGGCACCACCATCACCACTTCGGCGACACCGGCGACCTTCGCCGGGATGGCGTTCATCAACACCGAGGACGGGTAGGACGCCTTGCCGCCGGGCACGTACAGGCCGGCGCGATCCAGCGGGGTGACCTGCTGGCCGAGCACGGTGCCGTCGGCCTCGGTGTAGCGCCAGGAGTCCTGCTTCTGCTTCTCGTGGTAGCTGCGCACGCGCTCGGCGGCGGTTTCCAGCGCCTCGCGCTGGGCCGGAGTGATGCGGGTCAAGGCCAGTTCCAGGCGCTCGCGCGGCAGGATCAGGTCGGCCATGCTGGCGACCGCGAGGCCGTCGAAGCGCTGGGTGAACTCGACCAGGGCGGCGTCGCCGCGGCTGCGCACGTCGGCGATGATGTCCAGCACGCGCTGGTTCACCGCGTCGTCGGACACGCTTTCCCAGGAGAGCAGATGGTCCAGATGACGCGCGAAGTCCGGATCGGCGGCGTTGAGTCGACGGATAGCGAAGGGTGCGGTCATAGCTGGCCTCTTAAAATTGGCGTGATCTCGGGCGCCGCTAGACTAGCAAGCCTGCCGTGCGGGCACCCGAGAAAATTGGCTATGACACGGATAGGCGGGCGCGGCGGGAAGGCCGCGCTGGGAATTACGCCCGGTGTCGAGACTCCACCGCTTCGCGCAGGGTGTCGATCAGCGCCTGGATGCGGGCGTGCTGCATCTTCATCGAGGCCTTGTTGACCACCAGGCGCGAACTGATGTGGGCGATCAGCTCCTGGGGCTCCAGGCCGTTGGCGCGCAGGGTGTTGCCGGTATCGACCACGTCGATGATCTTGTCGGCCAGGCCGATCAGCGGCGCCAGCTCCATCGAGCCGTACAGCTTGATCACGTCCACCTGGCGACCCTGTTCGGCGTAGTAGCGCTTGGCGACGTTGACGAACTTGGTCGCCACCCGCAGGCGGCCCTTGGGTTCGGGCGCGCCGACCGCGCCGGCGGTCATCAGCTTGCAGTTGGCGATCTTCAGGTCCAGCGGCTCGTACAGGCCCTGGCCACCGTACTCCATGAGCACGTCCTTGCCGGCCACGCCGAGGTCGGCGGCGCCGTGCTCGACATAGGTCGGCACGTCGGTGGCGCGGACGATCAGCAGGCGCACGTCATCGAGGCTGGTGGGGATGATCAGCTTGCGGCTCTTGTCCGGGTTCTCGGTCGGCACGATGCCCGCCGCTGCGAGCAGCGGCAGGGTGTCGTCGAGGATCCGGCCCTTGGACAGGGCGATGGTCAGCATGTCTGGTTCAGCCCTAGCCCGGTACGCGGCGGATCTTGGCGCCGAGAAGCTGCAGCTTCTCTTCGATGCACTCGTAGCCACGGTCGATGTGGTAGATGCGGTCGATCAGGGTATCGCCCTCGGCCACCAGGCCGGCGATCACCAGGCTGGCCGATGCGCGCAGGTCGGTCGCCATGACCGGTGCGCCCTTGAGCTGCGGCACGCCGGTGACGATGGCGGTGTTGCCTTCGACCAGGATCTGCGCGCCCATGCGGTTCATTTCGTAGACGTGCATGAAGCGGTTCTCGAACACGGTCTCGATCACCGCACCGGTGCCTTCGGCCACGGCGTTCAGCGAGATGAACTGGGCCTGCATGTCGGTGGGGAACGCCGGGTACGGCGCGGTGCGGATGTTTACCGCCTTCGGCCGGTTGCCCTTCATGTCCAGCTCGATCCAGTCGTTGCCGGTGTTGATGTGCGCGCCGGCTTCTTCCAGCTTCAGCAGCACCGCCTCGAGGATGGTCGGGTCGGTGTCCTTGAGCTTGACGCGACCGCCGGTGGCGGCGGCGGCGACCAGGTAGGTGCCGGTCTCGATGCGGTCGGGCAGCACGTTGTACTTGGCGCCACCCAGGCGCTTCACGCCATCAATGGTGATGGTGTCGGTGCCGGCGCCCTGGATCTGCGCGCCCATGGCGATCAGGCAGTTGGCCAGGTCGACCACTTCCGGTTCGCGCGCGGCGTTTTCCAGCACGGTACGGCCGTTGGCCAGGGCCGCGGCCATCATGATGTTCTCGGTACCGGTCACGGACACGGTATCGAAGAAGAAGTGCGCGCCGCGCAGGCCGCCGGCCGGAGCCTTGGCCTTGATGTAGCCGCCTTCGACGGTGATCTGCGCGCCCATGGCCTCGAGGCCGCGGATGTGCAGGTCGACCGGACGCGAGCCGATGGCGCAGCCACCGGGCAGGGCCACTTCGGCCTCGCCGAAGCGCGCGACCATCGGGCCGAGCACCAGGATCGAGGCGCGCATGGTTTTCACCAGTTCGTAGGGCGCGACCAGGGTCTTGATGCTGTTGGCGTCGACTTCGACGTTGAGCTTCTCGTTGATCACCGGCTGCACGCCCATGCGACCGAAGAGCTCGATCATGGTGGTGATGTCGTGCAGATGCGGCAGGTTGCACACCGTGACCGGCGTGTCCGCCAGCAGGGTGGCAGCGAGGATCGGCAGCGCGGAGTTCTTGGCGCCGGAGATGCGGATTTCGCCGTCGAGACGGGAACCGCCGGTAATGATCAGTTTATCCATTGCAGGTATATCCCCGGCGGCTCAGGAACGTTCGTCCCAGGCGGCACGGCTGAAGAATTTCATGGTCACGGCGTGAATGGCACCACTGGCGATCCATTCGTTAAGGTGGGCGTAGATCTGCTGCTGACGCTTCACCGGGCCCAGGCCGGCCAGCTCGTCGCTGATCAGGTTCAACTGGAAGTTGCAGCCTTCGCCTTCCACTTCAACCTGGGTTCCCGGAAGTTTGGATTCCAGGAGGTTCTTGACTTCAATCGCCTGCATGCTCGACCTCGATCGGCGCCCAACGCGCGCGGGTCGGCAATGATACAAAAAAGCCCCTCGCCTGCGAACCCCGCCAGGGGAAGTCGCGGACGGAGGGGCTTTTTTGCGCGGAATCAGCCCTGCACCGGCAGGATGCCGTCGAGGTCGCTGACCTGGGCGATATCCTGCATGTCCTTCGGCAAGCCGCGCACCTGCAGGCTCTTGCCGGCCCCGCGGGCGTCGCGCAGGTAGGCCAGCAGCAGCGACAGGCCGACGCTGCTGGACTTCTCCACCGCCGAACAGTCCACCACCAGTTGCTGGGCGCTGCTCGCGACGATCAGGCTGCGCCCCTGCTCGCGCAGTTGCGGGCCGCTGCGGTAGTCGAGCACGCCGGCCAGGCGCAACTCGCCGGCCGCGCCTTCGCTGATGCTGGCGGTGCTGGTCATTCGCCCGACCCGTCGTCGTGCTGGCCCTTGGCGGCTTCCTTGGCGTTGGCCACCACCTGGTCCCAACCGGAGATGGTCTTCTCCAGGTCGTTGCGGTTCTTCTGCATGGCGTCGGCGAACTGGTCGCGGAACAGCTTGCCAATGTTGATGCCGTTGATGATCACGTTACGCAGGCGCCATTCGCCGCCCATGTTGATCATGGTGTACTGCACCGGATAGACGGTGCCCTTGCTGTCGCGGATCTCCATGTTCACCGGGGTACGCTCCGGGTCCTGGGTACCGCTGGCGGGCAGCACGCGGATGTCCTGGTTGTCGTACTCGAGCAGGGCGTTGCCGTAGAACTGCATCAGGCTGCTCTTGAACACGCTCTCGAAGCGCTTGACCTGCTCCGGAGTGGCCTGGCGCGAGTACTTGACGGTCATCACGCCCTTGGCGATGCCTTCGGAGTCCACCACCGGACCGAGGATGCGCTCCAGGGCGGCGTAGAACTGCTTCGGATCGGCGCGGTAGGCCGGCTTGTTGGCCTTGAGGTCGGACAGCAGGCTATCGACGGTCTGCTGCACGACCTGCTGCGCATTGGGCGCGGCGTTGGCGAACAGGGGCAGCGCGGCGAGCAGGACCAGCAGGCCACGACGCAGGAGAGTCAGCATGGCGTTCATCCTCATCATCACTTCTTGGTGTCGTCTTTGTTGGTGTTGACCGAGTTCAGCAGGAACTTGCCGATCAGGTCCTCCAGCACCAGGGCGGACTGGGTGTCGTGGATAACCCCGTCGTTCTTGAGCATCTTGTCGTCGCCGCCGACGCTGATACCGATATATTTCTCGCCGAGCAGGCCAGCAGTGAGGATAGACGCGGTGGAGTCATCCGGCAGGTTGTTGACGTCCTTGTTGATCTCCATGGTCACCCGGCCGCGGTAGCTGTCGTGGTCCAGGTCCACGGCGACCACCTTGCCGATGGTCACGCCAGCCATGGTCACCTTGCCGCGCACGGTCACGCCGGCGATGTTGTCGAAGTAGGCGTAGAGGCGATAGGTGTCGTTGGAATTGCCGATGGTCAGGCCGCTGACGCGCAGGGCCAGCAACAGCAGGGCCAGCAGGCCGCCGAGAAGAAACAGGCCTACACCGATTTCCAGGGTGCGGGTTTGCATCAGAAGTCTCCAAACATCAAAGCGGTCAGAATGAAGTCCAGCCCCAGTACCGCCAGGGAGGCGTAGACCACGGTTCGAGTCGTTGCGCGGCTGATCCCTTCGGAGGTCGGCTCGCAGTCGTAGCCCTGGAACACGGCGATCCAGGTCACCACGAAGGCGAACACCACGCTCTTGATCACGCCATTGAGCACATCCTCGCCGAAATGCACGCTGTTCTGCATGTTCGACCAGAAGGATCCCTCATAGACGCCCAGCCAGTCGACCGCGACGGCGGCGCCGCCCCAGATGCCGACCACGCTGAAGATCGCCGCCAGCAGCGGCATGGAAATGAAACCGGCCCACAGGCGCGGCGCGATCACGTAACGCAGCGGATCGACGCCGATCATCTCCAGGCTGGAGAGCTGCTCGGTGGATTTCATGTTGCCGATCTCGGCGGCCAGCGCCGAGCCGGCGCGGCCGGCGAAGAGCAGGCCGGTCACCACCGGGCCGAGCTCGCGCAGCAGCGTCAGGGCGACCATCTGCCCCACCGCCTGCTCGGAGCCATAGTCCTTGAGGATGTTGTAGCCCTGCAGGGCCAGCACCATGCCGATGAAGACGCCGGAAACCACGATGATCGCCAGCGACAGCACGCCCACCGAGTACAGCTGCTTCACCAGCAGGTGACCCATGCCGCCGGGCACCCGGCGCCCGAGCAGGGCGTGCACCAGGAACAGCGTGGAACGGCCGAGCGCCTCGAGCACATCCAGGCCTGCCCGCCCGAGCAGGCGAATCCGCTCGAGCAGTGACTTCTTGCGCATCTCAGCGTTCTCCCAACAGGTCGGCGCGATAGTCGCGCGCGGGGTAATGGAACGGCACCGGGCCGTCCGGAATCCCCTTCATGAACTGGCGTACGCGAGGGTCGTCGAGTTCCTTGAGCTCGGCCGGCGTGCCCTGGCCGAGCACCTTGCCGTCACCGACGATATAGATGTAGTCGGCGATGCTTGCGGTTTCGGCCAGGTCGTGGGAGACCACGATGCTGGTGATGCCCAGGGCGTCGTTGAGCAGGCGGATCAGGCGCACCAGTACGCCCATGGCGATCGGGTCCTGGCCGACGAAGGGCTCGTCGTACATGAGTATCTGCGGGTCCAGGGCGATCGCCCGGGCCAGCGCCACGCGGCGCTTCATGCCACCGGACAGCTCGTCCGGCATCAGTTCCACCGCGCCGCGCAGGCCCACGGCCTGCAGCTTCATCAGGACGATGTCGCGGATCATCTCTTCCGGCAGCTCGGTGTGCACCCGCAGCGGGAAGGCGACGTTCTCGAAGACGTCCAGGTCGGTGAACAGCGCGCCGCTCTGGAACAGCACGCCGAACTGCTTGCGCATGTCGAAAAGATCGGCGCGGGCCAGCTTGGGCAGGTTCTGCCCGTTGACGATGACCTCGCCCCTGACCGGCCGCAGCTGCGCGGCGATCAGGCGCAGCAGGGTGGTCTTGCCGCAACCGGAAGGCCCCATGATGCCGGTGACCTTGCCGCGCGGAATACGGATATCCACGTTGTCGAAGATGGCGCGGGCGCCACGCTTGAAGGTCAACCCCTTCAGCTCGACAGCGTATTTTTCATCGGTGCTCATAGAACTCCTTGCGTGACAGCCCTGTCCCTGCAATGCCCCGTCTGACCGTCGAAACACGGTGACGCGGGACAGGCCGAACGGCGGCGCACTATACCACCGGCCCGCGCGGTGGCCCAAGGGTTGCCGGCCTGCGATTCAGCGGGGATTCAGCTTCGCGTGTGCAAGATCGAAATAGGCAGGGTGAAGCCCGAGCCGCTTTACCGTTATAATCTCGCCCTTCACTTCGCCCCACCCGATCGGAAATATGAGCCAGAAACACGATTTCATCCAATCGGCACAGCGCACCATCGGCCTCGAACGTGACGCCGTGGACGCTTTGCTGCCGCGCATCGGCGCCGATTTCAGCCGCGCCTGCGAGCTGCTCCTGGCCTGCAAGGGCCGCGTGGTGGTGGTCGGCATGGGCAAGTCCGGCCACATCGGCCGCAAGATCGCCGCCACCCTGGCCAGCACCGGCACCCCTTCGTTCTTCGTGCACCCGGCCGAGGCCAGCCACGGCGACATGGGCATGATCACCCAGGACGACGTGGTCCTGGCCCTGTCCAACTCCGGTTCCACCGCCGAAATCATCACGCTGCTGCCGCTGATCGCGCGCCTGGGCATCACCCTGGTGAGCATGACCGGCAACGCCGAATCGCCGCTGGCCAAGGCCGCCGCGGTGAACCTGGACGCCGCCGTCGAGCACGAAGCCTGCTCGCTGAACCTGGCGCCGACCTCCTCCACCACGGTTTCCCTGGTGCTCGGCGACGCCCTCGCCGTGGCCCTGCTGGAAGCCCGCGGCTTCACCGCCGAAGACTTCGCCTTCTCGCATCCGGGCGGTGCCCTGGGCCGCAGATTGTTGCTGAAAGTGGAAAACATCATGCACGTGGGTGAAGAACTGCCGCAGGTCTCGCCCGGCACTTCGCTCAGCGGCGCGCTGCTGGAAATGACCCGCAAGGGCCTGGGCATGACCATCGTTCTCGGCGAGGACGGCCGCCTGGCCGGGGTCTTCACCGACGGCGACCTGCGTCGCACCCTGGACAAGGGCATCGACGTGCGCACCGCCACCATCGACCAGGTGATGACCGTGCACGGCAAGACCGTGCGCCCGGACATGCTCGCCGCCGAGGCCCTGAAGATCATGGACGACCACAAGATCAACGTGCTGGTCGCGGTCGACGGCGACGACCACCCGGTCGGCGTGCTCCACGTCCACGACCTGACCCGCGCCGGAGTCATCTGATGACCGCAGAACTGCTTAACCGCGCCAAGGGCGTGCGCCTGGCGGTGTTCGACGTCGATGGCGTGCTGACCGACGGCAAGCTCTACTTCCTGCCCGACGGCGGCGAGTTCAAGACCTTCAACACCCTCGACGGCCAGGGCATCAAGATGCTCATGGCCTCGGGCGTGCGCACCGCCATCATCACCGGGCGCAAGAGCCCGGTGGTGGAGCGCCGCGCGCAGAACCTCGGCATCCAGCACCTGTTCCAGGGTCGCGAGGACAAGCTGGCGGTACTAGACCAACTGCTCGCGGAACTCGGGCTAGGCTATGAACAAGTCGCCTATCTGGGCGACGACCTGCCCGACCTCCCGGTGATCCGCCGGGTCAGCCTGGGCATGGCGGTGGCCAACGCCGACGCCTTCGTTCGCCAGCACGCCCACGGCGTGACCGTGGCGCGCGGTGGCGAGGGCGCGGCCCGTGAATTCTGCGAGCTCATCCTGCGCGCCCAGGGCAACCTCGAGGCGGCGCAAAGCGCCTACCTGTAGGGCCAGTCATGCCGAAAACCCTTCGCCAGAAGCTTCTTCTCGCCCTGATCGCGGTCCTGCTGGTCGCCCTGGGCTACTACTGGAACGTGCGCCTGGACTTCAACGAGCGCCAGGTCACCGCGAGCAACGACGCCATCGACTTCTACGCGGCCAACGCCCACAGCATCCAGTACCGCGCCGACGGCAGCCTCGCCTACGAGGCCACCGCCGACCGCCTGGAGCACATGAAGGCCAACGACATCACCAACGTCACCAACCCCGACATGTACTTCTTCCGCGTAGGCGAGGCCCAGCCCTGGCACGTGCAGAGCCTGCGCGCCGAAGTCGGCCCGGAAGGCAAGCAGATCGAACTGATCGATGACGTACGAGTCAAGCGCACCGACGCGCAGAGCCGCACGCTGCTGCTCACCACCACGCGCATGACGGTGTTCCCGGACAAGGATTATGCCGAGACCAGTCAACCCGTTAAGATCACCGAGCCCCAAGGGGTGACGACGGCGGTAGGCATGAAAGCGTATCTGAAAGACAGCCGGATGACCCTGCTGTCCAACGTAAGAGGTCAGCATGAGGTTCGTTAAAACCTTCCCCCTTCTCCTCGGCCTCGTCGCCAGCCTGGGTAGCAGCGCCAGCTGGGCGCTGCCGACCGATCGCGAACAGCCGATCCGCGTGCAGGCCGACAGCGCCGAGCTCGACGACAAGCAAGGCGTGGCCGTGTACCGCGGCGACGTGGTGGTCACCCAGGGCAGCATGAAGCTGACCGGCAACACCGTCACCCTGAAGCAGAACAAGGACGGCGAGATCGAGGTGGTCACCTCGGTCGGCAAGCCCGCCTACTTCGAGCAGAAGCCGGCGCCGGACAAGGAAATCACCAAGGCCTACGGCCTGACCATCCAGTACTTCGTCACCCAGAACCGGGTGATCCTGATCGACCAGGCCAAGGTCATCCAGGAAGGCAACACCTTCGAAGGCGAGAAGGTCGTCTATGACACCGAACGGCAGATCGTCAACGCCGGCCGCGCAACCGGCACCCAGGTGACCACCCCGCGCCCGCGCATCGACATGGTCATCCAGCCCAAGAAGAAGCAGGATCAAGCCCAGTAATGGCCACGCTCACCGCACAGCACCTCGCCAAGAGCTACAAGGGTCGCCAGGTCGTCCGCGACGTCAGCATGAGCATCGACAGCGGGCAGATCGTCGGCCTGCTCGGCCCCAACGGCGCCGGCAAGACCACCTGCTTCTACATGATCGTCGGCCTGGTCCGCGCCGATCAGGGCGTGGTCCGCATCGACGAGCAGGACGTCACCAACCTGCCCATGCACGGCCGCGCCCGCGCCGGCATCGGCTACCTGCCGCAGGAAGCCTCGATCTTCCGCAAGCTGTCGGTGGCGGACAACATCGGCGCCATCCTCGAGACCCGCGCGGACCTGGACCGCAACGGCCGCAAGGAGGCCCTCGAGAGCCTGCTCGAGGAGTTCCACATCCACCACATCCGCGACAACCTCGGCATGAGCCTGTCCGGTGGTGAGCGCCGCCGCGTGGAAATCGCCCGCGCGCTGGCCAGTTCGCCGAAGTTCATCCTCCTCGACGAACCCTTCGCCGGCGTGGACCCGATCTCGGTGGGCGACATCAAGCAGATCATCCACCACCTCAAGGCCAAGGGCATCGGTGTGCTCATCACCGACCACAACGTGCGCGAGACCCTGGACATCTGCGAGACCGCCTACATCGTCAACGACGGCCAGCTGATCGCCGAAGGCGACTCCGCGAGCATCATGGCCAACGACCTGGTCAAGGAAGTCTACCTGGGGCACGAGTTCCGCCTGTGACCCCCTCGCCCCCGGCCGGCGCCGGCCGGGGTGCGAAAATTCCTCTCTGCGCCGGGCGAACGGCGGCGATTTATACGTAAACGCCCCTAGGCAAAACCAGAGAATTCAGGCATATAATTTGCTTCCTAGCGGCAGCCCGGAACTTCGACCCGAGCGCCCGTAGTCGTGGATATGGCGCACTACACGCCAGCGAACAAGGTGCAAGTTCCTGCCATGAAACCATCGCTTGTCCTCAAGATGGGCCAGCAGCTGACGATGACCCCGCAGCTGCAACAGGCCATCCGACTGCTCCAACTCTCCACCCTGGATCTGCAACAGGAGATCCAGGAAGCGCTTGAATCCAATCCGATGCTCGAACGCCAGGAAGAAGGCGAAGACTTCGACGGCAGCGACCCCTATGCCGAAGGCCGCGAGGAAACCCCTTCCAGCGCCGGCACCCAGAACGACACCTACCAGGAAACCACCACGCCCAGCGCCGACAGCCTGGACGAGGACCAGTGGGCCGAGCGCATCCCCAACGAGCTGCCAGTCGACACCGCCTGGGAAGACGTCTACCAGACCAGCGCCAGCAGCCTGCCGAGCAACGACGACGACGAGTGGGACTTCACCGCCCGCACCTCCGCCGGTGAAAGCCTGCAGAGCCACCTGCTGTGGCAACTGAACCTGCTGCCGATGTCCGATACCGATCGCCTGGTCGCCCTCAGCATCATCGACGGCATCAACGACGACGGCTACCTCGAAGAATCCCTGGACGACATCCTCGCCTCCATCGACCCGGAACTTGACGTCGAGATGGACGAGGTCGAAGTGGTGCTGCGGCGCATCCAGCAGATGGAGCCCGCCGGCGTCGGCGCGCGCAACCTGCGCGAGTGCCTGCTGCTGCAACTGCGCCAGATGCCCGAGGACACCTACCTGCTGGCCGAGGCCCTGCGCCTGGTGGGCGACCACCTCGACCTGCTCGGCAGCCGCGACTACACACAACTGATGCGCCGCATGAAGCTCAAGGAAGACGATCTGCGCGAGACCATCGAGCTGATCCAGTCGCTGCACCCGCGCCCGGGCACCCAGATCGAATCCGGCGAAGCCGAGTACGTGGTCCCGGACGTCATCGTGCGCAAGCACAACGAACGCTGGCTGGTTGAGCTCAACCAGGAAGCGGTGCCGCGCCTGCGGGTCAACTCGCAGTACGCCGGCCTGGTGCGTCGCGCCGACTCCAGCGCGGACAACACCTTCATGCGCAACCAGCTGCAGGAAGCGCGCTGGTTCATCAAGAGCCTGCAGAGCCGCAACGAGACGCTGATGAAGGTGGCGACGCAGATCGTCGAACACCAGCGCGGCTTCCTCGAGTACGGCGAGGAGGCGATGAAGCCGCTGGTCCTGCACGACATCGCCGAGGCGGTGGGCATGCACGAGTCGACCATCTCGCGGGTCACCACGCAGAAATTCATGCACACCCCGCGTGGCATCTTCGAACTTAAATACTTCTTCTCCAGCCACGTCAGCACCTCCGAGGGCGGCGAATGCTCGTCCACCGCGATCCGCGCGATCATCAAGAAACTGGTCGCGGCAGAAAGTCCGAAAAAGCCGTTGAGCGACAGCAAGATCGCTGGTTTACTGGAGGCACAGGGCATTCAAGTGGCACGTCGGACCGTCGCCAAGTACCGGGAGTCCCTCGGTATCGCTCCTTCCAGTGAGCGCAAGCGACTGGTCTGATTGACCCAAGCCAAAGTGTTCCGGCGGTAGGCCAACTAACCTGCCACTTACACACGGGCAACAAGGAGAAAGCGGTATGCAAGTCAACATCAGTGGACATCAACTGGATGTGACCGACGCCCTGCGCGACTATGTCGGCGAAAAACTCGGCCGACTGGAGCGCCACTTCGACAAGATCACCAACGTACAGGTCATCATGGAGGTCGAGAAGCTGAAGCAGCGCATCGAAGCCACCCTGCACATCGCCGGTGGCGAAGTGGTGGCTTGCGCGGAACATGAAGACATGTACGCGGCCATCGACCTTCTGACCGACAAACTCGACCGTCAACTGATCAAACACAAGGAAAAGTACCTCGAACGCCAACAGGGCGTTGGAGTCCGCTAACCCCCCTCCCCTATGATCCGACTTGAGCAGATCCTGTCCCCCGGCCGTTCCCTGGTGAACGTGCCGGGCGGCAGCAAGAAGCGCGTACTCGAACAGATCGCCAACCTGGTCTCCAAGGACCTGCTCGGCCTCGACGCGCAAGGCATATTCGAAAGCCTGGTGGCCCGCGAACGCCTGGGCTCGACCGGCTTCGGCAATGGCATCGCCATTCCGCACTGCCGCCTGAACGGCTGCAAGGCGCCGATCAGCGCCATCCTTCATCTTGATGCACCGGTGGACTTCGACGCCCTCGACGGCGCTCCGGTCGACCTGGTGTTCGTCCTGCTGGTACCGGAAGCGGCCACCGAGGAGCACCTGGAGCTGCTGCGCCAGATCGCCTCGATGCTCGACCGAGCCGAGGTGCGCGAGCGCCTGCGCCACGCCCGTGATGGCGACGCGCTGTACCAGATAGTCGTGGACGTGCAGAACGGGCACTGAGCATGCGCCTGATAATCGTCAGCGGCCGATCCGGCTCGGGCAAGAGCACCGCCCTCAACGTTCTTGAGGACAACGGTTTCTATTGCATCGACAACCTGCCGGCCAGCCTGCTGCCGGACCTGGCCCAGCGCGCCCTGCTGCACACCGAGCTGATGCACCCGCAGGTGGCGGTGTCGATCGACGCGCGCAACCTGCCCAGCCAGCTCAAGCGCTTCCCCGAGCTGCTGCAGGAGGCCCGCGACAAGCACATCAACTGCGACGTGCTGTACCTCGACGCCGACGACGAGACGCTGCTCAAGCGCTTCTCCGAGACCCGCCGGCGCCACCCGCTGACCACCGACACCCGTTCCCTCGCCGAGGCCATCGCCGACGAAGAGCACCTGCTCAGCCCGATCGCCGACCTCGCCGACCTCAAGCTGAACACCACCAACCTCAACCTCTACCAGCTGCGCGACGTCATCAAGCTGCGCCTGCTGAACCGACCGGAGCCGGGCACCGCCTTCCTCGTCGAGTCGTTCGGCTTCAAGCGCGGCATGCCGATCGACGCCGACCTGGTGTTCGACGTGCGCTGCCTGCCCAACCCCTACTGGAAGCCTGAACTGCGCGAGCAGTCCGGCCTCGACAAGGACGTGCAGGAATACCTCGCCGAGCAGCCCGACGTGGAAGAGATGTACCAGGACATCCTGGCCTACCTGAACAAGTGGCTGCCGCGCTTCGCCGCCAGCAACCGCGCCTACGTCACCATTGCCATCGGCTGCACGGGCGGCCATCATCGTTCGGTCTACATCGCCGAGCGCCTCGGCAATACCCTCCGAGACACCCTGAAGAACGTGCAGATTCGCCACCGCGACCTGAGCTAGCAGCAGATAACAAAAGGACAGCCCCTCGCGATGCCCGCCCTCGAAATCACCATCATCAACAAGCTCGGCCTGCACGCCCGCGCCGCGGCCAAATTCGTCGGCGTGGCCGGACGCTTTCCCTGCCAGATCCGCGTCGGTCGCAGCCCGGAAAGCACGGTGGACGGCAAGAGCATCATGGCCGTGATGATGCTGGCGGCGGGCAAGGGCACCAACCTGCACCTGAACGCCGAAGGCGAACAGGCGGACGAGGCCCTGCAAGCCCTCGTCGACCTGATCAACGACTACTTCGACGAAGGCGAGTGATCGTCGCTCCGCACGACTCCGGGCGCTAGCCCAGCGACGTATCCAACACCATCATCAGGCAGAAACCGACGATCAGCCCCAGGGTCGCCTCCCCGGCGAAACCGCGGCGCTGCGATTCGGGAATGATCTCCCGCGCCACCACATAGAGCATGGCGCCCGCCGCCAGGGCCAGGCCCCAGGGCAGCAGCATCCTCGACACACCCACCAGCCACGCGCAGAGCACCGCGAACAGCGGCTCGACCAGCCCGGACGCCGCTCCAGCGAGCGCCGCCCTGCCCCGCGACATCCCCGCGCCCGCGAGCACCAGGGCGATCGCCAGGCCTTCGGGCACGTCCTGCAGGGCGATGCCGAGCGCCAACCCGCTGGCCCCTTCCACACTCCCTCCGGCGGCGACGCCAACCGCCATGCCCTCGGGTATGTTGTGCAGCACGATGGCCGCGACGAACAGCAGGATGCGCGCGGGAATCGCCGGTGTCGGCCCGGCGTCGAGGTCGTGCCGGGCGTCGTCCAGCAGCCGCCCGGAGAGCATCAGCCCGAGCGCGCCCAGAGCCATGCCGAGGCTGACCAGCAGCGAGGCGTAGAGCGAAGAACGCCCGGCGGCCTCCACCGACTCGATGGCCGGCAGCAGCAGCGAGAAGGCCGTGGCCGCCAGCATCACCCCGGCGCCGAAGCCCAGCAGGCCATCGGCGACCCGCGCCGGCATCGAGCGGATCAGCAGCACCGGTACCGCCCCCAGCGCCGTGCCCAGGGCGCACAGCAGGCCACCGACCAGCGCCTGGTAGAGCGGCCCGGGCAGTTGCAGGCGCGCCAGCAGCATCAGGTGGTTGAGCAGCAGGCCGCTGCCCAGCAGCGCGATGCCCAGGCCGAGCAGCCAGCGCAGGCCGCCCTGGCGCGCGTTCGCGGCTAGTTCGCGCATGCTGCGATCTTCCCGGCTGGCATCAGGCGAGCCCCCGTTGCTCCAGGGCCTGGCGATAGCGGCGCGCCACCTCCGGCCAATCGACGACTTCATAGAAGGCGGCGATGTATTCCGGCCGGCGGTTCTGGTACTGCAGGTAGTAGGCGTGCTCCCAGACATCCAGGCCGAGGATCGGGATCAGGTCCTGCATCAGCGGGCTGTCCTGGTTGGCGCTGCTCTCCACCTTCAGGCGGCCCTGGCGGTCGACGCAGAGCCACGCCCAGCCGCTGCCGAAGCGGGACAGCGCGGCCTTGGTGAAGGCCTCGCGGAAGGCCGCGTAACCACCCAGCTCGATGTCGATGGCAAGAGCCAGGGCACCGTCGGGCTCGCCGCCGCCCTTCGGCGACATGACTTGCCAGAACAGCGAATGGTTGGCGTGACCGCCGCCATTGTTGATCACCGCGCCGAGCAGTTTCTCCGGCAGGCGGTCCAGTTGCTGCAACAGCTCCTCGACGGGCAGCTCGGCGAAGGGCGTGCCTTCCAGCGCCGCGTTGAGGTTGTTGACGTAGGTCTGGTGGTGGCGGCTGTGGTGGATCTCCATGGTCCGCGCATCGATGTGCGGCTCCAGGGCGTCGAAGGCGTAAGGCAGGGCGGGAAGACGGTGAGGCATGATCGCTCCTAGTGGTAGCGCATGGATTGCGGGGTGGCGAAGAGACCCGGGCGCAGCTCCACGTCACCCTGCTGGTGCAGCAGCGCGCGGGTGCGCGGGTAGTTGCCGTGCTCACCGATGAAATTCAGCAGTTCGAGGTAGCTGCGCCGGCTGTGGCGCAGCGCGGCCTCGCGCATCTCGCGGCTCTGCCGTGGATCGATGCTCAACTCCTGCAGGCGCTCGTGGCAGTTGCACAGGTACTCGGCGGTCTCTTCCGGCTGGCCCAGCTGTACATGCAGGTCGCCAAGGTTGTGATGGGAGATGACGAAGGCCATCACCGCCTCGTCCGGGTCATGCCAGCGGCCCAGCAGCAGCTGGGCCATGGCCAGGGCGTGGAGGTAGTGCTCGCGGGCATCGATCAACTCGTTGCGGATGAAGCAGCGGTTACCCATTTCGATGGTCTGTTGCCAGTGGCGCATGACGCGTACCTCCACGATGGGGCGACCTCAGAGGCCGCCGGCGGTGAGTTTCTCCGGGTCGAGCAGCGCCTCCAGGCGCTCGCGACCCAGCTCGGTGTTCTCCAGCGCCACCTCGATGATCGGCCGCCCTTCGCGGTAGGCCTGCTTGGCGATCTCGGCGGCCTTCTGGTAGCCGATGATCGGGTTCAGCGCGGTGACCAGGATCGGGTTGCGCGCCAGCGCCTCGCGCAGGCGCGCCTCGTTGACCTTGAAGCCGGCGATGGCCTTGTCGGCCAGCAGGCGACTGGCGTTGCCCAGCAGCTGGATGCTCTGCAGCAGGTTGTCGGCGATCACCGGCAGCATCACGTTCAGCTCGAAGTTGCCGGACTGCCCGGCCACGGCGATGGTGGCGTCGTTGCCGATCACCTGGGCGGCGACCATGGCGGTGGCCTCCGGGATCACCGGGTTGACCTTGCCGGGCATGATCGAGGAGCCCGGCTGCAGGGCTTCCAGCTCGATCTCGGCGAGGCCGGCGAGCGGGCCGGAGTTCATCCAGCGCAGGTCGTTGGCGACTTTCATCAGCGCCACGGCCAGGGTCTTGAGCTGGCCGGACACGGCCACGGCGGTGTCCTGCGCGCCGATCAGCGCGAAGAAGTCGTCGCCGGGACGGAAGGCCAGGCCGGTCAGGCCATTGAGCTCCCGACAGAAGCTCGCGGAGAACTGCGGATGGGCGTTGACCCCGGTGCCCACGGCGGTGCCGCCCTGTGCCAGTTGCTGCAGCGCCGGCTGCAGCGCTTCGAGGTTGGCGCTGGCCTGGCGGACCTGCTGGGCCCAGCCGCCGAGCACCTGGCTCAGGCGCACCGGCATGGCGTCCATCAGGTGGGTACGGCCGGTCTTCACGTAGCGCTGCACTTCGCCCGCCTTGCGCTCGATGGTCGCCTGCAGGTGGCGCAGGGCGGGCAGCAGGCGCTCGTGGATTTCCAGGGCGGCGCTGATGTGGATGGTCGAGGGGATGATGTCGTTGCTGCTCTGCCCGCAATTGATCTGGTCGTTGGCATTGACCGCGCGGCCCAGGCGGCGCCCGGCGAGGGTCGCGACCACCTCGTTGGCGTTCATGTTGGAGCTGGTGCCGGAGCCGGTCTGGAACACGTCCACCGGGAAGTGCTGGAGGAAGTCGCCGCCCAGCAGTTCTTCGCAGGCCGCGACTATGGCCGCGCCGGTCTCGGCGTCGAGTTGCTCCAGAGCCACGTTGGCCCGCGCCGCGGCGGCCTTGGCCAGCAACAGGGCGCGGATGAAGGCGGCCGGCATGCGCTGCCCGCTGACCGGGAAGTTGTTCACCGCACGCTGGGTCTGGGCGCCATACAGCGCCTCGGCCGGCACCGCCAGTTCACCCATGCTGTCGCGTTCGATACGGCTGTCAGTCATTTCTGCTTTCTCGCTTACAGGTCGTGGTACGTCAGGGAGGGCGCCATCGGCTGGGCCGCCAGGCGGCCGGCCAGCTGCCGCAGGCGCAGGGTGCGTTCGGCGTCGCTGGCGAGGCGGCGCAGCTCATGCAGGGGGCGATAGGCGTGGTCGAGGCACAGGTTGCGCCAGTGCCACGGCAGGGCGATGTCGGCGGCGGTATCGAGCAGCAGCTGGTAGCTCTTCTCGAACAGCTGCCAGGCCGGCAGTGGCTCCCAGGCCACCAGGTAGCGCGTCTCGAACAGGTAGAGTTCCAGCAGGCGGGGTTCCTCGGGCTCCAGCGCACAACGGATGCGAGTGCCCAGGCGGTGCCAGCGGTCGAGCAGCGAGGTGTGGGTTTCGACGAACATGGCTGACCTCCAACGATAATGAGATTGATTATCGTTACGAGAGAAGAAAAATACAAGTCAGACCAAGGGAGCAGGACAAATCGGGGGTGGTATGCGCCGGGTGCTCTTCGTAGGAGCAAGCTCGCTCCTACGAAGAGCCATTGCGGAAAGAACAACGCCGCTTCCCTCGATGGGAAACGGCGCTCTCTCATTCAGGCAGCGGGACTGCCCGCGCGGATCAGTTACCGGCGACCATCATGCGCTCCACCAGCACCGAGCCGGTGTGCAGGTTGCCGCGGGTCTCCACATCGTTGCCGATGGCCAGGATGCTGGCGAACAGGTCCTTGAGGTTGGCGGCGATAGTGACTTCCTGCACCGGGAACTGGATTTCGCCGTTCTCCACCCAATAGCCGCCGGCGCCACGGGAGTAGTCGCCGGTGACCAGGTTGACCCCCTGCCCCATCAGCTCGGTCACCAGCAGGCCACGGCCCATGCGGCGCAACAGGGCCTTCTGGTCCTCGTCGCCATGGCTGACGAAGAGGTTGTGCACGCCGCCGGCGTTAGCCGTGCTGGGCATGCCCAGCTTGCGTCCGGAGTAGGTGCCGAGCACGTAGGAGACCAGGGTGCCGTTCTCCACGAAGGGCTTGGCGTAGGTGGCCAGGCCGTCGTTGTCGAACGCGGCGCTGCCCAGCGCGCCAGGCAGCAACGGGCGTTCGTCGAGGGTCAGCCACTCGGGGAACAGGCGCTGGCCCAGGGTGCCTTCGAGGAACGACGACTTGCGGTACAGGCTGCCGCCGGAGATGGCGCCGAGGAAGTGGCCGAACAGGCCCACGGCGACCTCGGGGGCGAACAGCACCGGCACTTCAGCGGTCGGCACCGGGCGCGCGCCGAGGCGGCTGGCGGCACGCAGGGCGGCGCGCCGACCGATGTTCTCGGGGCTGTCCAGCAGCTCGCCGCGCCGCTTCACGTCGTACCAGTAGTCGCGCTGCATCTGTCCTTCGCCTTCGGCGATCATCACGCAGCTGAGGCTCTGCCGGGTGCTGGCGTAGCCGCCGATGAAGCCATGGCTGTTGCCATAGACGCGGCAGCCCTGGTGGGTGTTCAGGGTGGTGCCGTCGGCCTTGGTCACGCGCGGGTCGGCGTCGAACGCCGCCGCTTCGCAGGCCAGGGCGCGTTCCACCGCCTGCTCCGGGGTCAGCGACCAGGCGTGGTAGAGGTCCAGGTCGGGCAGCTCGCGAGCCATCAGCGCCGGATCGGCGAGGCCGGAGCAATCGTCCTCGGAGGTATGTTTGGCGATGGCCAGGGCCGCCGCCACGGTTTCGCGGATGGCGTCCTCGCCGGTCGCCGACGTGCTCGCCGAGCCCTTGCGCTGGCCGACGTAGAGGGTGATGCCGAAGCCCTGGTCGCGGTTGAATTCGACCGTTTCCACCTCGCGCTGGCGCACGCTGGTGGACAGCCCCTGCTCCAGGGATACCGCCACCTCGCAACCGCTGGCGCCCTGGCGCTTGGCCTCGGCGATGATCCGCTCGACCTGCTCGCGCAGCGCCGGAAGTGCCTCGGGGCCGACTGCCTTGGCCTGTTCGCTCATTGCCAAACTCTCCTGTTCTGTTCCGCGGACGGGGCTCCGGGCCCCGTGGCTTCGCGGGCGGGCCGGACAAGCGACCCTCGACTCGTTATCATGGCGACGTTTTCCACTGGACCACCGCCATGGCTGATTATCAAGACGACGACTCGCTGTTCGAAGAGAAGAGCAAGACGCAAGTAAAACGCGAGATGCACGCCTTGCAGGATCTCGGCGAGCGCCTGACCACGCTCAAGCCGGACATGCTCGACCGCCTGCCGCTGACCGACCCGCTGCGCCGCGCCCTCGACGAGGCGCCCAAGCACAAGGCCCACGCCGCCCGCAAACGCCACCGGCAGTTCATCGGCAAGCTGCTGCGCGACCAGGACATCGAGGCGATCGTCGCCCTGCTCGACCAGGTCGACAGTTCGACCCGCCAGTACAACGAACGCTTCCACGCCCTGGAGCGCTGGCGCGACCGCCTGATCACCGGCGGCGACGATGCCCTCTCGAGCTTCTTCGGCGAATACCCGGAAAGCGATCGCCAGCACCTGCTGCAACTGATCCGCCACGCCCAGCACGAGGCCGCTCACAACAAGCCCCCGGCAGCGGCGCGGAAGATCTTCAAGTACATCCGCGAGCTGGACGAACTCAAGCGCGGCCTCCGCTGAAAGCCCGCCCACGACCTGCTACGCGTCGGCAGAACTGCGTTAAAAACAGGTGAGAAATGCTCGTTTAGCATCAGTAAACTGCGCTTCCTCACCTGTTTTTGCCTTGTTCTGCTCTAGCTCGCGAGGCCGTGAGCAGACTTTCCAAATGCTGCCGGCGCCTCAGGCGCCGGTCCCGCCCACGGTGATGGCGTCGATCTTCAGGGTCGGCTGGCCAACCCCCACCGGTACCGACTGGCCATCCTTGCCGCAGGTGCCGACGCCGCTGTCCAGGGCCATGTCGTTGCCGACCATGGACACCCGGCTCATCACTTCCGGGCCGTTGCCGATCAGGGTCGCGCCCTTCACCGGACGGGTGATCTTGCCGTTCTCGATCAGGTAGGCCTCGCTGGTGGCGAAGACGAACTTGCCACTGGTGATGTCCACCTGCCCGCCGCCGAGGTTGGCGCAGTAGATGCCCTTCTCCACCGAGGCGATGATCTCGGCCGGGTCGCTCTGCCCGGCCAGCATGTAGGTGTTGGTCATGCGCGGCATCGGCAGGTGCGCGTAGGACTCGCGGCGGCCGTTGCCGGTGCGCGCCACGCCCATCAGGCGGGCGTTGAGCTTGTCCTGCATGTAGCCCTTGAGGATGCCGTTCTCGATCAGCACGTTGTACTGGGTCGGGGTGCCTTCGTCGTCCACCGACAGCGAGCCGCGGCGCGCCGCCAGGGTGCCGTCGTCGACGATGGTGCACAGGCTGGAGGCCACCTTCTCGCCGACGCGACCACTGTAGGCCGAGCTGCCCTTGCGGTTGAAGTCGCCTTCCAGGCCGTGGCCCACCGCCTCGTGCAGCAGCACGCCGGACCAGCCGGCGCCCATCACCACCGGCAGGCTGCCGGCCGGCGCGGGCACCGCTTCGAGGTTGACCAGGGCCTGGCGCAGCGCCTCGCGGGCGTAGGACATGGCGCGGTCTTCACTGAGGAAATAGCGATAGTCGGTACGCCCGCCACCGCCGTGGCCGCCGCGCTCACGGCGACCGTTCTGTTCGACGATGACGCTCACGTTGAAGCGCACCAGCGGGCGGATGTCGGCGGCCAGCGAGCCGTCGGCGGCGGCGATCAGCACCTGCTCCCAGACGCCGGCCAGGCTCACGGTGACCTGCTGGATGCGCGGGTCGAGGGCGCGGGTGGCGGCGTCGACCTTCTTCAGCAGGTCCACCTTCTCGGCGCGGCTGAGCACGTCCAGCGGGTTCTCGCCGGCGTACAGGCGCACCGGGGCGACCGCCTTGAACGCCTGCACCGTGCCGTTCTGCCCGGCGCGGGAGATCGAGCGCGCGGCGAGCGCCGCCTGGCCCAGGGCCTCGGCGTTGATCGCGTTGCTGTAGGCGAAGCCGGTCTTCTCGCCGGACTGGGCGCGCACGCCCACACCCTGGTCCATGTGGAAGCTGCCTTCCTTGACGATGCCGTCCTCGAGCATCCAGGACTCGGAGACCTGGCTCTGGAAATACAGGTCGGCGGCATCGATGCCCGGGCCGCTCAGCTCGTGCAGGATCGGCTGCAGGCCGTCGATGTCCAGGCCACCTGGGGCCAGCAGGTGCTGGCTGACGGATGACAACAACTCGCTCATGGCTACTCCGTAGGCGCCGGTCCGGGAACGGCCGGCGGGTAGAATCTTCGATGGCGGACCACCGGCATGCGCTGCCGGACCGCCGCTTGTTCTTCGCTGTCGCGCTCGGCCAGCAGCACCGCTTCGCCCTTGTCGCGTTCGGCGAGGATGCGCCCCCAGGGGTCGACGATGGCCGACTGGCCCCAGGTCTCGCGACCACGCGGGTGGCTGCCGCCCTGCCCCGCCGCCAGCACATAGCACTGGGTTTCGATGGCGCGGGCGCGGATCAGCACTTCCCAGTGCGCCTGGCCGGTCACCGCGGTGAACGCCGAGGGCGCGCTGATCAGCTCGGCGCCGGCCTCGCGCAGCCGGGTGTAGAGCTCGGGGAAGCGCAGGTCGTAGCACACCGTCAGGCCCAGCCGGCCGACCGGCGTCTCGGCCACCACCACCTGGCCGCCGAAAGCGTAGTCGTCGGACTCGCGGTAGCGCCCCCGACTGTCGGCCACGTCCACGTCGAACAGGTGCAACTTGTCATAGCGCGCCGCGCGCTGGCCCTCGTCGTCGATCAGCAGCGAGCAGGCGTTGGCCTTGGCCTCGGGCTGGCCGTCCGGCGGCAATGGCAGGGTGCCGGCGACTATCCACAACCTGAGGTCGCGGGCCGCGCTTTTCAACCAGGGCAGGATCGGTCCTTCGCCGCGTGCTTCGGCGCGGCCCAACTCGGCCAGGTCGCGGCGGCCCATGGCGGCGAAGTTCTCCGGCAGCACGGCGAGGCGCGCACCACCTTCGGCGGCTTCTTCGAGCAGGCGACGGGCGGCGGCGAGGTTGGCCGGGACGTCGTCCTGGCTGACCATCTGGATCACGGCGAGGGACATGCGTTTCTCCGACAACAGATGCAGTTCATCCTAACCGATGCCCGCCAGCTCTGCTCGCTAGGGTTTTTCGAAGGGCTTCTGGAAGGAGATGTCGGGGTTCTGCCAGGGACCCTTGACGTTGTACTGCACGCTGGCGAAGCGCGAGACCTTGTCGCCCAGCAGCTTGTCCACCACGAAGAGCGCGCCGCCCACCGCCGGCGCGCCGACGATGAGCGCGGCCAGCGGCAGGTTGTTGGTCAGTGGCAGGGTCACCAGCAGCTTGGCGTCGATCTGGTCGTGGGCCATGTCCAGGGTGCCGCTCATCTCGATGTTGCTCGAAGGGCCGGTGAGCTTGATCGGCTCGCGGGTCAGGTAGACACCGTCGGTGGCGCCCAGCACGCCCTGCACGCGGTCGTAGCTCAGGCCCTTGCCGAACAGGTCGGAGAAGTCCAGGCGCAGGCGCCGGTTGATCGCGTTGAAATTGAGCAGGCCGAACACCCGCAGGGCCTGGGCGCTGCCTTCCACGTCGACGAACTGGCCCTTGCGCATGTCGGCTTCCAGCCGCCCGCCGAAGCGCCGCAGGCTGATGTAGGCCGGCGAACCCGGCCAGTTGCCGTCGATGTCGAGGCGGAAGCGCTCGCTGGTGGCGGTGGGCGCGAAGTCCCAGGCCTTGAGCACGTCGGCCAGGTTCTTGCCCTCCAGGCGGCCCTGGAAGGTGCTGCGGGTGGAGCCCACCGGCCCTTCCCAGCGCAAGGCGCCGACGACCTTGAGGCCGCGCAGGTCGAGATTGACGTCGTTGAAGGTGACGCCGCTGGCGGTCGAGCGCAGGTTGAAGCTCCAGGCGCCGATCGGCTTGCCGCCCTGGGATATCTGGCGGATGGCCACGTCCATCGGCGGCAGGCTGCGCGGGTCGAGCTTTTCCAGCGGGTCGGGGGCGATGGTCGGCGAGTTGGCCAGGTCGTTGGTCGGGTTCTTCGGCAGGTCGAGGCGGTCCAGGTTGATCTGGATCGGCCGCTGGCCACTGTCGGGGAACACCGCCTGGCCGGCCATCAGGCTGCTGTTCACGCCCAGTTGCCAGCCGCCGGAGGCGCGGAGCAGGTCGAGCTTGAGGTTCTCCAGGCTGGCGCCGAAGCCGCGGAAATGGCCGATCTGCAGGTCGGCGCCGCGCAACAGTCCCTGGGTGCCGCTGGGCACGCCGCCGATACCGTACTTCTTCAGCACCGCCTGCCACTGGTCGACGTCGAGGCTGTCCAGGCTGCCGCGCAGCTGTATGCCGTTCCAGTTCGGCAGCAACGCCGGGTCGCCGCCCAGGCGCAGCGCGCCACGTCCGGCCAGGGGTTTATCAGCAGGAGCGGCGTAGGCCAGGCTGGCGACCTTGTCGTAGTTGGCCCAGTAGCGCCGCTCCGGGCCATCCAGGGTCATGCGCCAGTCACTGGCGCGGACTTCGTCGGCGCCCTTGCCGAACGGCGCCGGCAGGTCGACGGTCAGGCCCTTGAGGTTGGAGCTGACCTGCAGCTGGCTGTCCTTGCCATCGATCAACAGGTCGAGCTGGAACGGCAGGCGCCCCGAGGCGGGCACGGCCTGCGTGATGCCGCCCCAGTCGAGCAGGCTCTTCAGCGCCACCTGGCCGCCGACCAGCACCCGCTGGCGCGGCTTGCCGGGGCTGCCTTCGGCGCGAATGCTGCCGGTGACGCGGCTACCCAGGGCCTGGGCGCTGATGCCCTTGCCGCTCAGGCCGCTGTTGGTGTCGTAGCGGAAATCGCCCTTGAGCTGCGCCAGCTCCAGGGTCGGCTTGGCGATCTTCAGGCGCGCGCCCTCGGTGGCGAAGTCCACCACCACCCGCGACTGCTTCGCCTGGTCCTTGGCCAGCGGGATGTCGAGGTTCAGGTGGCCGTTCAACGGCCCCTCGCCTTCCCAGCCGGCGAATACCTGCTGCACGCCCAGGGGCGACTCCTGGAGGATTTTCATGCCGTCGCCGAGGTTGCTGTCGATATCGCCATCGACGTGCAGGTGGGCGACCTCGCCCGGCGGCGCGTGGGGAATGTCGACCTGGACGTTGCTGACCTTGCTCTGCAGGATGCGCCCGGACTGCGCGCGGATGCGCACGCCGGTGTCCTCCACCAGCACCTCGCCCTCGGCCTGGCTCAGCGCCGGCCAGCCGGGCTGGTAGTCGAGCTGACCGTCGTGGACCTTGAAGTACAGGCTCATGGCGTGGTCTTCCGGCGCCGAGCCTTTCTTCAGCGAGCCCTGCCACTGGAAGTAGCCCTGCTCGACGCGCCCACCCTTGATCGCCGTGGCCAGCCAGTGGGCCAGGTCCTTGCTCATTTCCGGCAGCACGGTCGGCAGGAACATCGGGGTGTAGCTGCCGTCGCCGTCCACCAGGCCGACGCGCAGGTCCATGTAGCTTTCCTTGTCATGGTCGTGCATCAGGCGGATCAGCATGTCGCCGCCCAGGCGGCCGACGTCGCCTTCCACCTTCATCAGGTGGCTGCCGAGGGTGAACGCCTCGTCGTCCCAGGACCAGAACAGCCGCGCGTTGGCGCTGCGGAAGCGCCAGGGCTCGGGGAACAGGGTGGCCAGGTGGAGCATGAAATCCTGCGCGGAGGCGTCCAGCTGGCCGCCCAGCAGGTTGCCGCTGAAGGTGCCGTCGACGTTTTCCACCGCCGGCACTTCATGGAAGGCGGCGACCCCGACCTTCTCCAGGTTCATGCCGTAGGCCAGCCGCTCGGCGCCCTGGCGCTGCGGCCAGTAGTCGAGGTTGAGGTTGTGCAGCACGCCCTTGGGCTGCAGGCCGCTCAGCCATTCCACGGCCTTGTCCGGCAGCGGCGCCAGGCTTTCCACCACCGGCAGCAGCGGGCCGAGGTCGAGGCGGTCGGCGCGCAGGCTCCAGCGCTCCTCGCCCTTGGTCTGCCGGGTCAATTCGAGCTCGGCCTCGCCCCAGCGCTTGTCGCCGAGGTTCGCCGCCAGGTCGTTGACCCGGACCGTCAGGTCGTCGCCCTGGCGCTGGAAGTACAGGCCCACGCCAAGGTCGGCGATGCTCACCGGCTGGCGGCCGTCGAAGGAAGCCTGCACCTTGGGCGCGTTGAGGCGCACCACGGCGGCGCGCGGCTCGCCCTTGTCGAGCTTCGCCCAGACCTCGCCGCCGGCTTGCAGGCGCTGGACCCGCCACTGCCGGGTCAGGCCCGCCGGCAGCCACTTCGCCCAGTCGCTCTGCGGCAGGCTGAGGTAGGCGTCGGCGGAGCTGAGTTTCCAGTCGTCGCGGTTGACCCGGGCGTCCACCCGCAGCGCCACCGGCTGGCCGTCGGGCAGGTTGAAGCGGCCGTCCAGGCGCTGGCCGAACACGCCGCTGTGCAGGGTCAGGCCGAAATAGGTGAGGTTCAGCGACTGCCCTTCGCGCGGCAGCAGGGTCAGCTGGCTGTCCAGCAACGACAGGCGCCGCGGCGTCAGCAGCAGGTCGATGAGCTGGCGCGGGTCGCTGCCCTGCGGGCTGGAAGGCAGGCCCTCGACCTGCCAATGGCCATCCTCGGCCTCGCGCAGGCTCAGTTGCAGGCCCTGCAGCTCCAGGCTGTCGATGCGCGGCTGGCGCGCCAGCAGGCTGGCGGGAATGTCCGGGGTCAGGCGCACGCGCTCCAGGCGCAGGGCGTCGGCGCCCTCGCCCAGCTGCACGTCGCGCACCGTGATGATCGGGCTGAAGCCGTGCCAGCTGCCCTCCAGCGCGCCGATGCGCACCGGCAAATGCAGGCGCGCCTCGACCTGCTCGGCCAGGCTCTCGCGGTACTCCGCCACCAGCGGCGCCAGCTGGCGCCCGAGGCTGACGTACAGGGCGAGCAGCACCAGGCCCAGGGCGCACAGCCCCAGCGCCAGGCGCAACAGGCGCGCGAGCAGGCGGCCGAAGGATTCCATGTCAGTAAAACGCCTCAGAGCAGGACGACGTCATACTGTTCCTGGGAGTAGATCGGCTCAACCTGAAACTTGATGGTGCGGCCGATGAACATCTCCAGGTCGGCGACGTTGCCCGACTCCTCGTCGAGCAGGCGGTCGACCACCTTCTGGTTGGCCAGCACCACGTAGGAGTCCGCCTGGTAGGCCCGCGCCTCGCGGAGGATCTCGCGGAAGATCTCGTAGCAGATGGTCTCCGGGGTCTTCAGCATGCCGCGCCCCTGGCAGCTCGGGCAGGGCTCGCAGAGCACCTGCACCAGGCTTTCGCGGGTGCGCTTGCGGGTCATCTGCACCAGGCCCAGCTCGGTGATGCCGATGATGTTGGTCTTGGCGTGGTCGCGCTCCAGCTGCTTCTCCAGGGTGCGCAGGACCTGGCGGCGATGCTCCTCGTCCTCCATGTCGATGAAGTCGATGATGATGATCCCGCCGAGGTTGCGCAGGCGCATCTGGCGGGCGATCGCGGTGGCCGCCTCGAGGTTGGTCTTGAAGATGGTCTCTTCGAGGTTGCGATGGCCGACAAAGGCGCCGGTGTTGACGTCGATGGTGGTCATCGCCTCGGTGGGGTCGATGATCAGGTAGCCGCCGGACTTGAGCAGCACCTTGCGCTCCAGGGCCTTCTGGATCTCGTCCTCGACGCCATAGAGGTCGAAGATCGGCCGTTCGCCGGGGTAGTGCTCCAGGCGGTCGGCGATTTCCGGCATCAGCTCGTCGACGAACTGGGTGATCTTCTGGAAGTTCTCCCGCGAGTCGACGCGGATCTTCTCGATGCGCGGGTTGACCAGGTCGCGCAGGGTGCGCAGGGCCAGGGACAGGTCTTCGTAGATCAAGGTCGGCGCGCCGACCGTCTGGATCTGCGCGTCGATCTGGTCCCAGAGCCGGCGCAGGTAGCGGATGTCGGCGAGGATTTCGTCCTCCCCGGCGCCCTCGGCGGCGGTGCGCAGGATGAAGCCACCCTTCTCGACGATGCCCTCGAGCTGGACGCATTTGGCGACCACCTGCTTCAGGCGTTCACGCTCCTGCTCGTCCTCGATCTTCAGGGAAATGCCGACGTGGCTGGTGCGCGGCATGTACACCAGGTAGCGCGAAGGGATCGACAGGTGCGTGGTCAGGCGCGCGCCCTTGGTGCCGATGGGGTCCTTGGTGACCTGCACCACCAGGCTCTGGCCCTCGTGGACCAGGGCGCCGATGCTTTCCACCGCACTGCCCTCGCGGGTGGAGATTTCCGCGGCGTGGATGAAGGCCGCGCGATCCAGGCCGATGTCCACGAAGGCCGCCTGCATCCCCGGCAGCACGCGGACCACACGCCCCTTGTAGATGTTGCCGACAATCCCGCGGCGCAGGGTGCGCTCGACATGGACTTCCTGAAGGACGCCGTTTTCCACCACCGCCACGCGCGATTCCATCGGCGTGATATTGATCAGGATCTCTTCGCTCATGGGCCCTTCTTCCTTAATCGCGCCCGGGGGTCTGCAGCGCTACTTCGTGTTCAAGACTGCCAGCAAGGGATCGCGAAGTCAGCCAACAGTTCCGCGGTTTCGCACAGGGGCAGGCCGACCACGCCGCTGTAGCTGCCCTCGACGCGGCTGACGAAGATCGCCGCCAGCCCCTGGATAGCGTAGCCGCCCGCCTTGTCCAGTGGTTCGCCGGTGGCCCAGTAGGCTTCCGCCTCGGCTTCGGCGATGGTGCGGAAGGTGACGTTGCTGACCACCACGCGCACCTGGCAGCGCCCGCCTTCGGCCACCGCCACGGCGGTCAGCACCTGGTGCTGGCGGCCGGACAGCGCGCGCAGCATGGCCAGGCCGTCGTCGCGGTCCACCGGCTTGCCGAGGATGCGGCCGTCCAGCACCACGGCCGTGTCGGCGCCGAGCACGCAGACGTCGGGGCGCTGCGCCAGCATGTTCAGCCCGGCCAGGGCCTTGCCCCGCGCCAGGCGCTCGACGTAGGCGAGCGGTGCCTCGCCGGCCTCGGGTGTCTCGTCGATATTGCCGGAAACCAGGTGGAAGGACAGGCCGATCTGCGTCAGCAACTCACGACGACGCGGCGAACTGGAGGCCAGGTAAAGCTGAGGCATCAGCGACTCCGGAAGAGGATTCCAGCCGCACTCCGGCCGCGCCGATGGCCGGCGGAGTGCACTGCGGACGAATGTTTAGTAGACCTTCAGGCGCTGGCTCAGGCCCTTGAGCAGGCCCACCACCCAGGGCCAGAGCAGCCCGCTGACCAACGCCGGCAGCAGGAACGCCAGGGTCGGCGGACGGTTGCCGGTCAGCGCGTTGAGCCACAACTGCACCAACTGCGCCAGGCCGTAGACCACCATCAGCACCAGGCACTGCTGCCACACCGGGAACAGCCGCAGGCGCTGCTGCAGGGCCATGACCAGGAACACGATCAGGCTGAGGATCAGGGCGTTCTGCCCGAGCAGGCTGCCGTACAGCACGTCCTCGGCCAGGCCGCAGACCCAGGCGCTGACCATGCCGACCCGTTGCGGCACCATCAGCACCCAGAAGGTGAGGAACAGCGCCAGCCACAGCGGCCGGCCGATTTCCGTGAAGCTCGGCATCGGCGCCACCGAGAGCAGCAGCGCCAGCAGCAGGCTGACCCAGATCAGCCAGCCGTTGCGCGGTCCTTGGGCGGGCATCAGTGACGGTTCCTTTGCGGCGCGGGCTGGGCCGGCGCGGCGGCCGGGGTGGCGTGCGGCGCCGCAGCAGGAGCTGGCGCCGGCGCAGCCGGTACGGCTGGAGCGGCCGGGGCCGCCGGAGCAGCGGGCGCGGGCGCCTGGCCGTTGGCTTCGGCGGCCTTGCGGTCGGCCTCGGCCTGGGCCTCGGCGGCGTCGGTGGCGCGCTGCTCGGGGGTGCGGCTGTCGCTGAACACCAGCAGCACGTAGCGGCTGCGGTTCATCTTCGCGGTGGGCACGGCGCGGATCACCGCGAACGGCTGGCCGGAGTCATGGATGACTTCCTTGACCACCGCCACCGGGTAGCCGGCCGGGAAGCGCTGGCCGAGGCCGGAGCTGACCAGCAGGTCGCCTTCCTTGATGTCCGCGGTGTCGGCGACGAAGCGCAGTTCCAGGCGTTCCGGGTTGCCGGTGCCGACGGCGATGGCGCGCAGGCCGTTGCGGTTGACCTGCACCGGGATGCTGTGGGTGGTGTCGGTGAGCAACAGGACGCGCGCCGTGTAGGGCATGACCTCGACCACCTGGCCCATCAGGCCGCTGGCGTCGAGCACCGGCTGGCCCTGGAACACCCCGTCCTTGGCGCCCTTGTCGATCAGGATGCGCTGGGTGAAGGGGTTGGGGTCGACGCCGATCAGCTCGCTGACCAGCACCTTGTCGTCCACCAGGGCGGCGGAGTTGAGCAGTTCGCGCAGGCGCACGTTCTGCTCGGTGAGCGCGGCGAGTTTCTGCAGGCGGCGCTGCATCAGCAGCGACTCGGCCTTCAGTCGTTCGTTTTCGGCGAGCAGCTCGCTGCGGCTGGTGAACTGGTCGCGCACGCCTTCCCACGCGCGTACCGGCAAATCGGCCACGCCATAGAAGGGGGTCAGCACCAGCCCCATCTGGCTGCGCATGGGCTTGAGGTAGTCGAAGCGCGCGTCGACCACCATCAGGCTCACCGACAGCACGGCGAGCACCAGCAGGCGCACGCCCAGCGAGGGCCCTTTGGAGAATAGCGGTTTGATGGCCAGCTCCCTAGCTGCCGTTCGGAAGCGGTTGATGTTTCGCCGTGCGCGACAAAACGTCAACCGCCGCCAGGGGCTCCCACCTTACTCGGTGGAGAGCAGGTCCATGGAGTGACGGTCCATCATCTCCAGCGCCTTGCCGCCGCCACGGGCCACGCAGGTCAGCGGGTCTTCGGCGACGATCACCGGCAGGCCGGTTTCCTGGGCCAGCAGCTTGTCCAGGTCGCGCAGCAGGGCGCCACCACCGGTCAGCACCAGGCCGCGCTCGGCGATGTCCGAGGCCAGCTCCGGCGGGGACTGCTCCAGGGCGCTCTTGACCGCCTGGACGATGGTCGCCAGGGATTCCTGCAGCGCTTCCAGGACCTCGTTGGAGTTCAGGGTGAAGCTGCGCGGTACGCCTTCGGCCAGGTTGCGGCCACGGACGTCCACTTCGCGGACTTCGCCACCGGAGAAGGCGGTGCCGATCTCCTGCTTGATGCGCTCGGCGGTGGATTCGCCGATCAGGCTGCCGTAGTTGCGGCGCACGTAGGTGACGATGGCTTCGTCGAAGCGGTCGCCGCCGACCCGTACGGATTCCGCGTAGACCACGCCGTTCAGCGAGATCAGGGCGATCTCGGTGGTGCCGCCGCCGATGTCGACGACCATGGAACCACGGGCCTCTTCCACCGGCAGGCCGGCGCCGATGGCCGCGGCCATCGGTTCTTCGATCAGGTACACCTCGCGGGCGCCGGCGCCGAGGGCCGACTCACGGATGGCGCGGCGTTCCACCTGGGTGGACTTGCACGGCACGCAGATCAGCACACGCGGGCTGGGCTGCAGGAAGCTGTTCTCGTGCACCTTGTTGATGAAGTACTGGAGCATCTTCTCGCAGACGCTGAAGTCGGCGATCACCCCGTCCTTCATCGGACGAATGGCGGAGATGTTGCCCGGGGTACGGCCGAGCATGCGCTTGGCCTCGGTGCCCACGGCCACGACGCTCTTCTGGTTGCCGTGGTTGCGGATGGCGACCACCGACGGCTCGTTGAGGACAATGCCGCGTTCGCGCACATAAATAAGGGTATTGGCAGTACCCAGGTCGATCGACAGATCGCTGGAGAACATGCCACGCAATTTTTTGAACATGGAAAAGAAACCCTGGACGATGCGTGGGTGAAAAATGCGCGGGTAAAAAAGTGCGGCAAACTCTAACAACGACGGGGATTTTGGGCAAGGCGGCATTGTGTTAAATTGCTTGACTTTCAGCGCCTTTAAGGCCTGCCCCTGCGGCCCTGAGACCGCCCGCTGCGGGTTCCGTTCCCCCGCCCATGTATTTCCGACCATGCGTCCGATCGACGCTGGCAGCTCTAGCCTGGAGACCCCCCGATGGCGCTTGACCGCTCCGACGTGGAAAAAATCGCCCACCTCGCCCGCCTGGGCCTGGCGGAAACCGAAATCGCCAAGACCACCGAGACCCTGAACAATATCCTCGGCCTGGTCGACCAGATGCAAGCCGTGAACACCGACGGCGTCGAACCCCTGGCCCACCCGCTGGAAGCGACCCAGCGCCTGCGCGCCGACGCGGTGACCGAAAGCAACCAGCGCGAGGCCTACCAGGCCATCGCACCGGCCGTGGAAGACGGCCTGTACCTGGTTCCGAAAGTGATCGAGTAATAAGGAAGGACACGGACCCATGCTGCACCAACTGACCCTCGCCGAAGTCGCCCGCGGCCTCGCCGACAAGCAGTTCTCCGCCGAAGAGCTGACCCGTGCCCTGTTGAGCCGCATCGAGCAGCTCGACCCGCAGCTGAACAGCTTCATCAGCGTCACCGCCGACGAAGCCGTGGCCCAGGCCCGCGCAGCCGACCAACGGCGCGCCAACGGCGAAAGCGGCGCCCTGCTCGGCGCGCCCATCGCCCACAAGGACCTGTTCTGCACCAAGGGCGTACGCACCAGCTGCGGCTCGAAGATTCTCGACAACTTCATCTCGCCCTACGACGCCACCGTCGTCGAGCGCCTGGCCGCCGCCGGCGCCGTGAGCCTGGGCAAGCTGAACATGGACGAGTTCGCCATGGGCTCGGCCAACGAATCCAGCCACTACGGCGCGGTGAAGAACCCCTGGGACACCAGCCGCGTGCCCGGCGGTTCCTCCGGTGGCTCGGCCGCGGCCGTGGCCGCGCGCCTGATCCCCGCCGCCACCGGCACCGACACCGGCGGCTCGATCCGCCAGCCGGCGGCGCTGACCAACCTCACCGGGATCAAGCCGACCTACGGCCGCGTCTCGCGCTGGGGCATGATCGCCTACGCCTCCAGCCTCGACCAGGCCGGCCCGCTGGCCCGCTCCGCCGAGGACTGCGCGCTGATGCTCGGCGCCATGGCCGGATTCGACCCCAAGGACTCCACCTGCGTCGACCAGCCGCTGGACGACTACCTGGCCGCCCTCGGCAAGCCGCTGGTCGGCCTGCGCATCGGCCTGCCGAAGGAATACTTCGGCGCCGGCCTCGACAGCCGCATCGCCGACGCCGTGCTGGCCGTGGTCGAGCAGCTCAAGCAGCTCGGCGCGGTGGTCAAGGACATCTCCCTGCCGAACATGCAGCACGCCATCCCGGCGTACTACGTGATCGCCCCGGCGGAAGCCAGCTCCAACCTGTCGCGCTTCGACGGCGTGCGCTACGGCTACCGCTGCGAGGACCCGAAGGACCTCCAGGACCTGTACAAGCGCTCCCGCGCCGAAGGCTTCGGCGCCGAAGTGAAGCGCCGCATCATGGTCGGCACCTACGCGCTTTCCGCCGGCTACTACGACGCTTACTACCTGAAGGCTCAGAAGATTCGCCGACTGATCAAGAACGATTTCGTCAGCGCCTTCGCCGATGTCGACGTCATCCTCGGCCCGACCACGCCGAACCCGGCCTGGAAGCTCGGCACCAAGAACGACGACCCGGTCGCCCAGTACCTGGAAGACATCTACACCATCACCGCCAACCTCGCCGGCATCCCCGGGCTGTCCATGCCCGCCGGGTTCGTCGATGGCCTGCCGGTGGGCGTGCAGCTGCTCGCCCCGTACTTCCAGGAAGGCCGCCTGCTCAATGTCGCGCACCAGTACCAACAGGTGACCGACTGGCACAAACAAGCACCGGCTGGATTCTGAGGAAGGATTACGACATGCAATGGGAAACCGTGATCGGGCTGGAAATCCACGCGCAGCTCGCCACCCAATCGAAGATCTTCTCCGGCAGTGCCACCACCTTCGGCGCCGAGCCCAACACCCAGGCCAGCCTGGTCGACCTGGCGATGCCCGGCACCCTGCCGGTGCTGAACGCCGAGGCCGTGCGCATGGCCTGTCAGTTCGGCCTGGCGATCAACGCCGAGATCGCCGAGCGTAACGTCTTCGCGCGCAAGAACTACTTCTACCCGGACCTGCCCAAGGGCTACCAGACCAGCCAGATGGACCACCCGGTGGTCGGCAAGGGCTTCCTCGACATCACCCTGGAAGACGGCACCGTGAAGCGCGTGGGGATCACCCGCGCGCACTTGGAAGAGGACGCCGGCAAGAGCCTGCACGAAGACTTCCACGGCATGAGCGGCATCGACCTGAACCGCGCCGGCACCCCGCTGCTGGAGATCGTCTCCGAGCCGGACATCCGCAGCGCCAAGGAAGCCGTGGCCTACGTCAAGGCGATCCACGCGCTGGTGCGCTACCTGGGCATCTGCGACGGCAACATGGCCGAAGGCTCGCTGCGCTGCGACTGCAACGTCTCGGTGCGGCCGAAAGGCCAGGCCGCGTTCGGCACCCGCGCCGAGATCAAGAACGTCAACTCCTTCCGCTTCATCGAGAAAGCGATCAACCATGAAGTCCAGCGCCAGATCGAGCTGATCGAGGACGGCGGCAAGGTCGTGCAGGAAACCCGCCTGTACGACCCGAACAAGGACGAGACGCGCTCCATGCGCAGCAAGGAAGAAGCCAACGACTACCGCTACTTCCCCTGCCCGGACCTGCTGCCGGTGGTGATCGAGCGCAGCTTCCTGGAAGCGCTGCGCGCCGGCCTGCCGGAACTGCCGGACCAGAAGCGCGAGCGCTTCGAGAGCCAGTACGGGCTGTCGGCCTACGACGCCAGCGTGCTCTCCGCCAGCCGCGAGATGGCCGACTACTTCGAGCAGGTACAGGGCATCTGCGGCGACGCCAAGCTGGCCGCCAACTGGGTGATGGGCGAGCTCTCCAGCCTGCTCAACAAGGACGGACTGGAAATCGAGCAGTCGCCGGTTTCCGCCCAGCACCTGGGCGAAATGATCCTGCGCCTGAAGGACGGCACCATCAACGGCAAGGCCGCGAAGACTGTGTTCGCCGCGCTGGCCGAAGGTGAAGGTTCGCCGGACGAGATCATCAAGGCCAAGGACCTGGTGCAGAACACCGACTCCGGCGCCGTCGAGAAGCTGCTGGACGACGTGCTGGCGGCCAACGCCGAGCAGGTCGAACAGTACCGCGCCAGCGACGAAGCCAAGCGCGGCAAGATGTTCGGCTTCTTCGTCGGCCAGGCCATGAAAGCCGCCAAGGGCAAGGCCAACCCGGCGCAAGTGAACGAACTGCTGAAGAAGAAGCTCGAAGCCTGAGCCCACACTTCAATGACGCCGGGCTTGCCCGGCGTTTTTTCGTCCGGAGGTTCGATGCTGCGTTCTCTCGCCCTGTTCGCCGGCCTGGCCCTGCTGGCCGGTTGCGCCACCTCGTCGTACGACGGTGAATCGGCGCGCGGCTACCGCGCCGAGGGCACGGCCTCGTACTACGGGCGCGCGCACCACGGCAAGAAGACCGCCAGCGGCGAACGCTTCGACCAGCACGCGCTCACCGCTGCCCACCGCAGCCTGCCGTTCGGCACCCGGCTGAAGGTGACCAACCTCGACAACGGCCGCAGCGTGGTGGTGCGGGTCAACGACCGCGGGCCATTCGGCCGCGGACGGCTTATCGACCTGTCGCGCGCGGCGGCGGAGCGCCTCGACATGTTGCGCAGCGGCACCGCGCCGGTGCGCCTGGAAGCCCTCGACTAGGAGTTGATATGAGCGACAACCGCAAGGCCGGCGAACAGGTTCGCCGCGAAGTGATGGGCGACGCCTTCGTCGACCGCGCCCTGAACAACGCCACCGACTTCACCCAGCCGCTGCAGGACTTCGTCAACGAACACGCCTGGGGCGGCGTGTGGAACCGCGAAGGCCTGCCGCGCAAGACCCGCAGCCTGATCACCCTGGCCGCGCTGACCGCGCTGAAATGCCCGCAGGAGCTCAAAGGGCACGTGCGCGGCGCGCTGAACAACGGCTGCACGGTGGAAGAGATTCGCGAAGCGCTGCTGCACTGCGCGGTCTACGCCGGGGTGCCGGCGGCGATCGATGCCTTCCGCGCGGCGCAGGAAGTGATCGAGGCGTGGCAGGCCGACCAGAAGGGCTGAGGCGCTGGGCACCGGCGGATAACGCTTGGGGCGTTATCCGCCCTACACGCTGAAACCGTAGGGCGGATAACCGTTCGCGGTTATCCGCCGTCGGCCAGAACGCCAGAGCCAGGGGCCAACGGCGGATAACGTTTGGGGCGTTATCCGCCCTACGGGTAACTGAACCGCTTCACCAACGTCAGCTCCCCCGGCTGGCGCATCGGCACCAGGAAGCTCTCCTGTTTCTCGTTCGGCGTGCCCTCCTCCGTGACTATCGTCACCCGCGCCGTGGTCAGCGGCTGCGCGGCCTCCACCTCACCGCTCTCGCTATCCTGGCTGTAGCCGCCGCCGAAGTAGTTCACGTAGACCAGGTAAGCGCCCTTCAGGGGAGTCGGCGTGGCGATGATTTCCGGGCCGTAGCCGGTGGTCACGTCGACGTCCTGGGTGGCGCCGTTGGGCAGGCTGCGGTTGCCGTACCAGACGTGGCCGCCGTCCGGGGTCACCAGGTGCAGGTCGAGGTCGGTGTTGTCGCTGTCCCAGGACAGCAGCACGCGCAGCTTGGCCGGCACTTCGCCGCCTCCGCCGCCGTGATAGAACTGCACGCGCTTGCGCTGCTGGCCGTCGGCGCTGATGACTTCGACGCTGTTGCTGCCGGCCGGGAACGCGTAGGGGCGGTCGAAGCCGCCGTCTTCGCCGATCTTCAGCGGCATCGACACGCCGTTGACCACCAGGGTGGCCGGCTTGTCCTTCGCCGCGTTGGCGATCTCGCCCTTGATCCGCGCGGTCATGGCCTGGTCGGCTGGGGTGTTCACCGAGGCCGCCGGGTAGTTCACGCTCTGGCGGAAGTTGGCGCCCTCGCCGTCGCCGGGGCGCCAGCCGCCCAGCGGGGCGTCCAGGCGGATGCCCGGTTCGGCGGCCTGGGCGAACCCGGCGAGCAGGGAAAGGAGCAGGTAGGGACGCAGCTTCATGGCGGTCATTCCAGTATCAGACGGCGGGCGAGGCTTTCGACGAAGTCCTCGTCCTGGCCGTTGGGGTGCGCCTGGAAGGCCAGGTGCAGGTATTCGTGGGTGAGGTCGAGGCGGTCCTGCAGCGTGTACAGGCCGCGCACATAGATGCGCTGGCGCTCGCGATCGACGTAGGGACGACCGGAGGACAGCTGGCACACGGCGAAGCGTTGCAGCTCCTCGTAGCCCGGCTCGCCGTCCAGCTGCGCCCGCCAGTCGCGGCGCTGCTTGCGCAGCCAGTCCTCGGCAGCGGGCAATGGCTGGCAGGCCGCCACCGGGTTACTCCAGGCGCTGAGGCTGGCGCGCGGGAAGGCGCGCGCGAGGATGGCGTCGAAGCGCAGGCCGGCGCCGGCCTGGGCCTGGGCGTCCTGCCAGGAGAGTTTCGCCGGGCCGGCCTGTTCGGCGTGGTAGGTGACCGGGCTGCCGGCCAGCACCAGGCCGTCGGTGAACGCCGCCACCTCGCGCATCGCCGCCGTGGCCGGGCGCGGCGCCACGCGCTGGCGCTGGCTACTGTCGTCGATGCTCAGGCAGTCGCCGCGCTGCGCGGCGTTCTGCAGCAGGTAGCTGCGGATGGTCACCGCCAGCGCGCGGGAAGCTTCCACCGGGGTGGCCGAGGCTTCGCGCTGGAGCACCCGGGCGACGTATTCCTCGCGATCCAGACGGGCCACCAGTTGCGGCTTGGCCTCGCGTTGCAGGTACAGCTCGCCGGCGCTGTGGATATCCAGTTCGTTGCCGTTCTCGAAGCGGGCCTTGAAGGCACCGTTCAATGCTCCCGCCGAGGCCGGGCGGCCCTGGCCGTCGAGCACTTCGCGCAGCGGATAGCGACTGAACAGCGCCACTTCCACGCAGCGCCCCGGCTCCCTGGGCCAGGGTGTCGGCAAGGCCGCGCCCAGGGTTTCAGCGTACTGCGCCAGCAGTGTCTTGCTGGTGCCGGGGCCGGAAGCCCAGAGCGGCGTGCCATCCACCAGCCAGCCGGCGAAGCCGCCCCGGCGGGCCTGCGGGTCGTGTTCGTCGAGCCAGCTCCAGGTCTTCACCCGTAGGCGTCCACCAAGGCTGGCCACGGCGCGCCCCTCGTCGGCGTTGACCACCACGTCGAGCAGCACCCGCCGCGCTTCGGTCTGCGCCGGCAGGCGGCCGAGGCTGTCCAGCAGTTCGGATACCGGCACTTCGGTCTGCGGTTGCAGCGACTTCAGGTCCTGCAGCCAGGCCGGCGCCTGGTGCGCCTGCCAATAGCCGCGCCAGTCCGCCGGGTCGATGCCGAGCCGCGCGGGCTGGTAGTAGAGGCCGCAGGATTTCACCAGGGCCTGGTCGCGGCCGATGCTCTGCCCCGCGCTGCAGCAGTAGACCTCCTCGCGGGACTGGCCCTTGCAGGCGTATTCCGGCTCGTGGCGGTCGTTATCCACAAGCCAGGCGAAGACGAACAGCTTCCACAGGCTGCCCAGGGGCGTGCGCAGGTCCGCCGGCAGTGGCTCGCGGGCGAGCACCTGCTGGCGGTCCAGGCGCAGCAACTGGCCGTTCATGGCCAGTTGCGCGGGCTGCTGCGCCGCCGCGCAAAGCGGCAGCAGAAGCAGCAGCCAGGCCAGGCGCCGGCGCATCTACTGCACCTTCACCCTGGCCAGTGCCGGGTTCTGCTCCAGGGCCTGGTCCGCCGGCGCGTACAGGCGCAGGAAGCGGACCGGCGGCAGGGCGAACTCGCCCTTCTGCGAGAAGCGCACCAGGTGGCGGAAGCGCAGTTCGCCGGCGAGGCTGTCCACCGGGATGCCGTAGTGCAGGTCGCCCGGCTCGTTGCGCGCGCGTTCCAGGCTGGTCGCCTCGGTACCGCCCAGGCCGCTGACCTGGATGCCCCAGGTGGTGCGCTCGACGTCGGCGCCCGGCGGCAGCGGCACTTCCAGCATGCCGTAGCGCAGCGCGGTGGGTTGTTCGCTCTTCACCGTCACTTCGTCCAGGTACAGCTCGTCGCTGGACAGCGGCTTGTCGCCCAGTTCCTCGACCTTGAACTCGAAGGCCTTGGCCCCCGGCACCAGGCGCAGCAGGCGGCGGCTGATGCTCACCGGCAGCTGGCTGGCCGGCGCCTCGGCGCTGCGATAGCTGAGCGCGACGTTCAGCGGCCGCGCCGGCGGGCTTTGCAAGGTCAGCTCGGCGGGCACGCCCTGGCCCTGCCACTGCCAGTAGCGTTCGCCGCTGGGACCTTGCTGCTCGCTCCAGTCCTTGCCCGGTTTCAGCGGCTCGGCCGCCGGCGCCTGGGCCAGGGCGCGCTGCAGCCAGGTCAGCGCCAGGGCGCGTTCCAGGGTCGACTGCTGCGGCCCCAGGCGCGCCAGCAGGGCGCGGGCGCGGTTGGCGTCGGCCGGCGCCAGCGACAGCTGCACGGCCTGGGCGAACGGCTGCTCGCTGGCGTTGACCTTCAGCCGCGCGCCGTCCAGCTGCTTGGCGAAAGCCGCCGGCAGCGACACCTTGGCCTGCTGCGCCAGGCTCGCGGCCAGCACCCGCGCCACGGCCAGGCCGAGGCTGGAGTCCGGCGCGGCCATCACCAGGCTGACCTCGGCGTCGGCCGGCAGCTTGGCGTCCTCGCCCTCCCCGGCCTTGGCCAGGTCGTCGAGCAGGCCGCCGACCAGGGTCTGCACCGGCAGCTGCATGTCGCGGGCGAAGCCGAGGATCAGCGCGCGCTGCAGCAGCGGCGTCTGTTCGGCGAGCTTGGCGTAGAGGTCGAGCACGCGCTGCCAGTGCTCCGCCGGCAGGCTGATCTCCAGCGCGCGGCTGGCGTGCCAGTCGGCGTAGTAGGCGTAGGCGGTGAGGAAGGCGTCGCTGTCGGTGCTGTCGCCCCACCAGGTGAAGTAGGCGTTCGGGCCGGCCATCTGCACCAGGCGCAGCCGGCTGTTCTGCATGATCAGGCGCAGGCGGTCGCGCACGCGCGGCTCGCCGCCGGCCAGCAGCGGGTAGGCCACGCTCAGTGGCAGCAGGCGGCTGGCGGTCTGCTCGACGCAACCGTAGGGGTAGGCCAGCAGGTCGTCGAGGCTGCCACGGAACAGCGCGGCGGCGCTGTCGTCCAGGTGCAGGCGGATGTCGCGGGCGTCCGCCGGCAGTTGCAGCGGGCTGTTCTGCCCGGCCAGTTGCAGGTTGCGCGACTGCAGCACCTGCCAGCCGTCGGCGGCCAGGGCGAAGCGCACGCCGAGGCTGTCGCGCGCCTGGCCGTCCTGGCGCAGCTCGGCGCTCCACTCGCCGTCGCTCAGGGCCTGGGCCGGCAGGCGCACGTAGTTCACGCCCCTGGCCAGTTCCAGCGCCTGGGTCTGCTCCTGGCCGGCGTAGCGCACCAGCAGGTCGGCCTTGACCGCCTGCTCGCCCTGGTTGAAGACGAACAGGCCGAGGTCCGGCTTGTCGCCGGCGCGGAAGCGGGTCGGGCCGCTCCACTTCAGGTACAGGGGTTTCTCCGAGCGGATGAACTGCTTCTTCTGGCCAACCTGGCCATCGCCGTCCATGGCCCGCGCGGTGATGCGCCAGCGGGTCAGCGAGTCGGGCATGCGGAAGCTGAAGCGCGCCTTGCCGTCGGCGCCGGTGACCAGCTTCGGCTCCCAGGCGGCGGTGTCGACGTCCTCGCGGCGTGGCCGCTCCAGCACCTTCACCCCGCGTTCGCTGCGGTTGCTGCGGCCAGGCGCGCTGGCGCTGCCCGGCAGGGCCACGTCATAGCTGATGAAGGCGAGGCTGGCGCTGGTGCGCACGTTGTTGCGCCGTGGGTGGTAGAAGAACTGGTCGATGCCCGGGGCGATTTCCGGCTGCAACGCGTAAATCATCTCGTCCACCACGCCCACCGCCACCTGGCTGGACACCGGCTTGCCGGCGTAGGTGGTGGAAAGGTCGACGGTCACGGTGTCGCCCGGCTCGTAGCGTTCCTTGTCGGTGGCGATGGCGATCTCCACCTGTGGCACCGCTACCTTGATGCCGGCGTTCTGGAAGCTGTAGTCGCCACCACGGGTGTAGAGCACCGAGAAGGTCAGGTTGGGCGAGAAGTCCGGCTTCACCGGGATGCGCGCGCGGTACTGGGTGGGGTTGAGCTTTTCCAGCTTGAGCCAGTCGCCGCCCTTGGACAGCAGCGCGGTGGCCTCGACCTTGTCGCGCTCCAGCGACAGCAGCGCGTCGTCCACCGGTTCGGGGAAGGTGATCAGCGCCAGGGCTTCCTCGCCAGCCTGGTATTCGGCCTTGTCGAGGACGATCTCCACGGTGCCGGGCACCGCCTTGACGCCCTCCCCGCTCACCGAGTGGCCGGTGCCGCCGAGCAGCTGGCCCTGGGCGTCGCGCAGCTCGATGCTGTAGGTGCCGGGCTTGTCGAAGGCGATGGCGAAGGTGCCGTCACCGGCCTCGCCGTCGCCCGTGGAGCGGTCCTCAAGGCGTACCCAGCGATAGCTTTTCGGCTTGAGCTCGGTGGGTTGTTCGGGCGCGTAGCTGAACTCGACCTTGTCGCCCACCGCGCTGAAGCGCTGCGGCGCGGCCAGGCGGTAACGCGCGGCGCCGCGTTCGATGAGGATTTCCTTGCTGGTCTTGACCCGGTAGGCCGCGCCGTCGCTGGCGAACACCGTCAGCAGGTAGCGGCTGGGCTTCTCCGCCGCCGGCAGGTCGAGCGCCGCACGGCCTTGCGCGTCGGTGCTGAGCTCGGCGCTGGTGAGCTCCACCGGGAACTGGCCGAGGTACTGCAGCTCGTTGTCCACCATCGACAGCTGCTGGGCGCGCAGGCTCAGTTGCAGCTTGGCGTTGGCCACCGGCTTGCCGTCCGGGTAGAGCAGGATCAGGTTGCCCTTCACCGGCTCGCCGGTCTTGAAGTCCGGCTTGGCCAGGTCGAGGGAAATCTCGAAGTGCGGCTTGATGTACTCGGCGACGCGGAAGGCGCTGCTGTAGGTCTGCCCACGGTAATCGAAGCGCAGCTCGTAGCCGCCGGCCACGGCGTTGTCCGGCAGCTGGAAGCGGCCGTTGGCGCCGGCCTTGGCATCCAGTTGCAGGTCGAGGGTCTGCAGGGTGGTGCCGGCGGCGTCGATCACGCTGAGCTTCACCGGGGCGGCCTGGGGCGCGGCGGAATCGCGGGCGTTCTTGAACTCGCGGCCGTATATCTTCAGCGCCACCCAGTCGCCGGGGCGGTACAGCGGGCGGTCGGTGAAGGCGTAGAGCTTGGTGTCGTAGATTTCACTGTCGTAGTAGAAGTTCTCCGAGACGAAGACCCCGCCCTCCTTGTCCTCGCCGATCACGAACGAGCGCTCCGGGCTGGCGTGCTGCAGGCGCAGCAGGCCCTCGGCGTCGGTGCGGCCGCTGCTCATCACGCCCAGGCCGTCGGTCCAGAGCACCTGGGTGTCGGGCACCGGGGTGCCTTCATGCTTGCGCGCCGACCACACCAGCAGCTCGTTGCCGGCGATCTTGCTCACCGCCACGGTGTTGGAGACGAACACCACGGTGGTGGCGCGGTACTTGCCCACCAGCGCCTCGACCAGGTACAGGCCCGGCTTGAGCTTGCCCAAGGGGATGTACACGTTGCCCGGCGAGACGTTGATGAACTCGCTGGAGGAACCCGCCAGCGCCACGTCCTTCGGCGGCTCGATGGGCTTGGCGTCCCACAGCGGGTAGCGGAACTGCTCGACCATCGGCAGGCCGGGAATCGGCGCGTACTGCGGCGGCGCGTCGTAGGGCGTGGGCGCGTTCATGGCCTGGCCCATCTTCAGCTCGGGCACCACTTCGGTGACCTGCTTGCGCGATTCGTAGGAGAAGGCGCGCTGCATCACCCGCCGCGACTTGCGGTACCAGTTGTCCCACAGGTAGGCCAGGGTGTTGGACAGGCCCTCGCCCTTGAACTGCCCCTCGGCCAGCACCCGGTGCAGGTTCTTCTGGCGCTTGAGGAAGTCCAGCGGCTGGTCGATGCGGTACACCCGCATGTCCACCCCGCCGTAGGCCTCCATGCGGTAGCGGCGGTAGTCGCGGCCCGGCGCTTCCAGGCGCACGCGGGCTTCCTCGTCGGTGGCGAAGCTGCTGTCGGCCAGCAGGAAGAAGGACTCGCCGCTGACCGGTGTGTAGTTGCTCGCCGGCACCTCGTCGTCGGCCCGCAGCGCCTGCGGCGCACCCAGCAGCAAGCCACCCAGGGCCAGGCCGGCGCACAACGCGAGCAGCTTCATCGGGCGAGGAACGACAAGCGGTACACGCCGACGAAGTTGGGGTTGGCGGGGTCGGGTATCCATCGGGTGTCCTTCCATGTCATGAGTTGTTGCAGGCTGACCGAGCGCATGCCGTTGTCGTTCGGCGTGCTGGTGCCGGTGTGGTAGGCGATGTTGCGGCCCATCCAGATCATCAGGTGCTGGTCGTCGCCCTGGTCGAAGAAGATCAGGTCGCCGGGGCGCGCCTGGTTGAGGTCGCGGCCGACAAGGGTGCTGTTGTACTGGATCAGCTTGATGGCGTTGACGTAGGGGCCGACCTGGCCGCCGCCCTGCCGCCAGGTCTGCGCCAGTTGGCGCTGTTCATCGCTCAGCGCCAGTTCCGGCGGCAGGTAGCGGTTGGACAGGCCATTGGCGCGCAGCCACTTGGCGTCGTGCGGCTTGAGCGCCTCGTTGGCGGCGAAGCGCACCAGGCCCGCGCAGTCCTGCTGGTGCCAGCGCGGGCTGGGGCCCTGGCGCAGCTGTTCCTCGGCGATGCGCACGAACCAGGCGCGGAACACCTGGGATTGCTCCGGGTCGAGCGACGCCGTGCTCGCCTGCACCGCCTGGGCGGCCCACAGGCCGAGCGCCAGCAGCAGCGCGCCTGGCTTCACAGCGCGCGCCACTGCAGCGGCAGCCACTGCCAGGGCTGTTCGGCGCGGCTGTCGGCGGGCAGGCCGAGGGCGTAGCCGCCGTGCCCGGCGAGGGCCTTCAGGCGCGGCAGCAGCAGGCTGTCGGCGGCGTTGCGGAACACCGGCTCCATGTCCTGCGGGAGGCTGTCGAGGGTCTCGCGCTGGAGCAGCGTGGACAGCGACTGCGGCGCCAGGTAGGCCGGCACCAGGGCGTCCTTGGGCAGCACGTCGGCCAGCGGCGGGAAGCGCTTGCCGAGGGTGCCCAGGGCCTTGTCGAGCAGTTGGTCGTCGAGGGAGAACAGCAGCGTGTCGCCCTGCCGCGCCAGGCCGACGCGGAAGAACCCGCGACCACTGACGGCGTCCGGGTCGGCGGCGTCGGCGGCCGCGTACTGGCCGAAGTTCGAGCTGACCTGGCGCAGCCACTTGTGGGTCTCGCCCTGGCTCTGTTCGTCCACCGGGAAGCTGCCGCCCTCGGCGTTGCCTTCGTAGGCGCCCACCAGGCTGTCGAACAGCTTGCCCAGGTCGGCGTCCAGTTCCGGGCCCGGCGGCGCGCTCAGCTTGGCCACCAGCAGCGGCGTGTACAGCCGCGAGTCGGCGTACCAGCACAGCCCGGCGGCGCCCGAGAGGTGCTCGGAGAAGGCCGCGGCCATCTTCGGCTCGGCGCCCAGGCGCACCAGCAGGCTGTCGTACAGGCCGGGGGTCAGCGGCAGGGCCACGCAAGCGCTGGCGCCCATGGGCATGGCCTGCCACACCGGGGTGAAGTCCAGGTCCGGCTGGCGCTCCACCGGATTCAGCGCAAGGTAGCTGGTCCAGCCCTTGGCGCCCTTGTCGAAGCGCACCCCGGCGAAGGCCGGGATGAAACGCTGGTAGCCCATGGCCAGGACGCCGGCGCCAAGGCTGATGCGCTGGCTCAGTTCGCCGCGCGGACCGAGGCCGAAGGCGCGGGGGAAGGCGTCTTCACCGCCGAGCAGCGCGGTCAGGTCGGCGGCGACCCGGGCGTCGGGCTCGCCGGGCGCATCGTCGCTGGCCTGGGGGAAGAGCATCTTCGGGTTGGAGAGCAGCACCAGGTAGTCGCCGCTGGAGGCGAACAGCAGGGTCTTCTGGCCGTTGTAGCGCAGCCGGTAGACGCCGGCGCCGCCCTTCAGCTCGCCGACCTTGCGCAGCTGGGTATCGTCGGCGGCCAGGTGCGCCAACGGCTCCAGCAGCTTGGCCAGGCCGCCGCGCTTGAGCACCACCAGGAAATCGCGCAGGCGGCCGTCGGCGCCGCGCCAGAGGGCGACCTGGGCCGGCTGGTCGAGGAGTTCCTCGATCAGGTTGTCCTTCAGCGTCAGGTCGTGCTCGTAGACGATGCGCCGCAGGCTGCCGGCCAGGCCGAGGCGGTCGCCGTCGTTCTCGTAGTAGAAGACGAAGTCCTCGGTGAGGGTGTCGCGCAGCAGCGGCACCTCCAGCAGTTCCTTGGGCAGGTGGCTGAGCGAGGCGCTTTCGATCAGCGCGTCCGGGTGGCGGATGTCGCGCCCCGGAGCCCCTTCCGGCGGTGCTTCCAGGCCCGCCAGGGGGCCGCTGGGCGGCGCCAGAAGGACGTAGCGCGCCAGCAGGCCGCCGAAGACCAGTAGCGCCAGCGCCAGGCCGCCGATGATCAGCGGCCAGCGCTGCACGCCGGGCGCATCGCCGGCGGGAGGTGTGGAGGGGCTGGGAGTCGTGTTGTCGCTCATGCGTGCTCGATCCTGTTACATCCCTGGCAGGGGGCGGCTTTCAATAGGGTCGGTGTCAATAGGTGAAGGTCTTGACCAGAACCAGGTCGCCGATGGTGCGCAGCGGCACCACGAAGGTCTCGCGCTTCTCGTCGACGCTGTTCTCGTTGAACACCAGGTTGATCTGGGCGGTGATGACGTCCTGCTGGTTGGCGCCGGCCTGGAAGTTATAGCCCTGGGCGCCGAAATTGCCCCAGTAGTTGACGTAGACCAGGTAGGTGCCGTGCAGCGGTGCGGCCATGGTGAACATTTCCGGGCCGGGGCCGTCGACGCCGTCCGGGTCCAGCCCGCCGCCGTTGTTCAGCCGCGGGCGGGCCCAGAAGGCGTGCTGGCCGTCGGGGGTGACGATGTGCAGGTCCAGCTCGGCCTTGGGGTCGTCCCAGCCCAGGGCGACGCGCACCCGGGGCGGCACGCGGCCGGCGTTGGCCTCGTAGAACTGCACGCGCTTGAGCGACTGGCCATCGGCGCTGGCCACCTCGACGCTGTTCGAACCGCTGCCGAAGGCGTAGGGGCGGACGAAATGGCCCTGGGCGTCGGTGTAGAGGGGCAAGGGGTTGCCGTTGACCACCAGGCGCTGGGCGCGGTCGGTGCCGGCGAGCGCCTTGAGGTCGCCTTCGATCAGGCTGCGGCCGCGCTGGCCGCCACGGTCGATGGGCGGGGTGGGATAGGCCACGCGCGGGCTGTCGAGGTCGTCCAGCAACCCCGAATAGCGCCAGCCGGCGGCGGGGCTGGACAGCTCGGCGCCCGGCCCGGCGTACGATGTCGCCAGCCAGAGCAGGCCGAGCAGCAGCGCGAGGCTGCGGGCGGAATCCTTGAAACGCATGAGCAATCCTTTGTCGCGCGTTGGAGGTCGCCAGTGTAACCGTCTGTAAACCCCCTTTGAAATGGCCTTCGGGCGGGGTAAGCGAGACCTACCACGGATTCGGATTTCTCTTAGGGCGCACACCATCGGGCGACGGTTGTTCGCGTCAACGCCGACATGGCATAAAATGCCAATTCATACACTTTTCAGGAGCCCCGCCATGGCAACGCGCAACGTGGTCCTGCCCGACCCGATGGAGCGGCACATCGAGGAACTGCTCAAGGCCGGGCGCTACCAGAATCGCAGCGAAGTGATCCGCGCCGGCCTGCGCCTGCTCTTCGACCAGGAAGCCGAACAGGCGCTGCGCCTGGAGGCACTGAAGTCCGCCACCGCGAGCGGGATCCTGCAGCTCGAGGCCGGGGACTTCGACGAACTCCGCACGGCGGAAGACGTCGGCAAGTACCTCGATGAGCTCGGCCGACAGGCCAGCACGGACAGTAAAGACGGATGAAGCGCAGCCTTCGCCTTTCCCTGGCCGCGCGGGAGGACATAGTCGAAGTCCTGCGCTACACGGAATCGCGATTCGGCCCGTCACTGCGCGGCCGTTACCAGGGCCTGCTGTTCGGCGCCTTCAGCGCCCTCATCCAGGAGCCGGCCAGGATTGGCAGCAAGGCCCGGGAAGAACTCGGCGCCGGCCTGCGCAGCCTGCATCTGGCGTACTGCCGCAGCGAGGCTCGAACGGCGAAAGTCGCCCGTCCGCGCCACATCGTCTTCTACCGCCTGGGTAACGATCTGGCCGTCGAAGTCGTTCGCGTCCTGCACGAATCCATGGACCTTGAGCGGCACCTGCCCAAGGGCTGACGCCTCTTAGATCCAACCGCCCCACTGCAGGATGAACAGCCCGAGGTTGGTGGTCAGCGCCGCCACCAGGGTGGTCAGCACGACGATCGACGCGGCCAGTTCGGCGTTGCCTTGCGCGGCGCGGGCCATCACGTAGCTGGCGGCCGCCGTGGGGCTGGCGAAGTAGAGGTAGAGCACGCCCAGCTCGGCGCCACGGAAGCCGCAGAACCAGGCGGCGGCGGTGCACAGCGTCGGCAACCAGACCATCTTCATCAGGCTCGCGCTCAGGGCCAGCGCGCCGCTGTCGCGCAGCGCCGGCAGCGACAGGGTGCCGCCGATGCAGATCAGCGCCAGGGGCAGGGTCATCTGCGCGAAATAGTCGCCGGAGGTGAGCGCCCAGGCCGGCAGCTGGATGCCCCACCAGGCGAATGGGAAGGCCGCCAGCACACCGATGATCAGCGGGTTCATCAGCACCTGGCGGCCGATGCTCAGCGGGTCGGACTTGAGCACCGGGCTGTAGATCGCCAGCACCACCGTGGCCAGGGTGTTGTAGCAAAGGATCACCAGGGCCGCGAGCACCGACCCCAGGGCCAGGCCGTGTTCGCCGTAGAGGCTGGTGGCCAGGGCCAGGCCGACGATGCCGTTGTTGCCGCGAAACGCCCCCTGCACGTAGACACCGCGCTCCGCCCGCGGCACCCGCCAGAGCGCCCAGGCCCAGGCGAGCAGGAAGCCGCCCAGGGTCGCCGCGCAGAAGAACAGCAGCACCGCCGGGCTGGCGGCGCGGTGCAGGTCGGAGTGGTAGATGCCGAGGAACAGCATCACCGGCATGGTGGCGTTGAACACCAGCGCCGAGGCGGTCTGGATGAAACCCTGGTCGATCCAGCCGACGCGCTTGAGCAGCACGCCGAGGAACAGCATGGAGAACACCGGCGCGGTGATGCCGAGGGTCTGGAACAGCAATGCGAACATGGGACGGGAGCGCCGGCGGGATATCAGCGGCGATCATAGCAAGCGCAGGTGCTTCGCGTGCTAACGACTTGCCTCAGGCCGGCTCTTCGTCGGACGCCTCGCGCGGCTGCGGCGCGGGCAGTTCCAGGGGGCGGCCGTCGTCCTCCAGGCGGGTGAGTTTGCCGTCGACGCTGGCACCGTTTTCCATGCTCAGCTGGCGGTAGCGGATGTTGCCGACGACGCGCGCATTGGAGTGCAGCTCCAGCAGGTGCTCGACATGCAGGTCGCCGACGATGGTGCCGTCGATCAGCGCGTCGTAGCTGGTCACGTTGCCCTCGATCCGCCCTTCCGCGCCAAGCGCCAGCAGGCTCTGGGTGCCGGCCTTGTGGCGGACGTTGCCGTGAATGCGCCCCTGCACCTTGAGGCCCTCCTCGAACTCCAGGTCGCCGACCAGCGCCAGGCTGCCCGAGAGCAGGCTGGAAAAGCTGCCCACCGCCACTTGCGGGGCTTTCTTCTTGTGGTTGCCGAACATCGTCTTTCTCCTGAAGGTCACTTGGCGGGTTTCTGCTGGCGGTAGAACGCCAGGTCGGTCTTGAGCTTCTTGATTTCCCCGGACATCTCCGCGATACGCCGCTCCAGCTGCTCGCGCGTGGCCTGGGCCTCGGCCGCCAGCAGGCGCTGGCGCTGCAGCTCGGCGACCAGTTCGGCGTTGCTCGCCTGCAGGGCGCCCAGGTGCTGCTGCGCCTCGCCGTGCTGCTGGCCGCGCCAGGCGTACCAGGAGGCGCAGGCGGCGGCGAGCAGCAGCGCGCCCCACAGCAGCGGCCGGTAGTTGCGCGGCAACCGCGCGCTCGGCCGGTGCTCGGCGCGCAGCAGTTCGCGGGTGGAGTGCGGCCTAGTCCTGCGCCAGGGCATCGATGGCCTGCTCCATGTTGCCGAGGGAGAGGAAGTGCTGCGGGTCGACGAAGTCGCCGTGGTACAGCACTTCGAAGTGCAGGTGCGAACCGGTGGAGCGGCCGGTGGAGCCCATGGCGGCGATGCGCTGGCCGGGCATCACCACCTCGCCGACCTTCACGTAGGCGCGCGACAGGTGCGCATAGCGGGTCACCAGACCGTTGCCGTGGTCGATCTCCACGCGATTGCCATAGGAGCTGAAGGGGCCGGCGGCGATCACCCGGCCGCCGGCGGCTGCCTGGATTTCGGTGCCGCTCGGCGCGCTGAAGTCGAGCCCGGAATGAAAGGCCAGGCGACGGTTGAACGGGTCCACCCGGTTGCCGAAGGCCGAGCCCAGGCGCGCCTGGTCCACCGGGCGATGGGTGGGGATGGCGAGGAAGTCGGCGTTGCGCTGGGCTACCGCGTCGAGCAGCAGGTCAAGCTGGCGGCGCAGGCAGCGCGCGGCCTCGGTGCCCTGGCGCAGGTCGACCAGGGGCGCGGCCTGGCATGGCCGTGGCGGCAGCAGCAGGCCACCCTCGCCGTCGCCGCGCGGCGCCGCGCGATCGCCGGGCACCAGCGCCGGGTCGATACGCGCCAGCTTGCGCGCGATCGCCTCGTGGCCGTCGACCACCTTGAGCAGGTAGGCGGCGTCCTTCTCCAGTACCTGCAGACGGCCGTTCAGCTCGCCCAGGCGCTGCATGGTGAAACGCTCTTCGGGGGTTTCCTGCGTGACGGCCTCGACCACTGGCGCGGCTGGTGCGCTCACGCGGCCAAGCCACAGGCCGGCGGCGAAGGTGCAGGTGGCGAACAGCAGCGCCAGGCCGGCGGTGGCCAGCAGCCAGCGGCGCGGGTCGACCAGGCGCAGACGGTTGCGGGTCAGCGCCTGCCAGTTGGGCAAATGAAGGGGCATGAACGGTACCAGGGCGACTGAGCGATGGAGCCTTTTAACGGAAAGCCGCCGAGGGTACCGGGTAGTGGGTCAGAGAGGCTGTAGCGATGACCAAATCTGCCAACTGTTTACGAATATTCCTACCTCACCCCACCGAGCTGATGGCGAGATGTTTCAGCGTCGCGGAGCAAGGCCCCGCGACGCCGGGATCAAGCCGGCAGAACGGCCTCGACTTCGCGCAGATGACGCTCGTCCAGGCGCAGCTGGTGCGGGTGGAAGCGCTTGAGGTCGGCGCGGTGGCCGATGCTGACCAGGGTCACGCCGGGCAACTGGTCGAGCAGTACCTGGTAGAGCGCCGCCTCGTCGCTGTCGTCCAGCGCCGAGGTGGCTTCGTCGAGGAACAGCCAGGCCGGTGCGTAGAGCAGCGTGCGGGCGATGGCCAGGCGCTGCTGCTCGCCCGGCGAGAGCAGGCGCTGCCAGTGCTGGGCTTCGTCCAGGCGCTCGGCCAGGTGCGCCAGGCGGCACTGGCGCAGCACTTCGCGCAGGCGCTCGGGGCTGTGCCGGCCGGCTTGCTCCGGATAGCTCAGCGCCTCGGCCAGGCTGCCGATCGGCAGGTAGGGTTTCTGCGGCAGGAACAGCGTGCGCGCCGCCGGCATCAGCACCTGCCCGGAGCCGAAGCGCCAGAGCCCGCTCATGGCCCGCAGCAGGGTGCTCTTGCCGGCGCCCGAGGGGCCGCTGATGAGGGTGTGCTCGCCGGGACGCAGGCTGAGGTCGGTGGGCTCCAGCAGGACGCTGCCGTCGGCCAGGCGCAGGCTCAGGTGCTTGAGCTGCAGGCGCTCGCCGTCCTCGCGCACCTCGATGCCGCCGTGCTCGGCCTGGTTCTCTTCCAGCGCGCGGCGGAAGCTCAGCAGACGGTCGCAGGTGGCGCGCCAACCCGCCAGGCTGGCGTAGGCGTTGATGAACCAGCTGAGTCCGTCCTGGACGTTGCCGAATGCGGAGTTGATCTGCATGAGCTCGCCCAGCTGGATCTTGCCGGCGAAGTAGCGTGGCGAGGCGACGATGAAGGGAAACACGGTGGCGATCTGCGCGTAGCCCGAGGAGAAGAAGGTCAGGCGCTTCTGCACGTTCATCAGCTCGCGGAAGTTGTGCCAGACGTTGGCGAAACGCCCCATGAGGCGCTTGCGCTCGTTCTCGTCACCATCGTACTGGGCGATGCTTTCGGCGTTCTCGCGAACCCGCACCAGGCCGAAGCGCAGGTCGGCTTCGTAGCGTTGCTGGCGGTTGCTCAGGCCGATCAGGCGACGCGCGATCAGGTGGGTCAGCCAACTGCCGACCAGGGCGTAGACCAGCGCGGCCCAGAACATGTAGCCGGGGATGTCGACGCCGAACAGCTGGATGCTGCCGGACACGCCCCAGAGGATCACCGAGAAGGACACCAGGCTGACGATATTGCTGATCAGCCCCAGGCCGAGGCTCAGGGTGGTGTCGGTGAAGTCCTTGAGGTCGTCGGTCAGGCGCTGGTCGGGGTTGTCGGTGTAGCCGCGCTGTTCCAGCAGGTAGTAGTTCTTGTGCGACAGCCAGGCGGCGAAGTGCTTCTCGGTCAGCCAGCGCCGCCAGCGGATGGTCAGCATCTGCGTCAGGTACAGGCGGTACACGGCGGTGAGGATGAACACCGCGGCGATGCCCGAGAACATGAACATGAGGTGGATGAAGCTCTTCAGGTCCTTGTTCTGCAGCGAGTTGTAGAAGTCGCGGTACCAGCTGTTGAGCCACACCTGCAGGGCCACCACCACCAGCGACAGGGCGATCACCACGATCAGCAGCAGCCAGGCCGTGCCCTTCTCTTCGCTGCGCCAGTAGGGCGTTGTCAGTTGCCACACCTGGGAAAGAAATCGCCCGCGAACGGCATCGTTCGGGGCGCGGTACTCGGCGCTTTCGGTCATCGGGTCGGGCTCGGCACGGGCACAAAAAAAGAGCGCCCAGTTGGCGCTCCCTGTCTAGAACCTGTCTACGATCTGCTGCGCGTCGGCAGAACTGCGTTGAAAACAGGCGAGTCTGCTCATTTGGCGGACCAAACTGCGCTGCCTCGCCTGTTGTCGCCTTGTTCTGCTCTAGCTCTCAAGATCGTAGATGCAGCTTCTTATGAATTCCTTAACGCCTTACAGGGCGCTTCTGCAGCTTACGCTGCAACGTGCGCCGGTGCATCCCCAGGGCGCGCGCGGTGGCGGAAATATTGCCGTCGTGCTCGGCCAGCACGCGCTGGATGTGCTCCCACTGCAGGCGGTCCACCGACATCGGGTTTTCCGGCACCAGGGTGTCCAGGTCGGCGTGCTGCGAGAGTAGCGCGGTCAGCACGTCGTCGGCGTCGGCCGGCTTGCACAGGTAGTTGGTGGCGCCGCGCTTGATGGCTTCCACGGCAGTGGCGATGCTCGAATAGCCGGTGAGGATCACCACGCGCATCTCGGCGTCCAGCTCCAGCAGCTTGGGCAGCAGCACCAGGCCGGAGTCGCCGTCCATCTTCAGGTCCAGCACGGCGTAGTCGGGCAGGTCTTCCTTGGCCAGCGCCAGGCCTTCCTCGGCGGAACCGGCGACCGATACGCGCAGGCCACGGCGGGTCATGGCGCGCGCCATCACGCGGGTGAAGGTGGCGTCGTCGTCCACCAGCAGCAGGTGGGGTTGTTCTTCGCCTTCGAAAAGGTTCTCTTCGCTCATGGGTACTTCCTCGCGCGTGGGTCAGACCACACCGTAACTGCGCGGCAGGCGCAGTTCGGTAAGCGTGCCGCCGTCTTCATGGTTATACAACTTCACCGTGCCGCCGGCGCGGGTGACGCTGGCCTGGCTGAGGAACAGGCCGAGGCCGAAGCCCTTGCCCTTGGTGGTGAAGAAGGGTTTGCCGAGTTGCTCGGCGATCGCCAGGGGCACGCCGGGACCGTGATCGCGGATGCTCAGGCAGATGTCGGTGGCGTCCCAGTCGACGCTGATGTCGAGGTCGTCCGGGCAGGCGTCGGCGGCGTTGTTCAGCAGGTTCAGCAGGGCCTGGGTCAGGTCGGTCGGCGGGGTCAGGCGCGGGGCGCTGCCCGGGCCGAGGTTCTGGTAGCGGTAGGTGGCTTCCGGGCGCATCAGGTGCCAGCGGCGCAGCACGGCTTCCAGCCATTCGTTGACACCCTGCTCCTGGATGGCCTGGCGGCGGTCGGCCTCGGCCGCGCGCACCAGTTGCTGCAGGGTGTCCTTGCACAGCTTGACCTGCTCCTGCAGCAGGGCCAGGTCTTCCTGCAGCAGCGGGTCCTTCGGGTTCGCCTGGCGCAGCTCCTTGAGCAGCACGCTCATGGTCGCCAGCGGCGTGCCCAGCTCATGGGCGGCGCCGGCGGCCTGGGTGGCCACGGCGAGCAGTTGCTGGTCGCGCATGCCCTCTTCGCGGCGCTGCGCGACTATCTGCTCCTGGCGGCGCAGCGACTGCGACATGCGCGCGACGAAGAAGGTGATCAGCCCGGCGGCCAGGGCGAAGCTCAGCCACATGCCGTAGATCAGCAGGTAGTCGCGCTGCACCGGGGCCATGTCCAGCGGGTGGAACCACACCAGCAGCAGCGTGTAGGCGGCCAGCGCCAGGCCGGCGAGGACGATGGTGTAGAGCCACGGCAGGGTCGCCGCGGCGATGGTCAGCGGCACCAGGTAATAGGAGACGAAGGGGTTCGACGAGCCGCCGGAGAAATACAGCAGGACGCTGTGGATGATCAGGTCGCAGCCCAGCTGCACCGAGTATTCGAGCTCGGTCACCGGCCACGGCCCGCGCAGGCGCAGGGCGGTGACCAGGCACAGCACCAGGGAGACGCCCAGGGTCACGCCCAGGGCCGCCCAGGGCAGCTGGATCAGTTGGGCCTTGTAGGCGATGCCGACCGAGCCGGCCTGGGCGGCCAGCACGAGAATGCGGATCAGCGTCAGGTGCAGCAGGTTCTGCCGGCTGGCAGATAACTGGAAAACCGGTGTGCGCATGGTGAATTCCGGAATTTGCGCGAGTATAGCCAAGCCCCTTCCCCTCTCAGTGCGTCAAAGCGACACAGCATAGTGCCAAGGCTAACCCGAATTAACCCGTTTGAACGCCGACCTGCGTCAAAGGGTCTGACTGTCCGCTTGCGGGGTTCGTCTACCCTGCACCCGGGATTCATTTCAGGACCAAGGAGTTGAACATGTCCGCACTGAAGAAAAACCTCGCCGCCCTGGCCGCGTCCGTCGCCCTGGCCGCCACCGCCTTCGCCGCCCACGCCGACGAGCCGCGCTACAACCTGGTGTCGCTGCACGCCGAGGCCAGCCAGGAAGTGGCCCATGACCAGATGCAGGTGACCCTGTACAACGAAGCCCAGGCCAGCGACCCGGCCAAGCTCGCCGCCGACACCACCGCCGCGCTCAACGCCGCGGTGACCGAGGCGCGCAAGGTCAAGGGAGTGACCGTCAGCCTGGGCAGCCGCAACAGCTACCCGGTATACGACGACAAGGGGCAGAAGATCACCGCCTGGCGCGAGCGCGCCGAGCTGCGCCTGGAAAGCGCCGACTTCGCCGCGCTGTCCAAGCTCAGCGCCAGCCTGCTGGGCTCGCTGAAGATGGGCAACATGAGCTTCAGCATCGCCGACGCCACCCGCCAGCAAAACGAGGACAGCCTGATGAAGAACGCCGTGGCCGCGTTCAAGGCGCGCGCCCAGCTGCTTACCGACTCGCTCGGCGGCAAGGGCTACCGCCTGGTCAGCCTAAGCCTCAACAGCGCCGGCGCGCCGCGCCCGATGCCGATGATGCGGATGGCGGCGATGAAGGCCGACGCCGGCTTCGCCGCGGCCCCGGAGATCGAGGCCGGCACCAGCCAGGTCAGCGTCAGCGCCGACGGCACCATCGAAGTGCAGATGCCCTGATTAGCCCCCCCGCCGCGCCGCCCCGGACGCGGGCGTCGCGGCGTGACCCGGCGGTCCACTTGCGTCAAGGCGACATTCCCTTACGACTTCCGTGCAGCTTCTACACTGTGGCGGATGCGCCCCTTGCGCCCGGCATGTGCCGTGCATAGCTTCAGGTCGACACGACCCACAAGGACGTGCCTCGATGACAACCACAACAAACAGAGGTCAGCATGCGTAAGAATGCCGTCATCCGCTCCATGATCGCCGCCGGGCTGATCGCCAGCGCGCCCTTCGCCCACGCCGCCGGCAACCTGGTGTTCTGCTCCGAAGGCAGCCCCGCGGGCTTCGACCCCGCGCAGTACACCACCGGTACCGAGTTCGACGCCGCGGCGGAAACCGTGTTCAACCGCCTGACCCAGTTCGAGCGCGGCGGCACCCAGGTGGTCCCCGGGCTGGCGGAGAAATGGGACGTCGCCGATGACGGCAAGACCTACACCTTCCACCTGCGCCATGGCGTGAAGTTCCACACCACCGACTACTTCAAGCCGAGCCGCGAGTTCAACGCCGACGACGTGCTGTTCACCTTCGAGCGCATGCTCGACAAGAACAACGCCTTCCGCAAGGCCTACCCCACCGAATTCCCCTACTTCACCGACATGGGCATGGACGCCAACATCGCCAAGGTGGAGAAGGTCGACGACTACACCGTCAAGTTCACCCTCAACGAGATCGACGCCGCCTTCATCCAGAACCTGGCGATGAGCTTCGCCTCGATCCAGTCCGCCGAATACGCCGACCAGTTGCTCAAGCAGAACAAGGCCAGCGACATCAACCAGAAGCCGATCGGCACCGGGCCCTTCGTGTTCAGCCGCTACCAGAAGGACGCGATGATCCGCTTCAAGGGCAACAAGGACTACTGGGTGCCCGGTGAGGTCAAGCTGGACAACCTGATCTTCGCCATCAACACCGACGCCTCGGTGCGCATGCAGAAGCTCAAGGCCAACGAGTGCCAGATCACCCTCAACCCGCGCCCGGCCGACCTCGACGCGCTGAAGAAAGACGCCAGCCTGAACATGCCTTCGCAGCCGGGCTTCAACCTCGGCTACATCGCCTACAACGTCACCCACAAGCCCTTCGACCAGCTCGAAGTGCGCGAGGCGCTGGACATGGCGGTGAACAAGAAGGCGATCATCGACGCCGTCTACCAGGGCGCCGGGCAGCTGGCGGTGAACGGCATGCCGCCGACCCAGTGGTCCTACGACAGCAGCATCAAGGACCCGGCCTACGACCCCGAGAAGGCCAAGGCCCTGCTGAAGAAGGCCGGCGTCGCCGAAGGCACCGAGATCACCCTGTGGGCCATGCCGGTACAGCGCCCGTACAACCCCAACGCCAAGCTGATGGCCGAGATGCTGCAGAGCGACTGGGCGAAGATCGGCATCAAGGCGAAGATCGTCACCTACGAGTGGGGCGAGTACATCAAGCGCGCGCAGAAGGGTGAGCACGACGCCATCCTGATCGGCTGGAGCGGCGACAACGGCGACCCGGACAACTGGCTGGGCACCCTGTACAGCTGCGCCGCGGTGGACGGCAACAACTACTCCAAGTGGTGCGACAAGGATTACGACAAGCTGGTCAACGAGGCCAAGCGCACCCCCGACCAGGCCAAGCGCACCGAGCTGTACAAGCAGGCCCAGCACATCCTCAAGGACCAGGTGCCGATCACCCCGATCGCCCACTCCACCGTGTACCAGCCGATGCGCAAGTCGGTGGAGGACTTCAAGATCAGCCCGTTCGCACTCAACTCGTTCTACGGCGTGGGCGTCGGCAAGTAAGGGCCGTGGCCGCCGCGAGGTGGCCGCTCCGCCATGCCGCGCAGGCTACAGCCGCTCCTGATGCAACGACCGGGTCGCTCCACGTGGGCGGCCCTGGCGTTGCTGTTCGCCGCCGCGCCGGGCCTGGCGCGGCCCCTGGTGGTGTGCACCGAGGCCAGCCCGGAAGGCTTCGACATCGCCCAGTACACCGCCGCCACCACCGCCGACGCCTCGGCCGAGACGGTCTACGAACGCCTGGCGCAGTTCGCTCCGGGCAGCACCCGGGTGGTGCCCGCGCTGGCGCAGAGCTGGGAGATCAGCCCCGACGGCCTGGTCTACACCTTCCACCTGCGGCCCGGCGTGAAGTTCCAGCGCACCGACTACTTCACCCCCACCCGCGAGTTCGACGCCGACGACGTGCTGTGGAGTTTCCAGCGCCAGCTCGACCCGGCGCACCCGTGGAACAAGCTGGCCCCGCGCGGCTTCCCCTACGCCCAGTCGATGGGCCTGCCGGGGCTGATCGAGCGCATCGAGAAAGTCGACCCGCTGACCGTGCGCTTCACCCTGCGCCACCCCGAGGCGCCGTTCCTCGCCGACCTGGCCATGGGCTTCACCTCCATCTATTCGGCCGAGTACGCCAACCTGCTGCTCGCCGCCGGCAAGACCGAGCAACTGAACAACCTGCCGCTGGGCACCGGGCCCTTCGTCTTCCAGCGCTACCAGAAGGACGCCCAGGTGCGCTTCGCCGCCAACCCCGACTACTGGGGCGGCGCACCCAAGGTCGAGCGTCTGCTGCTGGCGATCACCCCCGACCCCAGCGTGCGCATCCAGAAGCTGCGCGCCGGCGACTGCCAGATCGCCGTGTACCCGCGCCCCACGGACATCCCCGCGCTGCGCCAGGACCCGCAGCTGAAGGTCGATGAGCTGGATTCCCTGCTGGTCGCCTATGTCGCCCTCAACACCCGGCACAAGCCGCTGGACGACGTGCGCGTGCGCCAGGCCATCAACCTGGCCTTCGACCGCGACGCCTACCGCAAGGCGCAGTTCGGCGAGGGCGGCGCCAGCCCGGCGGTGGCACCCTACCCGCCGACACTGTGGGGCTCCGACCCGGAACTCAAGGGCTGGCCACGCGACCTCGCACGCGCCCGCCAGCTGCTCGGCGAAGCCGGCATCCAGCCGGGGCAGAAACTCAGCATCTGGACCCGCCCCGGCGGCGGCCCGACCAACCCTAACCCCGGCATCGGCGCGCAGATGCTGCAGGACGACCTGGGCAAGCTGGGTATCCGCGCCGACATCCGTGTCTACGAGTGGGGCGAGCTGATCCGCCGCGCCAAGCACGGCGAGCACGACCTGCTGTTCATGGGCTGGGTCGGCGACAACGGCGACCCGGACAACTTCCTCACCCCGAACCTGTCCTGCGCCGCCGCGCAGAGCGGCGAGAACATGTCCGGCTGGTGCAACCAGGCGTTCGACGACCTGCTCCGCCAGGCCCGCGCCAGCACCGACCAGGACACCCGCGCGGCGCTGTACCGCCAGGCCCTGGCGATCTTCCAGCGCGAGGCGCCGTGGATAGCGCTGGCCTACCCGAAGCAGTTCGTGGTGCTCAGCCCCAGGGTCAAGGGCTTCACCCTGAGCCCGTTGGGCTCGAACAACTTCACCCATGTCGAACTGGCGCCCTGAGGCCCTGCCAACCGGCGGCTCAGTAGCGCCCGGCGGCGTCTATTCCGTGGCCTCGCGCAAGCGACATAGTGAAGCAGCGAGGCGTTTTCAGGTGGTGGCCGGCCGGTTCATGCCGTAACGTCCTCGCCAGCATGCCGGCCTACCCGGCCGCATGCCCTTCGCGGCGCAGCCAACCGCCAGCGCCGCCCCCGACGCCCGCCTACCGCCACGGGCGGCCAGGCGCCCAGCCGGACCGGCCAGGCGCCTTCCCCGACAACATCCCCACTCCACGTTTCCGCCTTGCCGCCGGCCATATCGGCCGTCATCGGCGCGCATGCCCGCATGCCCGCCGCGCACAGCACGAGAAACCAGGAGCATCAGATGATCCCGTCACGTATCCGTCCCGCCACCCTAGGGCTGGCGCTGGCCGTCGGCAGCAGTTGCCCGGCCTGGGCGCTGGAAGAGGACGAGCGCAACGACCAGGCCACCGCCAAGGGCTTCCTCGAAGGCCAGAGCCTGACCCTCTCCACCCGCAACTTCGCCTCCCGCGAACAGAAGCATGGCCGCTTCGTCTTCAAGATCCCCAAGGACAACGGCTACGAGCCCACCCACAGCCGACGCGCCTGGGTCCAGGGCAGCATCCTGCAGTACAGCTCCGGCTACACCCAGGGCCCGCTCGGCTTCGGCCTCGATCTTGGCGCCTTCCACGCCCTCAACCTGGAGCGCGGCAAAGGCGTGGTCGCCGGCGGCAGCAATCGTACCCTGACCGACGGCGACGGCCGCCCGCTGGACGAGTGGTCCAAGCTCGGCATCGCCAACCTGCGCCTGCGCATGTCCAACAGCGAACTGCGCGCTGGCCGCTTCAGGATCGATACGCCGGTGCTGGCCAGCAACGACAACCGCGTCCTGCCCTCCACATTGCGCGGCATCGGCCTGACCAGCGAGGAGGTGAACGGGCTCGCGCTGCAGGCCGGCAGCTTCGATCGCATCAGCCCGCGCACCGGCGCCGGCGACGAGAAGCTCACTACCAGCTACGGCGACCGCAAGGCCAAGGGAGACCGCTACAGCTACCTCGGCGGCACCTACCGGGCCACCGAACGCCTCGCGCTCACTGCCTATGGCGGCGACTTCGAGGATATCTGGCGGCAGTACTACCTGGGCTTCGCCCACCGCCTGGGCGACCCCGAGGTGCTGGCCCTGCACACCCGCTTCGATGGCTACAGCACGCGCGACAGCGGTAGCCGCAAGGCCGGCTACATCGACAACGACACCTGGAGCCTGGCCTTCACCCTCGCCCGCGGCGCCCACAGCCTGATGGCGGGCTGGCAGCAGGTCGACGGCGACGAGTACTTCGACTACGTCAACGAGACCGCCGCCATCTACCTGGTGAACTACCTGCAGTCCGACTACAACGGCCCCAACGAGAAGTCCGCCCAGCTGGCCTTCGGCACCGACTGGGCGCCCTACGGCATACCGGGGCTGAGCAGCACGCTGTGGTACGCCAAGGGTTGGGGCATCGACGGTACCCGCTACGCCGGTGACCGCAACGGCGCCCACGGCAGCTACGCCGAAGTGCGCAAGCAGGACGGTGAAAGGCACCGCGAGCTGGGCCTGACGGTCGCCTACAAGTTCCAGGACGGCCCGCTCAAGCGCAGCAGCGTCAAGCTGACCTACCGGCGCCACCGGGCTAGCCAGAACCAGGCTGACGGCAGCATCGACGACCTGCGCCTGATCACCACCCTGCCCTTCAACCTGCTGTAGCCCACCCGGCGCCATCGCCCGCCGGCGGTGGCGCCTAGAAGCCCGATCGGGAGCCCCTGCAGAGCTCCGCCGTCAGGCTTCCAGCCCGAATGGATCGTCTATCGAATGGCTCGGCCGGGTGAACCAGCGCGGCCCTTCGGCGCTCATGTAGAAGTGGTCTTCCAGGCGAATGCCGAACTCACCGGGCACGCAGATCATCGGCTCGTTGCTGAAGCACATGCCGACCTCCAGCGGCGTCTGGTCGCCGCGCACCAGGTAAGGCCCCTCGTGGATGTCCAGGCCGATGCCGTGGCCGGTGCGGTGCGGCAGGCCCGGCAGGGCGTAGTCCGGGCCCAGGCCGGCGGCCTCCAGGCAGCGCCGCGCGGCGGCGTCCGCCGCCTGGCAGGGTTGGCCCAGCGCGGCGGCGTCGAAGGCGGCCTGCTGCGCGGCCTTTTCCAGGTTCCAGAAGCGCCGCTGGCGCTCGCTCGGCGTGCCGAACACGTAGCTGCGGGTGATATCGGAGTTGTAACCGTGCAGTTGGCAGCCGGTGTCGATCAGCACCATGTCGCCCTCGCGCAGCGGGCGCGGTTCGCGCACGCCGTGGGGGAAGGCGCTGTCCTCGCCGAACAGGACGATGCAGAAGGTCGAGCCGGGCGCGCCGGCACGCCGGTGCGCCGCCTCGATGAAACGCGTCACCTCGCCGGGCGTGATGCCCTCGTGGAGGATACTGGCGGCAGCCTTGTGCACCTCCAGGGTCATGTCCTTGGCCCGCTGCATCAGCGCCAGCTCGGCCCGCGACTTGCGCTGCCGGCCCGGCTCCACGGCCTGGCTCGCGTCCACCAGGCGCAGCGAACCGGCCACCTCGCGCAGACGCTCGGCCATGCCGAACGGCAGACTCGGGCACAGGCCGACACGGGCGTTGGCCGGCACGCCCAACTCGACCAGGGTGTCCACCAGCAAGCGATAGGGGCTCTCATGCTCCTGCCAGGTGCGCACGTCCCCCGGCAGCACCTGCAGGTCGCGCACCGTGCCGTCCTCGAAGGCCGGCGCGAGGTACAGCGGCGCGCCCTCGGCGGGCACCAACAGGCCGACCAGGCGCTCGCTGGGGCTCCACTTCAGACCGCTGAAATAGCGCAGGTGGCTGCCGGCATCGACGAACGCCGCCGCCAGGCCCTGCTCGCGCAGGCGCCGTTGCAGGTCGGCCACGCGGCCACGGTGCTCGTCCAGGCCGATCGGCGCCACGCCATCGGTCATATCCCGCAGGCCCGCCAGCGCCTGTTCCGGGGTGCGTCCCCCTACGCCCAGTGTCATCGCCTCGCTCCACGTCATTGATCCAGGCTCGGATTTAAGCAGGACTGAAAAACCGCGCCAAGCCCATGGTTATAGTTGCCCCAGAAAAAACCCTGCACAGCAGGTGCCGGCTTCCTCGGTATACTCGCGAAATCCGTCAAGAGTTTCAGCCATGAGCGTAGATCGCATCGGAGAACGCCTGCGCCGCTACCGGCGCGCCGCGAAGAAAACCCTCAACCAGGTGGCCGCCGAATCCGGGCTCACCGCCAGCTTCCTGTCCCAGGCCGAACGCAACCTCACCGGGGTCTCGCTGTCGTCCCTGGCGAGCATCGCGCGCTCGCTCGGCGTGCCGCTCAACAGCCTGTTCGAACAACCACTGCAACCCGCGCCGGACTCCCACCAGGGCGAGCGCGTGCGCTACGCCATCGAGGGCCAGTCGCTGGGCTACGAGCGCCTGTCCAGCGCCTTTCCCGGCAACCAGCTGAATGCCGTGAAGATGCACATGCCCGTCGGCTACCAATCGGAAATCAGCGTCCACGAAGGCGCGGAATTCGCCTACGTGCTCAGCGGCAGCATCGTCTACACCATCGACGGCCACAGCTACCCGCTGGGCCCCGGCGACTCGGTGCACTTCGACGCCGGCAAGTCGCACAGCCTGCGCAACGCCGGCGATGCGGGTGCCGAAGTGCTGACGGTGACCACCATGCCGCTGTTCGGCGAGCACCCCGGCAGCTGAAACAGAAACCTAGGTATTAGGAAATTTCCGTTTTTCGCGATTCAGCCGATTTCAGGTTGCCCTTAGATTTCAGTCGGACTTAATTTCGCTTTCACGCCGCTCACTCCGGTGAGCGAGCCCGAAACCCGTCTCGCACCCCGACCGCGAGACGCGAAGTCCGAGCCGCCGTGGCCCAGCCCCGGCGCGCATCCCTGATGCCTAGAACAACAAAGAGGGGAACCGCATGCGTACGCTACGCCGAGTCCACCTGCATTCGCTGATCGCCGCCGGGCTGCTCGCCGCCGGGCTGCTCGCCGCCAGCGCGGCCTGCCTGGCCAAGGGCAGCCTGGTGTACTGCTCCGAAGGCAGCCCGGCCGGCTTCGACCCTGGCCAGTACACCACCGGCACCGATTTCGACGCCACCTCGGAACCGCTGTTCAACCGCCTGGCGCAGTTCCGCCCCGGCGCCACCGAAGTGGTGCCGGCCCTGGCCGAACGCTGGGAAACCAGCGCCGACGGCAAGGCCTGGACCTTCCACCTGCGCCCCGGCGTGAAGTTCCACAGCACCGGCTACTTCACGCCGACCCGCGACTTCAACGCCGACGACGTGCTCTTCACCTTCCAGCGCATGCTCGACCGCGAGCATCCGTTCCGCAAGGCCTACCCCACGGAGTTCCCCTACTTCACCGACATGGGCCTGGATCGCACCATCGCCCGCGTAGAGAAGCTCGACGAGCACACGGTCAGGTTCGTGCTCAACGACGTCGACGCCGCCTTCATCCAGAACATCGCCATGCCCTTCGCGGCCATCCACTCCGCCGAGTACGCCGGGCGCCTGCTCGAACGCGGCCAGGCCAGCGAGCTCAACCAGAAGCCCATCGGCACCGGCCCCTTCATCCTCACCCGCTACCAGAAGGACGCGCTGTTGCGCTTCAAGGGCAACCCGGACTACTGGCGGCCCGATGACGTACGCCTGGACACGCTGGTGTTCGCCATCAACACCGATGCCTCGGTGCGCATGCAGAAACTGCGCGCCGGCGAATGCCAGGTCAGCGTCAACCCGCGCCCGGCCGACCTCCAGGCGCTGAAGAACGACCCGCAACTGAAGCTGCCCTCGGAGCCGGGCTTCAACCTCGGCTACCTGGCCTTCAACGTCACCCACCCGCCGCTGGACCGTGTCGAGGTGCGCCGCGCGCTGGACATGGCGGTGAACAAGCCGGCGATCATCGACGCCATCTACCAGGGCGCCGGGCAGCTGGCGGTGAACGCCATGCCGCCGACCCAGTGGTCCTACGACGAATCCATCAAGGGCCAGGCCTACGACCCCGAGCGGGCTCGCGCGCTGCTCAAGCAGGCCGGCATCGCCGAGGGCACGCGGATCACCCTCTGGGCCATGCCCGTGCAGCGCCCATACAACCCCAACGCCCGGCGCATGGCCGAGATGATCCAGGCCGACTGGGCCAAGGTCGGCATCCAGGCACAGATCGTCAGCTACGAATGGGGGGAGTACATCAAACGCTCCCACGCCGGCGAGCACGACGCCATCCTGCTCGGCTGGACCGGCGACAACGGCGACCCGGACAACTGGCTGGGCACCCTCTACGGCTGCGATTCGGTCGGCGGCAGCAACGCTGCCCACTGGTGCGACCCGGACTACGACAAGCTGGTCAAGCAGGCCAAGGCCACGACCGACCACGCCGAGCGTGTCGCCCTCTACCAGCGGGCCCAGCGACGCCTGGCGGAGCAGGTGCCGATCAGCCCCATCGCCCACTCCACCGTGTACCAGCCCATGCGCCAGTCGGTGCAGGGCTTCCAGATCAGCCCCTTCGGGCGCAACGCGTTCGACGGCGTGAGCAACCAGCCCTAGCCGTGACGGACTCTGCGGGCCGGCCGGCCCGCAGGCGCATCAGTCCGTCGCAGAACGGACGTCATCCACCCAACCCTTCAGCACAGCGTTCCGCCGGGCGCGCACGCGCGCGTTCGTCTCCGGAAGGACCAAGGAGCACCCGATGAACCGACTGCATTTCACCCCCGCCCTGTTCGGCCTGGCCCTCACCGCCGGCTTCAGCTTCCCGGCCTGCGCCGAAGACGACGACCCACGTGGCCAGGCCGGCGCTACCGGCTTCGTCGAAGGCCAGAAGCTGACCTTCAGCACCCGCAATTTCTTCGCCAACGAGCGCAAGCGCGACAGCTTCTACTTCCACATCCCCAAAGCGGACGGCTCGGAGCCCACCCGCGACCGCCATACCTGGGTGCAGGGCAACATCCTCCAGTACAGCTCCGGCTATACCCAGGGCACGGTCGGCTTCGGCCTGGACCTGGCCGGCTTCAACGCCATCAACCTGGAGCGCGGCAAGGGCGCGATCGCCGGCGGCGGCAACCGCACCCTGACCGACAGCGACGGCGAAGCGCTGGAGCAGTGGTCGAAACTGGGCATCGCCAACCTGCGTCTGCGGGTGTCCAGCACCGAGCTCAAGGCCGGGCGCTTCCAGGTCGAGACGCCGGTGTTCAACAGCATCGATAACCGCGCCCTGCCCTCCAGCTTCAATGGCATCGGCCTGCTCAGCGAGGAGTTCAGGGGCCTGTCGCTGCAGGGCGGCAGCTTCACCCGCGCCAGCCCGCGTACCGGCGCCGGCGACGAGGACTTCACCACCGAGTACGGCACGCGCCAGGCCAAGGGCGACCGCTACAGCTACCTCGGCGGCACCTGGAAGGCCCTCGACAACCTCTCGCTGAGCGCCTACGGCGGGCATTTCGAGGATGTCTGGAACCAGTACTACTTCGGTTTCTCCCACGACCTGGGCGACGCGCAGGAACTGGCCCTGAACAGCAGTTTCAACCTCTATAGCACCCGCGACACCGGCACCCGCGAGGCCGGCTACATCGACAACGACACCTGGAGCCTGGCCTTCACCCTCAGCCGTGGCGCCCACGCCCTGATGCTCGCCTGGCAACAGGTCGAGGGCAACGAGTACTTCGACTACGTCCACGAGACCTCGGCGATGTACCTGGCCAACTCGCTGTTCTCCGACTACAACGGGCCCAACGAGAAATCCCTGCAATTGCGCTACAGCACCGACTTCGCCCCCTACGGCATGCCCGGCCTGAGCACCTCGGTGTGGTACGCCAAGGGCTGGGACATCGACGGCACCCACTACGCCGGCGACCGCAATGGTGCCTATGGCAACTACGCCGAGGTACGCGCGCAGGATGGTGAGAAGCATCACGAACTGGGCCTCACCGGCACCTATGTGGTGCAGGATGGCGCCCTCAAGCGCAGCAAGATTCGCCTGATGTACGTGAAGCACCTGGCCAGCCAGAATCAGGCCGATGGCAGCCTCGACGAGGTCCGCCTGGTCAGCACCTTCCCCTTCGACCTGCTCTGAGGACACCGCCATGCGCGCCGGAATGCCTTGCCTGCCCCTGCTTCTGGCGCTCTGCGCCAGCCCCGTGCTGGCGCAGAACCTGGTGGTCTGCACCGAAGCCAGCCCGGAGGGCTTCGACATCGTCCAGTACACCGGCGCGGTCACCGCCGACGCCAGCGCCGAGACGGTCTTCAACCGCCTGGTGGCGTTCCGCCCGGGCAGCACCGAGCTGGTGCCCGGCCTGGCCGAGCGCTGGGAAGTCAGCCCCGACGGGCTGACCTACAGCTTCCACCTGCGCCCCGGAGTGAAGTTTCACAGCACCGACTACTTCACCCCCAGCCGTACACTGAACGCCGACGACGTGCTCTGGACCTTCCAGCGCGCGCTCGACCCGAAACACCCCTGGCACGCCTCGGCGCCGCGCGGCTACGCTTACTTCGAGGCCATGGGCATGGGCGAGCTGATCAAGTCCGTGGACAAGCTCGACGACCTGACCGTGCGCTTCACCCTCAACCACCCCGAGGCGCCTTTCCTCGCCGACATGGCCATGGGCTTCGCCTCGATCTACTCGGCCGAATACGCCGACCAGTTGCTCAAGGCCGGCAAGCAGGAACTGCTCAACAGCCAGCCGATCGGCACCGGGCCCTTCGTTTTCAGCCGCTACGTGCGTGACGCCCAGGTGCGCTTCAAGGCCAACCCGGACTACTTCGCCGGCAAGCCGGCGATCGACAACCTGGTGTTCGCCATCACCCTCGATCCCAACGTGCGGATGCAGAAGCTGCGCCGCAACGAGTGCCAGATCGCGCTCTACCCCAAGCCCGCCGACGTGCCGCAGCTACAGAAGGAAGCGGGCCTGGCGGTGGACAGCATCGACGCCCTGCTGACCACCTACGTGGCCATCAATACCCAGCACAAGCCGCTGGACGATGCCCGCGTGCGCCAGGCCATCAACCTGGCGATCGACAAACCGGCACTGCTGGACGCGGTGTTCGGCCCCGGCGCGGCGACCCCGGCGGTAAACCCCTACCCGGCCACGCTACTGGGCTACAACAAGGCGCTGCAGGACTGGCCGCACGACCCGCAACGGGCCAGGGCGCTGCTCAAGGAGGCCGGGGTGGACGGCCTGAAGCTGACCCTGTTCATCCGCAACGGCAGTTCGCCGACCATTCCCAACCCAGCGCTGGCGGCACAGATGCTGCAGGCGGATCTGGCCAGGGTCGGCATCGAGCTGCAGATCCGTTCGCTGGAATGGGGTGAGCTGCTCAAGCGCTCCAAGGCCGGCGAACACGATCTCTCGCTACTCGGCTGGGCCGGCGACAACGGCGACCCGGACAACTTCCTGAGCCCCAACCTCAGCTGCGCGGCGGCGAAGTCCGGGGAAAACCAGGCGCGCTGGTGCGACGCGGGCTTCGAGGCGCTGATCCAGCAGGCCCGGCGCACCGACGAACGGTCGAAACGGCAGGAACTTTATGAAAAGGCGACAAAGATATTCCACGAACAGGCCCCCTGGATTCCCCTGGCGCATCCTAAGCTGTTCAATGTGCGCCGCAGCAATATCGAGGGCTACACCATCAGCCCGCTGAGCAACAACAACTTCACCGCCATCCAGGTGAAGTAACAAGAAAAAGCGGCGTCCGCCCCACCCGGCGGGCAGCCGCGCGATGAGGAGTGCTCCATCACCATGCTGAGTTTTATCGCACGCCGCTTCGGCCTGCTCATTCCCACCTTCTTCGGCGTCACCCTGCTGACCTTCGCGCTGATCCGCATGATCCCCGGCGACCCGGTCGAGGTGATGATGGGCGAACGCCGCGTCGACCCGCAGATGCACGCCGAAGCCATGCACCGCCTGGGCCTGGACAAGCCGCTGTACCAGCAGTATTTCGACTACATCGGCAACCTCGCCCAGGGCAACCTCGGCGAATCCCTGGTGACCCGCGACAGCGTCTGGCACGAGTTCCTCACGCTGTTCCCGGCGACCCTGGAACTGGCCCTCGCCGCGCTGCTCTTCGCCGGCGTGTTCGGCCTGCTGGCCGGGGTGATCGCGGCGCTCAAGCGCGGCTCGATCTTCGACCACGGGGTGATGACCATCTCCCTCGCCGGCTACTCGATGCCGATCTTCTGGTGGGGCCTGATCCTCATCATGCTGTTCTCCGTGACCCTGGGCTGGACCCCGGTGTCCGGGCGCCTCGACCTGCTCTACGACATCGAACCGAAGACCGGCTTCATGCTCATCGACACCCTGCTCGCCGACGAGCCGGGGGCCTTCCTCGACGCGCTGCACCACCTGATCCTGCCGGCCATCGTGCTGGGCACCATCCCGCTGGCGGTGATCGCCCGCATGACCCGTTCGGCGATGCTCGAGGTGCTACGCGAGGACTACGTGCGCACCGCCCGCGCCAAGGGCCTGTCGCCGGCCCGCGTGGTGTTCGTGCACGCCCTGCGCAACGCCATGATCCCGGTGCTCACGGTGTTCGGCCTGCAGGTCGGCGCGCTGCTCGCCGGCGCGGTGCTGACCGAAACCATCTTCTCCTGGCCGGGCATCGGCAAGTGGCTGATCGACGCCATCAGCCGCCGCGACTACCCGGTGGTGCAGAACGGCATCCTGCTGGTCGCCACCCTGGTCATCCTGGTCAACTTCGTCGTGGACATCCTCTACGGCCTGGTCAACCCGCGCATCCGCCACCAGCGCTGAGGAGCCCCCATGACTTCGCTGCACAACGCTCCCGCCGGCGACCCGAGCCTGGTCTACCCCTCGCCGCTGAAAGAATTCTGGCAGGCCTTCGCGCACAACAAGGGCGCCGTCGGCGGCCTGCTGTTCATGGCGCTGATCGTGTTCTGCGCGCTGTTCGCGCCCTGGGTCGCGCCGCACGACCCCAGCGAGCAGTTCCGCGACTTCCTGCTCACCCCGCCGGCCTGGCTGGCCGGCGGCAACGGACAGTTCCTGCTGGGCACCGACGAGGTCGGCCGCGACATGCTCTCGCGGCTGATCTTCGGCGCGCGCCTGTCGCTGATGATCGCCCTGAGCTCGGTGGTCATCTCGCTGCTGCCGGGGCTGGTGCTGGGCCTGGTCGCCGGCTTCTCGCCGAACCGCCTGGGCCCGGTGATCATGCGCCTGATGGACATCATGCTGGCGCTGCCCTCGCTGCTGCTGGCGGTGGCCATCGTCGCGGTGCTCGGCCCCGGGCTGATCAACACGGTGATCGCCATCGCCGTGGTCTCGCTGCCGTCCTACGTACGCCTGACCCGCGCCGCGGTGCTCGGCGAGATCAACCGCGACTACGTCACCGCCTCGCGCCTGGTCGGCGCCGGCACCTGGCGGCTGATGTTCGTCACCGTGCTGCCGAACTGCATGGCGCCGCTGATCGTGCAGGCCACCCTGAGCTTCTCCTCGGCCATCCTCGACGCCGCCGCCCTGGGCTTCCTCGGCCTCGGCGTGCAGCCGCCGACCCCGGAGTGGGGCACCATGCTGGCCTCGGCGCGCGACTACATCGAGCGCGCCTGGTGGGTGGTGAGCCTGCCGGGCCTGGCCATCCTGCTCAGCGTGCTGGCGATCAACCTGGTTGGCGACGGCCTGCGCGACGCGCTGGACCCGAAACTGAAGAGCGCGGCGTGAGGACAATGCGAATGACGACCCTCATGCCCTTCGTAGGAGCGAGCTTGCTCGCGAACCTGCAACCTCCCGCCGCCCGTCTTCGCGAGCAAGCTCGCTCCTACAAGAACGACTCACCGGAGACCGCCGTATGAGCCTCCTGGAAATCCGCAACCTGTCGGTGCGCTTCGGCGGCGCCGACGCCGTGCCCGTGGTCGACGGCCTCGACCTCGACGTCGACAAGGGCGAGGTGCTGGCCATCGTCGGCGAGTCCGGCTCGGGCAAATCGGTGACCATGATGGCGCTGATGGGCCTGATCGACGCCCCCGGCCGCATCACCGCCGACACCCTGCGCTTCGACGGCAGCGACATGCTCACGCTCAAGGGCCGCGAGCGCCGGCGCATCGTCGGCAAGGACATCGCCATGGTCTTCCAGGACCCGATGACCGCGCTCAACCCCAGCTACACCGTGGGCTTCCAGATCGAGGAAGTGCTGCACCTGCACCTGGGCCTGCGCGGCAAGGCGGCGCGCCAGCGCGCCCTGGAGCTGCTGGAGAAGGTCGAGATTCCCGGCGCCGCGCAGCGCCTGGATGCCTACCCGCACCAGCTTTCCGGCGGCATGAGCCAGCGCGTGGCGATCGCCATGGCCATCGCCGGCGAGCCCAAGCTGCTGATCGCCGACGAACCGACCACGGCGCTCGACGTGACCATCCAGGCGCAGATCATGGAACTGCTGCTGAACCTGCAGCGCGACCAGGGCATGGCGCTGATCCTGATCACCCACGACCTCGCCGTGGTCGCCGAGACCGCCCAGCGCGTCTGCGTGATGTACGCCGGGCAGGCGGTGGAGATCGGCCAGGTGCCGGCGCTGTTCGACCTGCCCACCCACCCCTATACCGAAGCGCTGCTCAAGGCGATTCCCGAGCACAGCGCCGGCGAAGAACGCCTGGCCACCCTGCCCGGCATCGTCCCCGGCCGCTACGACCGGCCGCAGGGCTGCCTGCTGTCGCCGCGCTGCCCCTATGTGCGGGACAACTGCCGCAGCGTGCGCCCGGCCCTGGAGGCCCACGAACGCGGCGCGGTGCGCTGCTTCTACCCGCTGAACCTGAAGGAGCTGGTCTGATGGAAGCCGTACTGACCGCCCGCGACCTGACCCGCCACTACGACATCGCCCAGGGGCTGTTCAAACCCCACGCCCTGGTCCGCGCCCTCAACGGCGTGTCCTTCGAACTGCAGGCCGGCAAGACCCTGGCGGTGGTCGGCGAGTCCGGCTGCGGCAAGTCGACCTTGGCCCGCGCCCTGACCCTGATCGAGGAGCCCACCGCCGGCTCCCTGCGCATCGCCGGCCAGGAGGTGAAGGGCGCCAGCGCCGAGCAGCGCAAGCAACTGCGCCGCGACGTGCAGATGGTGTTCCAGAACCCCTACGCCTCGCTCAACCCGCGGCAGAAGATCGGCGACCAGCTGGGCGAGCCGCTGCTGATCAACACCAGCCTGTCGCGCGCCGAACGCCGCGAGCGGGTGCAGGCGATGATGCAGCAGGTGGGCCTGCGCCCGGAGCACTACCAGCGCTACCCGCACATGTTCTCCGGCGGCCAGCGCCAGCGCATCGCCCTGGCCCGCGCCATGATGCTGCAGCCCAAGGTGCTGGTGGCCGACGAGCCGACCTCGGCGCTCGACGTGTCGATCCAGGCCCAGGTGCTCAACCTGTTCATGGACCTGCAGGAAGAGTTCGGCACCGCCTACGTGTTCATCTCGCACAACCTGGCGGTGGTGCGCCACGTGGCCGACGACGTGCTGGTGATGTACCTCGGCCGCCCGGCGGAAATGGGCCCGGCGGACAAGCTCTACGAACGCCCGCTGCACCCCTACACCCGCGCCCTGCTCTCGGCCACCCCGGCGATCCATCCGGACCCGAGCAAGCCGAAGATCCGCATCCAGGGCGAACTGCCCAACCCGCTCAACCCACCCAGCGGCTGCGCCTTCCACAAGCGCTGCCCCTACGCCACCGAGCGTTGTTCGGCGGAGGTGCCGGAGCTGCGGGTGCTGGATGAGCGGCAGGTGGCTTGCCACCATGCGGAGCAGTTTCTTGGGTAGCCGGGGCTGGGCCCCGACACCAGGACAGCCCATTTGTAGGAGCGAGCTTGCTCGCGAACCCGCCCAACGCCACTCGCGTGGGCGGAATCCATTCGCCAGCGAGCTCGCTCCTATACCTCCCTCAGCAACGCCAAGCGCGCGCCGAAGCCGATCAGCAGGGTGGCAAAGGTCCACTGCTGCACCCGCCGCGCCAGCGCGTGCCGCTCCAGCCAGCGGCCCAGCCGCGCGCCGCTCAGCGCGTAGAAGCTGTCGAAGGCCATCCCCACCAGCACCAGCAGCGCGCCAAGCGCGGCGAACTGCAACGCCAGCGGCCCGGCGTCCGGCCGCAGGAACTGCGGCAACAGCACCGAGCAGAACAGCAGCGCCTTGGGGTTGAGCAGGTTGGTCAACAGGCCGTTGCCGAAGGCCCGCCGCCAACCGTCGGAGCCTGCCGGCGCCGGCTGCTCGGTGCCCGGCAGGGGCGGTCGCGCCAGCAGCATGCGCAGGCCCAGCCAGGCCAGGTAGGCCGCACCGGCCAGGCGCACCAGGTCGAAGGTCCAGGGCACCGTGCGGAACAGCAGGGCCAGGCCGGCACCGGCAAGGGCCACGTGACAGGCCCGCGCCAGCGCCAGGCCCAGGGCGGTGACCAGCGCGCGACGGGCGCCCTGGGCGGCGCCGGTATGCAGTAGCAGGAGCATGTCCGGCCCGGGCAGCAGGTAGACCATCGCCAGGGCCAGCAGGAAGACACCGAAATCCATGGTTCGCACTCCGCAGTCGGGGATTCCGGTCAAGGATTCTATGCCCGAAGGCCAGGGCAGGTGCTTGCGTATTCTGCTTGCCGATGTGGTTGGTTTTGGCATGATCCACCAATCCAGAGCCTGATATCCGAGCAGATATGTCAAACCACAAGCTGGACGCCTACGACCACCGCATCCTCGCCGCCCTGCAGCGCGACGGCCGCCTGAGCAACGTGCAGCTGGCCGAGGAGATCGGCCTGTCGCCCTCGCCTTGCCTGCGGCGCGTGCGCCTGCTGGAAGAAGCCGGAGTGATCCGCCGCTACGGCGCCGACCTGGACCGCGACCAGGTCGGCCTGGGCCTGACGGTGTTCGTCGGGATCAAGGTCGAGCGCCACCACGAAGAGCACGCCGAGGCCTTCCGCCACGCGGTGATCGACCTGCCGGAGGTGATCTCGGTGCACCTGGTTTCCGGCGAGTCGGACTTCCTCCTGCAAGTGGTGGTGCCGGACCTGCGCGCCTACGAGCGCTTCCTCACCGGCACCCTGCTCAAGCTGCCCGGGGTCAGCGACATCCGCAGCAACTTCGCCATCAGCACCCTCAAGGAGTCGGCGCCGCTACCGCTGCGGCACCTGCCCGGCTAGCCGCGGAAGAAGCGGTAGAAACGCTGCAGTTCGGCCTGGGCCTGCTCCAGCGACGCCTCGACAAAGCGCACCTCGGCGTGCGCCGGGCACTGCCCCAGGCGCCCCAGGTCGAGCGGGTGGACACAGCCGAGCAGCGGGTAGCCGCCCATGCTCTGGTGGTCGGCCAGCAGCACGATCGGCTGGCCGTCCGGCGGCACCTGGATGGCGCCCCGGGTCACCCCCAGCGACCATTGCCGACGCGGCGCGGCCACGGCCTCGCCGAGCAGGCGCGCGCCCATGCGGTCGGACTGCGGGCTGAGCCGCCAGGTTTGACCGAAGAAGTGCTCTCGTGCTCGGTCGGTGAAGGCGTCGACGCCGGGCAATACACGCAACCTGGGTGTCTCACGATAGTCGGGTATGTACGGCCAGGGCACGCTGGCGCCCTGGGTGAACGCCTCGCCGCTCGCCGCGCACGGCAGCAGGTCGCCCTCCTCCAGCGCACGGCCGTCGCCGTGCAGGCCGCCCAGCCCCTCACGGCGCTGGGTGGCGACGCTGCCCAGCACCGGCTTGGCGCGGAAGCCGCCAGCCACCGCCAGGTAGGCGCGCTGGCCGCTAGCGGCGAAGCCCAGCTCCAGCACCTGCCCGGCGCGCAATGGGAAACGCGACCAGACCGCGCGGAGCTCGCCGTCCACCTGGGCCGGCAGCGCGGCGCCGCACAGCGCCAGCCAGCAATCCCGCTCCGCGCGCAGGCGCAGCCCGCCCAGGGCGACCTCTAGCAGCGGCGTGCCCCAGGGGTTGCCGAGCAGGCGATTGGCCCAGGCCGCGGCGTGGATATCCACAGCCCCACCCGGCGCCACGCCGAGGTGTTGCCAGCCGTACCTGCCGGCGTCCTGCAGCAGGCTCAGCGGCCCGCTCCTGAGTACCCGCAGGCCACTCACGGCTGGCCTCCGGCGCGGCGGAAGGCGACTTCGTCGATGGGCCGGAAACGCACCCGATCGCCCAGCGCCAGCGGACACGGTGGTTCGTCATGGGGATCGAACAGCCGCTGCGCGGTGCGCCCCAGCAAGTGCCAGCCGCCCGGCGAGGCCTGTGGATAGACCGCCGTCTGCCGTTCGGCAATGGCCAGGCTACCGGCCGCCACGCGGGTGCGCGGGCTGGCCCGGCGCGGCAGGGCCAGGCGCTCGTCCAGCTCGCCGAGGTAGGCGAAGCCGGGTGCGAAGCCGATGGCGCCGACGCGGTAGTCGCGGCCGCTGTGCAGCTCGATCACCCGGGCGCGGCTCAGGCCGCAGAGGCGCGCCACTTCGTCGAGGTCCTCACCGGCGTACCACACCGCGATTTCGTGCAGGCGACCGGCGTCGGCGCGCGGCGCCGGGCCCGGCCAGTCGGCCAGCAGGCTCTCCAGGCGGCGCGTCAGGTCGAGGTGGTCGGTGTAGCGCAGGTCGTAGTGCAGCAGCAGGGTGGTCCAGCCCGGCACCAGGTCGCTCAGGTGCTCGCCCAGCTCCCGGCGCAGGCGCTCGGCGAGCGCGGCGATGCGCAGCGGCAGGTGCGCGTCGGGTTGCTCTGCCAGCGTCAGCAGCAGCGCCTCGGCGCCGAGCGGCTCGATGCGGATCATGCGGCGTCCAGCAGGCCACGCAGGCGCCGCAGCACCGCCAGGGATTCGGGGTTGTCGCCGTGCACGCAGAGGCTGTCGGCGCGCAGTTGCAGCGGGTTGCCGTCGATGTCCGGGAAGGGCTCGCCACGGGCGATGGCCAGGGCCTGGTCGAGGATGCGTTGCGGCTCGTGGTGCACCGCGCCGGCCAGGCGCCGGGGGGCCAGTTGGCCATCGGGCAGGTAGGCGCGGTCGGCGAAGGCCTCGAACATCAGCGGCACATCCGCGGCGCCGGCCATGGCCAGCTCGCGGCTATTGTCGGCCAGGGCCAGGACCATCAGCGGCAGGCCCTTGCGGTAGACGGCGCAGGCTTCGAGCACGGCGCTCAGCAGCGCGTCGTCACGCACCAGGTCGTTGTACAGCGCGCCGTGGGGCTTCACGTAGTCGACGCGGGTTCCGAGGGCGCGGCAGAAGGCGTCCAACGCGCCGACCTGGTACAGCACCAGGGCCTGCACCTCCTCCGGCGAGCAGCTCATATGGCGGCGGCCGAAGCCCGCGAGGTCCGGGTAGGACGGATGCGCGCCGATGCTCGCGCCCTGTTCCACCGCCAGGCGCACGGTGCGCTGGATGGTCAGCGGGTCGCCGGCGTGGAAGCCGCAAGCCAGGTTGGCCTGGTCGATCAGCGGCATGGCGTGGACATCGTCGCCCATGCGCCAGGCGCCGTAGCTTTCGCCCATGTCGCAGTTGAGCAGGATGCGCGGGGAATGGTCTGTCATGGCTCGCCTCGACTTCGCTACAGCTTTTCGGAAACCTTCAAAGGTTAAACCAGAGCATGGCCAATTAGTCTCAAATCATTACGCAAGCCGCCGCAGGGGAGTAATATCCTCCGCCTCCGTCCGCAGATACCCGTCGAATCCGAAGATGAAAGCCCTGATCCTGGCGGCCTACGCGGCCTGCATCGCGTATGTGCACGTGCGTGGCAAGGTTCGCCACAAGCTGTCGCGGCAGCTGAGCGACCACTCCAGCTTCCTCGCCCCGCTGAACTGCTTCATGTACCTGTTCTCGCGGGTACCGAACACGCCCTACCTGTCTCCCGACGAATTCCCGGAAATGCGCAAGCTCACCGAGAACTGGGAAACCATCCGCGCCGAAGCCCTGCGCCTGCGCGAGGCCGGCAGCATCAAGCGCTCCGACCAGTACAACGACGTCGGCTTCAACTCCTTCTTCAAGACCGGCTGGAAGCGTTTCTACCTGAAATGGTACGACGACGCACACCCCTCGGCCGACGTGGTCTGCCCGCAGACCACCGCGCTGCTGCGGGAAATCCCCTCGGTGAAGGCGGCGATGTTCGCCGAGCTGCCGCCGGGCTCGCGCCTGGTACGCCACCGCGACCCCTACGCCGGTTCGCTGCGCTACCACCTGGGGCTGTTCACGCCGAACGACGAAGGCTGCTACATCGAAGTGGACGGCCAGCGCTACTCGTGGAAGGACGGCGAGGCCGTGGTGTTCGACGAGACCTACATCCACTACGCCGAGAACACCACCCAGCACGACCGCGTGATCCTCTTCTGCGACGTCGAGCGGCCGCTGAAGTACCGCTGGGCCCAGGCCTTCAACCGCTGGTTCAGCCGCAGCGTGATGGCCGCCGCCGCCTCGCCCAACGACGCCGGCGACAAGACCGGCGGGATCAACCGCGCCTTCGGCACGCTGTACAAGATCCGCCTGCAGGGCAAGGCCCTGAAGAAGCGCAACCGCAAGCTGTACTACCTGCAGAAGTGGGCGTTCTTCGGCGCGATCCTGGCGTTCATCCTCTGGATCTGACCCCCGCAGCGCCACGAAAAAGCCCCGCCTAGGCGGGGCTTTTTCATTCCCGGCGACACCCCCGGCATACCTGCGCCCCGTAGCAGCGGGCCATACCCGCGATACGCCTGAGCGCCGATGCGGCGGATAACGCCCGAGGCGTTATCCCTGCGCGTCAGTAAACGTCGCGCCGGTAGCGGCCCTCTTCCAGCAGCGCTTCCACCGCCAGCTCGCCCAGGGCTTCGCGCAGCACCGCATCGACGCCGCCGGCCATGCCTTCGAGGCTGCCGCAGACGTAGATCGCCGCGCCCTCTTCCAGCCACTGCCGAAGCCGCTCGGCCTGTTCGCGCAGGCGGTCCTGCACGTAGACCTTCTGCGCCTGGTCGCGGGAGAAGGCCACGTCCAGGCGCTGCAGTTCGCCGCGCGCCAGGTAGCCTTCGAGTTCCTCCTGGCAGTAGAAATCGTGCTCGCGATTGCGCTCGCCGAACAGCAGCCAGTTGCGCTGGCGCCCTTCGCCGATGCTGGCGCGCAGCAATGCGCGCAGGCCGGCCAGGCCGCTGCCGTTGCCGACCAGGATCAGCGGGCGATCCTCCTCGGGCAGATGGAAGCCGGCGTTGCGCCGCGGGCGCAGGGCCAGGCCGGCGCCGAGCTGCAGGTATTCGGTCAGCCAGCCGGAGCCCACGCCCAGGCTGCCGTCGGGGTGGCGTTCCTGGCGCACGATCAGTTCCAGGGCGCCGTCGCTGGGCAGCGAGGCGATGGAGTATTCACGCGGCGCCAACGGCACCAGGGCGTCGAACAGCGCCTGCGAGTGCAGGCCTACCAGGTGGCCGAGGTTGGCCGGCAGCTCGCGACCGGCCAGAGCGTCTACCAGCGACAGGCGGCCACCTTCGGCTTCGACGCAGGCCATGCTGTCCACGCCCAGGCGCGCCAGCCAGCCGAGCACGCGCTCGCGCGGGTGCTGCGGGAGAATTTCCACCAGGTCGCCGGCGCGCCAGTCGGCGCCGCCGCTTGGCGCCTGCAGGCGCAGCAGCCAGGTGGACTCGCCCTGGCTGCCGGGGTTGAGGAGCTCACGGCCGGCCAGGCTCCACAGTTCGAACTGCGCCGTCGCCTGGGGCGCGGGCGCGGCCACGCCGGTCAGTTGCGCCAGGCGTTGCTGCCAGTCGCGCAAGGCAGCGGCGTCGCCGTTGTCCACCTCTACGCCGTCGAACAGCGGCTGCGCGCCCTGCCCTTGCAGCCAGCCCTGCAGGCGTCGGGCGAAGCCGCAGAAGGCCTGATACTGGCGGTCGCCCAGGGCCAGCACGGCAAAGCGCAGCTGGCCGAGGCCGGCGGCTTCGCCGAGCAGTTTGCGCTCGAAGCCGCGGGCGCTGTCCGGCGCCTCGCCGTCGCCGAAGGTGCTGACCACGAAGAGCGCGTTGCGGGTCGCTTCCAGCTGCTGGCGATCCAGCCGCGCCAGGGGCTCGACGCGCACCGCGTGGCCGGCGGCCTGGAGTTGCCCGGCGCTCTGCCAGGCCAGTTGTTCGGCGAAGCCGCTCTGGCTGGCGTAGCCGACCAGCCAGGCGTCGCCGGCGGCGGCGCCGTCCAACTCGACGCGGGCCGCCTGCGCAGCCTTCTTCTTGCGCCGGCGGTCGAGGTAGAGCAGCCAGCCGGTGATGAAGAACAGCGGCATGGACAGGCTCGCCAGCATCATCAGGATGCGCCCCGGCAGGCCGAAGTAGCTGCCCACGTGCAGCGCGTAGACGCTGGTCAGCAGCTGCTTGCCGAAGCTGCTGTCGGTGTAGCGGCTGTCGCCCAGCAGGCGGCCGCTCTTCGGCTCGATGCGCATTTCGTTGAAGGCGCGCTCGTGGGCGGCGCCGTGCAAGCGGTAGAAGACCGTCGCCGGCTGGCCGCCCACCGGCGGCAGGCGCAGGTTGTAGGCTTCCAGTTCGGGGCCGGCGGTGGCCTTCAGGGTGTTCCAGATGGCGCCGATGTCCGCTTCCAGCGGCGGGCCCTTGGGCGTCTCGCCGCGCTTGCCGCCGCGCGGGCCCTGGCGTTGCTGGCCGGCCGGGGCGTCGTCGAGCAGCTTGAACAGCGCGCCGCGATACCAGTCATAGGACCAGTACAGGCCGCTCAGCGCCGCCATCAGGTAGAACGCCAGGCACCAGGTACCGGCCACGGCGTGCAGGTCCCAGTTGAAGGCGCGGCCCTTCTTGCGCCAGTCCAGGGCCAGCCAGGCGCGCCAATTCAGCGTCTTGCGCGGCCAGCGCAGGTACAGGCCGGAGAGGCAGAAATAGATGAGGATCAGGGTGCAGGCGGCGGTCACCTGCTTGCCGAATTCGCCCAGGGCGAGGAAGCGGTGCAACTGCATGACGAACATGAAGAAGCCCTCCCCGGACGGCGCCGGCAGGAAGGCTGCGGTATAGGGGTCGACGTAGCGCGATTCGCCACGGCGCTGGCCCGGCGGCGGGCTGTAGAAGACCCGCGAGGCCTGGTCGCCGTCCACGGTGGTCCAGACGAAGGACACCTTCTTGCCCGGTTCGGCCGCTTCCACCCGGCGCACCAGTTCGTCCATCGGCAGGGTGCCCGATGGCTGCGCCTGCACGGTCAGGCTGGCGGGGTTGAAGGCGCGCAGCAGCTCGTCCTGGAACGACAGGGTGGCCCCGGTCACGCCCATCAGGGCGAGTACCAGGCCGGCCGTGATGCCGAAGAACCAATGCAGCTGGAACCAGACTTTCTTCAACACCTTGCTCTTACCTCGAGTCGTGGGGCGCCAAACATAGAAAACCCCGCCCGAAGGAGCAACGGGCGGGGTGCACGGAAAACCGCGCTATCAGAAGTGCAGGTTGACCCCCAGCAGCGCCGTGCGCCCCGGGGCCACATGGGCCATGTGGGTGCTGTAGACCTGGTCGAAGTAACGCTTGTCGGTCAGGTTCTGCACGTTGAGCTGCAGGTCGACGTTCTTGCTCAGCTTGTATTTCGCCATGGCGTCATAGCGCCAGTAGGACGGGATGTAGGTCGAGTTCGCGGTGTTGCCGAACTGCTTGTCCACGTAGGTGGTGCCGCCGCCGATGGTCAGGTCCTTGACCAGCTCGTAGGTGCTCCACAGGGTGAAGTTGTTCGGCGCCACCTGGGGCATGCGGTTGCCCTCGTCGGTCTTGGTGCTCGACTTGCGGATCTCGCTGTCCAGGTAGGTGTAGCCACCGAAGACCTTCCACTTCGGCGTCAGCTGGCCGTTGAAGCCCAGCTCCACGCCCTGTACGCGCTGCTCGCCGTCGAGCACCTGGAGGCTGCTGTTGTCCGGGTCGGCGACGCGGGCGTTGGTCTTGTCGGTACGGAACACCGCGGCGTTCAGCGACAAGGCCTCGTCGAAGAAGTCCCACTTGGTGCCCAGCTCGACGTTGCGGTTGCGTTCCGGATCGAGGTTGGTGTTGGCCGCACTGATTTCCTGGCCGCCTTCGCCGGCGGTCTCGCCGCTGGGGTTGCTGGAGGTGGACCAGGCCAGGTAGATGCTGCCGTTGGGCAGCGGCTTATAGACCAGGCCGGTCTGGTAGTTCCAGAAGTGGGTGTCGTTCTCGCGCTTGAAGTTGCCAACCGGGGCGCGGGTGGCGTAGCCGCTCTGCTCGATGCTGTAGTCGTCGTAGCGCAGGCCCAGGTTCAGGTCCCACTGCTCGTTCAGAGCCAGGGTGTCGAACACGTAGGCAGCACTGGTCTTGGTATCGGTATCGGTGTAGGCCAGGCCGTCGGTGATGCTGCCAGTCCAGTCGTCCTTGGGCGTCGGATTCGCCAGGCTGGTGCAGTCGCCGCTGGCCAGCAGCGCCGGGGTGCAGACGCTGCCGGTGGCGCCCTGCGTGACGGAGTAGGGACGGTTGTGCACGTCCTCGTAGCTGAACTCCAGGCCGGTCACCAGGCTGTGCTTGATGAAGCCGGTCTCGAAGCTGGCCTTCAGGTCGGTCTGGTTGACCCAGCCCTTGGACGTCGAGTTGCGGCTCTTCGCCGAGCGATAGACGTAGCCGTTGGCGACGTTGCCCTTGCTGTCGTCCGGTGTGGTCACCACGTAGTCGAGCGTGGTGCGGACCATGCGGAAGCTGTTGGACAGCGTCAGGTCGTCGTTGAGGTCGTGCTCGATGCGGAAGGTCCCGCTGTCGGTGGTGCTCTTGCGGTAGTCGCGGTGGGTCAGGCCGTAGAAGTTGTCACGGTCGACCGACACCGGCTTGCTCGGGTTGTGCTTGCTGCGCCCGGCGAGGGTAAGCGGCAGGCCGTAGTCGGGGATGTCGTCGGTATCCAGGTGGTAGTACGAGAAGGTCGCGCGGGTCGGGGTGTTGAAGCCGAAGGTGATGGTCGGCGCCACGCCCCAGCGGCTGACGCTGACGCCGTCGCGACCGGCGACGTTGGCTTCGTGCTTCATCAGGTTCAGGCGGAAGGCCGCGTTGTCGCCCAGGGTGTGGTTGACGTCCAGGGTGGTGCGGCGGGTCTGGTCGGAACCGTAGGTGAAGCTGGCGTCATTGAAGTCGTCGAGCTTGGCGGTCTTGCTCACCAGGTTCAGGCTGCCGCCGGTGGAACCGGCGCCGGTGTAGGCCGAACCGGGGCCCTTGCTGACTTCGATCTGCTCGAGGTTGAAGACTTCGCGGGTCTGCGAGGCGACGTCGCGCATGCCGTCGAGGAAGGTGTCGCTCTCGGCGTTGAAGCCGCGGATGAACGGACGGTCGCCCGCCGGGTTACCGCCCTCGCCGGCGCCGAAGGTGATGCCGGGGGTGGTGCGCAGGGCGTCGACCAGGGTCAGCGCGCCGGTGTCCTTGATCACCTGCTGCGGGATCACGGTGACGGTCTTCGGCGTATCGAGCAGCGGCGCGGTGTACTTCTGCGAGGCCGACTGCTGGACGTTGTAGGTCTCTTCGCTCTGCTGGCCGACGACGGTATCGGCGTCGAGCGACAGGACTTCCTGTTCCGGCTTCTTCTCGGCGCTCTCGGCGGCCTGGGCGAAGTGGCTGCCGGACATGGCGGTGATCGCCACACCGACGGCGGAGACCAGCAGGCGCGGCGCGCTGACGGCTTCGGCGGATTGACGCGACATCGTAAGTTCCCTCCCCAGGGACTTGCTGAAGGCCGCGAAATCTAAGCGAAACAAGAATTCGTATCAATTAGTAAAAATTCTCAAACGCAGTTAATTTACAACATTTACATTTTCCCCGCCGCGACCGTTCGCCACCTCGGCTAGGCGGCGGCAATGCAAATGACTATCATCGGCGGCGGATTTTCATCTGACCGAGCCCCGCCATGCTGCTGCACATTCCCGGCCTGTTCACCCGCGACGAGGTGACCCGCATCCGCTCCGCCCTGGAACAGGCCGAGTGGGCCGACGGCAAGGTCACCGCCGGCTACCAGTCGGCGAAGGCCAAGCACAACCTGCAGCTGCCCCAGGACCATCCGCTGGCCCGCGAGATCGGCGAGGCCATGCTGCAGCGCCTCTGGCAGAACCCGCTGTTCATGTCCGCCGCCCTGCCACACAAGGTGTTCCCGCCGCTGTTCAACTGCTACACCGGCGGCGGCAGCTTCGACTTCCACATCGACAACGCCGTGCGCGACGTGCGCGGTGGCCGCGAGCGGGTGCGCACCGACGTTTCCTCCACGCTGTTCTTCAGCGACCCGGAGGACTACGACGGCGGCGAGCTGGTGATCCAGGACACCTACGGCGAACAGCGCGTGAAGCTGCCGGCCGGCGACCTGGTGATCTACCCCGGCACCAGCCTGCACAAGGTCGAACCGGTGACCCGTGGCGCGCGCCTGGCCTCGTTCTTCTGGACCCAGAGCCTGGTGCGCGAGGACAGCCAGCGCGCGCTGCTGTTCCAGATGGACCAGGCGATCCAGAAGCTCAGCGCCGACGTGCCCGAGCACCCGGCCCTGGTCGAGCTGACCGGCACCTACCACAACCTGCTGCGCCGCTGGGTCGAGGTCTGACATGGCGTTCGTCCTGCGCCGCCGCGAAGAACTCTCGGTGGACCAACTGCGCACGCGCCTGGCCAGCGACCCGCGCCAGGCCGCGGCGGCCATCCTCGAAGCGGCGCGCCTGGGCGAGCTGGAAGCCCAGGCCCTGCTCGGGCAGATTCTCCTCGACGGCCAGGGCATCGAGCGCGACCCGGCGCTGGCGCTGACCTGGTTCCGCATCGCCGCCGAGCGCGGCCACGGCATGGCGCGCAACATGCTGGGCCGTTGCCTGGAGCACGGCTGGGGCACCGCCGCCAACCCGGCCGCGGCCGCCGAGCACTACGCCCACGCCGCCGCCGAAGACCTCGACTGGGGCCTGTACAACCTGGCCAACCTGCTGGCCACCGGGCGCGGCGTGCCGCGCGACGCGGCCCACGCCCTGGCACTGTACCGCCGCGCCGCCGACCTCGGCCACGCCAAGTCGATGAACCTGGTCGGCCGCCACTACGAGGAAGGCCTGTGCGTGGCCCGGGACACGCGGCAGGCCCGCGACTGGTACCGCCGCTCGGCGGTGGCCGGCGACTTCCGTGGCCAGTTCAGCCACGCCGCGGCGCTGGCCGAGCAGGGTCAGGTGGAGGACGCCCGCTACTGGCTGCTGCGCGCGCTGGAAGGCGGCAACCTGAACTTCCTGCGGGTGGCCCGCGAACAACTGGAGCATGCGCCACAGCCGGAACTGCGCGAGCTCGCCCTGGCCTACTACCGGCGCGCGGCGGAACTCGGCGAAACCCCCGACGGCGACCTCTACGCCGCCGCACTGAAACGCCTGTAGCCTCGCTTCACATTCTTTTGACGTCCGCTTGCCCTCGGCTTCACACCCCTGTCGATAGCCTCGCAGCCCACTGACCGCCCGCTTTCGCGGTGGTTTCTGGCAATGCGAGGAAAGCGTGTCGACTTCTTCCCCCTCCCACCGCAAGGTGGACTGGGCCGGCCTGGGCTGGCTGCTACTGTTCTTCTGGTATTTCTCCGGCGTCACCCAGGCGCTGATCCTGCTCAGCGGCACCACCGGCTTCGCCGGCTTCCGCGACGCCTTCTTCCTCAGCAGCCTGTGGCTGGCGCCGGTGTTGCTGCTGCCGCGCTTCACCCGTGGCGTGGCGGCGCTGATCGGCCTGGTGCTGTGGGGCGCCTCGCTGGTCGGCCTGAGCTACTTCGGCATCTACCACCAGGAGTTCTCGCAGAGCGTCATCTTCGTGATGTTCGAGTCGAACACCGCCGAAGCCAGCGAGTACTTCAGCCAGTACTTCAGCGTCTGGCTGTGCCTGGCGCTGCTGCTCTACACGGCGGTCGCCGTGATCCTCTGGAAACGCCTGCGCCCCGTGCGGATGCCGGCGCTGGCACGCATCCCGCTGGCCGTGCTGCTGGTGCTGCTGAACCTGGCGTACCCCTTCTACAAGCAGATGGTTTCCCAGGACCGCAGCTTCGACGAGGCCATGGAGAAGGTCCAGCAGCGCATGGAGCCGGCGGTGCCCTGGCAACTGGTGGTGGGCTACGCGCAGTACCGCCAGCAGCTCGACAACATGCAGAAGCTGCTCGATCGCAACGCCTCCCTGCCGCCGCTGAAGAACCTGCAGGACAGCAGCGGCGAAGCGCCACGCACCCTGGTGCTGGTACTCGGCGAGTCGACCACCCGCGAGCACATGCACCTGTACGGCTACGGCCGCCCGACCACGCCGAACCTCGACGCCCTGGCCGCCGCCGACCACAACCTGGCGGTGTTCAAGGACGTGGTTTCGCCGCGCCCCTACACCATCGAGGTGATGCAGCAGATCCTCACCTTCGGTGACGAGACCCATCCGGATCGTTTCCTCACCGATCCGTCGCTGATCAACCTGATGAAACAGGCCGGCTACAAGACGTTCTGGATCACCAACCAGCAGACGATGACCAAGCGCAACACCATGCTCACCACCTTCTCGCAGCAGACGGACGAGCAGTTCTACCTGAACAACCAGCGCAACCAGAACGCCCGCCAGTACGACGACGTGGTGTTCGCGCCCTTCGAGCAGGTGCTCAAGGACCCGGCGCCGAAGAAGCTCATCGTCGTGCACCTGCTGGGCACGCACATGGACTACCGCTACCGCTACCCCGAGGACGCGGCGCGCTTCAAGGACCGCCAGGGCGTGCCCGCCGGCCTCTCGGACGACCAGGTGGAAACCTACAACGCCTACGACAACGCGGTGCTGCACAACGACTTCGTGGTCGCCAACCTGATCAAGCGCTATTCGGCCACCGACCCGAACGGCTTCCTGGTGTACCTCTCCGACCACGGCGAGGAGGTCTTCAGCTCCGGCAAGCACGACCGCCTAGGGCGCAACGAGAACGACCCGACCCGGCCGATGTACACCATCCCGTTCCTGGTCTGGACCTCGCCGAGCTGGCAACAGGCGCACCCGCGCGACCTGCAGGCGATCAGCGGGCGGCCCTACAGCAGCTCGCACCTGATCCACACCCTGTCCGACCTCGCCGGCCTGAGCTACGACGGCTACGAGCCGGCCAAGAGCCTGGTGGGCGAGCGTTTCGTGGCGGCGCCACGCTGGATCGGCGACCCCTACGCGAAGAACGGCCTGCACGAGTTCGACAAGCTGCCGGCGGAGAACGCGGTGGGCGAGCAGGAGATCGCCAAGGACAACAAGGCGCCGGCGACAGCCCAGGCGCGCCCGGCGAGCCAGCCCAACGAGGGCTGAGCCCGCCCCACGCAAACGCCCCGCCCCGCGGGGCGTTTGCGTTTCCATGACAGTCGCGTCACAGGTAGGGCGTATAACCGTTCGCGGTTATACGCCGTCGCCTTGCACTCATGGGCACATGGGGTGACGAACCTTCCGGCCGGCGGATAACGCTTCGCGTTATTCGCCCTACGGGGACGTGACGACGAGCGCCAACCGCAGCACGAAAAAGCCCCGCATTCGCGGGGCTTCTTCGACTCAAGCGAGGCTTACAGGTAGAAGGCCTTCAGCGGCGGGAAGCCGTTGAATTCCACCGCGCTGTAGCTGGTGGTGTAGGCGCCGGTGGACAGCCAGTAGAGGCGGTCGCCGGCGGCCAGGTTCAGCGGCAGGCCGTACTTGTAGTGCTCGTACATGATGTCGGCGCTGTCGCAGGTCGGGCCGGCGATCACCACTTCTTCCATCTCGCCTTTCTTCTCGGTCCAGATGGGGAACTTGATCGACTCGTCCATGGTTTCGATCAGCCCGGAGAACTTGCCCACGTCGGCGTAGACCCAGCGCTCCACGGCGGTGCGCGACTTGCGCGCGACCAGCACCACTTCGCTGACCAGGATGCCGGCGTTGGCGATCAGCGAGCGGCCCGGCTCGAGGATGATCTCCGGCAGGTCGTCGCCGAAGTCTTCCTTGAGGAAGCGGATGATCTCCTCGGCGTAGGTTTCCAGGTCGTTGGTCTTGGCGATGTAGTTGGCCGGGAAGCCGCCACCCATGTTGATCATCTGCAGGGTGATGCCGTCTTCTTCCTTGAGGCGCTCGAAGATCACCTTGACCTTGGCGATGGCGGCGTCCCACACGGAGATGTCGCGCTGCTGCGAGCCGACGTGGAAGGAGATGCCGTAGGGCACCAGGCCCAGCTGGCGAGCCAGGATCAGCAGGTCCATGGCCATGTCGGTCTGGCAGCCGAACTTGCGCGACAGCGGCCAGTCGGCGGTGGTCGAACCCTCGGTGAGGATGCGCACGTAGACCTTGGCGCCCGGGGCGGCCTTGGCGATGTTGCGCAGGTCGGCCTCGGAGTCGGTGGCGAACAGGCGCACGCCCTTCTCGTAGAAGTAGCGGATGTCCTTGGCTTTCTTGATGGTGTTGCCGTAGCTGATGCGCTCCGGGCCGACGCCGGTCTTCATCACCTTGTCCAGCTCGTAGATCGAGGCGATGTCGAAGTTGGAGCCCTTGTCGCGCAGCAGTTCGGTGATCTCGGTGGCCGGGTTGGCCTTGACCGCGTAGTACACCTTGGCGAACGGGAAGCAGTGGGTCAGCTGGTCGTAGGCGTTGGCGATGGTCTGCTTGTCGATGACGACGAAGGGGGTTTCCTGCTTGTCGGCGAAGGCCTTCATGCGCTGGAAGGTTTCAGGGGCGAAGTAATCCTCGACCTTGATGGACATGGTTGGGACTCCCAATGGCAAAACACATGGATACGTAGGGTTGAAGCTGAACGTCTAATCCGTTTCCCCACTTTGGTTCGCCTACTTCCCAAGGCATGTCGCCGAGGATCACCGGTACCTGATGGAATACCGGAAACCTCTCGTCGTCAGTACTTGAGCCGGATGGATCGTTTCCAGCATGGACGTTCGGGCGCGAACTTTAGGACCTGAAGTCGGCGAGTTCAACAAGAAATTGCCGCTTTCTCGAAACCCTTTGTCGCCTTGCCGGTTGACTGTTCTAGATACTCCACAAAATGCACGGAATACCGCACAGCACGGGGCTTCCAGGGGCGCGGAACGCCCCGATCATCCCCCTTCTTTTTGACAGACCGGGGACAGCGGCGAGGGTTCAGCCCTATCGTCGCCAGCCACCCGGTTTTTCGGAAATCTCGCGCATCAAGCCCGGAAACCCGAACCACGGCTGGGACCCATACTTCCCGGTCCTGTCGGACGAAGCCCCGGCGCTCGGCAATATGCCCGCCATATCCGGTTATCATCCGGTCTCTTTTCCGCGCGCCCCCGCCCAGGGATTGGGCACTGGGGCCGGCCCACTTGCCTTGCCAAGGAGTACCTGCGACATGCTCGACCTCGCCGCGGCGTTCATCACGCTGACCACCCTGCTCACCTACGTGAACTACCGCTTCGTGCGGCTGCCGCCGACCATCGGCGTGATGGCCACGGCGCTGGTGTTCTCGCTCCTCGCCCAGGGCCTGTCGATGGCCGGCTATCCGGTGCTGGAGGTGGAGATGCAGCAGATCATCCGCCGCATCGACTTCTCCGAAGTGCTGATGACCTGGTTCCTGCCCGCGCTGCTGTTCGCCGGTGCCCTGCACGTGAACCTCGGCGACCTGCGCAACTACAAGTGGCCGATCGGCCTGCTGGCGACCTTCGGCGTGCTGATCGCCACCACCGTGATCGGCTACCTGGCCTACTACACCTTCGCCCTGTTCGGCTGGCACGTGGACTTCATCTATTGCCTGCTGTTCGGCGCGCTCATCTCGCCCACCGACCCCATCGCCGTGCTCGGCATCCTGCGCTCGGCCGGCGCGCCCAAGCCGCTGGCCACGACCATCGTCGGCGAGTCGCTGTTCAACGACGGCACCGCGGTGGTGGTGTTCAGCATCCTCCTGGGCATCCTCATGGCCGGCGAGACGCCCACCGTCTCGGCCACCGCCTGGCTGTTCCTGCAGGAAGCGGTGGGCGGCGTGCTGTTCGGCGCGGTGCTGGGCTACGGGGTGTTCCTGATGATGCGCGGCATCGACCAGTACCAGGTGGAAGTGATGCTGACCCTCGCCCTGGTCATCGGCGGCGCCGCCCTGGCCGCGCGCCTGCACGTGTCGGCGCCGATCGCCATGGTGGTGGCCGGGCTGATCATCGGCAACCAGGCGCGCCGGTACGCCATGTCCGACGAGACGCGGCGCTACATCGACAAGTTCTGGGAGCTGATCGACGAAATCCTCAACGCCCTGCTGTTCGCCCTGATCGGTCTGGAACTGCTGCTGTTGCCGTTCAACTGGCTGCACGTGGTGGCCGCCTTCGCCCTCGGCGGCGCGGTGCTGGCCTCGCGCCTGCTCACCGTGGCCCCGGCGATCCTGGTGCTGCGCCAGACCGAGGCCGGGCGCCGCCAGGTGCCGAGCGGGACCATCCGCATCCTGGTCTGGGGCGGCCTGCGCGGCGGCGTCTCGGTGGCCCTGGCGCTGTCGCTGCCGCTGGGCGAGCAGCGCGACCTGATCCTCAGCCTGACCTACGTGGTGGTGCTGGTGTCCATCCTGCTCCAGGGGCTGTCCATCGGCCCGCTGGTACGCACCCTCTACCGCGGCGCGACGCCCGTGGCCGACGAC